>CAKQEI010000140.1 GCA_934230115.1 uncultured Prevotella sp. | reverse complement strand
GTTCAGGTTAGCGATTTCCTTTGGTCGTATATCATCATTACGGTTTTGATATGCTGTGCCGTGTTTTTCACTTTGCGCACCCGTTTCGTGCAGTTCCGTCTCGTAAGGGAGATGGTGAGGCTGCTGCTGCATCCCGACAAGGTCAATCCCCAGGAGATAGGGCAGGACGAGCTGTCGATGGACGTGAGGGTGGACGGCGAGATGAAGCATATCTCCTCGTTTCAGGCATTCGTGGTGGCGCTGGCAAGCAGAATAGGCACGGGCAATCTTGCGGGCGTGGCAACAGCCATCAGCATAGGCGGACCGGGAGCCGTGTTCTGGATGTGGGTGTTGGCCTTGCTGGGTTCGTCGTCGGCCTTCATCGAGTCGACGCTTGCACAATTGTACAAGCGCAAGGGTCAGACCTCCTTCTATGGCGGACCAGCCTATTACATGAAGTATGGACTGGGCAAGGGATGGATGGGCATACTCTTTGCCGTGTTGATGATCATCACCTTCGGCTTTGCCTATAACTCCGTGCAGAGCAACACCATCTGCCTGGCTTGGCAGAAGGCCTTCGGCATAGAGCCTGCCACTATGGGCATGGTGCTCACGGCCCTCACTCTGCTCATCATCTTTGGCGGCATACACAGAGTGGCAAAGTTCTCCTCAACCGTTGTTCCCGTGATGGCTGTGGTCTATCTCCTGATAGCCGTGGGCGTGGTGGTGTGGAACATAACGTCTTTGCCCAAGGTGCTGCTCACCATTGTGGAGAACGCCTTCGGATTCAACCAGGCGGCGGGTGGAGTGCTTGGCGTTACCGTCATACAGGGCATCAAGCGCGGCCTCTTCAGCAACGAGGCGGGCGAGGGTAGTGCGCCTAATGCGGCTGCCGTTGCTACCGTGAGCCATCCCGTGAAGCAAGGCTTGATACAGGCGTTGGGCGTGTTCACCGACACATTGGTGGTGTGTTCATGCACGGCCTTCATCATCCTTGTGAGTGGAGTGGACGTGTCGGCCTCCAACGGCATCCAGCTCACGCAGGACGCCTTGACCCACGAGATAGGAAGCATAGGCAATCCTTTTGTGGCTGTGATGATATGGCTCTTTGCCTTCAGCAGCATCATCGGCAACTACTATTATGGCGAGACCAACGTGAGGTACATCAAGGACTCCAAGTTCGGCGTGTTTGTCTATCGCCTTGCCGTGGCGGCTATGGTGATGACGGGAGCCGTGGTGTCGCTCGACTTTGCGTGGAGCTTTGCCGACATCACAATGGCTCTTCTCACCCTCTGCAACCTTGTGGCCATAGTGCTGCTCTCGCGCCAGGCCGTGTTCCTGCTGCAGGACTACCGCAAGCAGAAGAAGGAAGGCAGGAATCCGGTGTTCACAAAGGACAAGATGCCGGAGATAGCGGATAAACTGGAGGCATGGTAAATTGGAGTTTTGAATTTTGAATTTTGAATTGTCGCCGTTGGCGATTTTGAGTTATTCAAACACGAACCGCTTGCCCGTATACTCGTCCGTGCGTATCGGTTCGTGCTTCACGCCCTTGCTGTCCTGAAATAATATATAATACTTGTTCTCAAGGTGTCGTATAATGTTATTGTGTTTCCCTCAGCTCCTCTATGAGATTTTCGAGAATATAGTCGTCGCTCATAAGCTGTAAACCATATTTCGGGTCGGACAGTTGCTGATAAACATTAGTTGTGTAAAACAAGTTGAGTGCCCTTTCTGCATCAATATGCAGAGCTTCTGCCAGCATCATTATTATTCGGCTTTGTT
>CAKQEI010000139.1 GCA_934230115.1 uncultured Prevotella sp. | reverse complement strand
CCGAAGGCTGTACCGAAGTTGGTGAGCGATATGAATTGGTATTTCTTGAAGTAGCTTGCAAAACGCTTGTCGTGTGCGAGCGAGATAATGGCTGGGTTGTCCGAGAGGAATGTCATAACGGCTCCCAACGACGTTACGCCTGGCAGATTGAATATAGGGCGCATCAATGGTCTTAGTGTGCGCTCAAGCAATGCCACCACGCCAAACTCTACAAACACCTTGCCTATAGCACCCGTTATCACGCATATACTCATCAAGTAGAACACCGTGTTGAGTAATAGGTCGTGGGCTGTCTTCATTATTGTGTTGAGCATGTTGGGTACTCCCATCACCATGCCAAGATAACCGAAGAGCACTACTACAGATGTTATGCACCATACGCCACTCGGAATGAGTGGCTTGCTTTTTTGATTGTTCTTACTCATAGCTCATTAATTATTAACCATTCAACACTTAACACTTAACATTCAACACTTAACACTTAACATTTAACATTTAACATTAATAATAAACCTATTTGCTTTTCCACGACAGCAGATGCAGCTTGGCTACAAATGCTAAGCGCACGGTGGTCTGGTTGTCTGTCAATGTGCCTGAGGGGTTGCTGTTGGTACCCGTTGAATGCGACATACCGAGGCTTACACGCACGTCCGACCTGCCTTTAATTGGGAATACCTCTACTCCTCCGCCATAGGCTGTCATCTCTGTGCCCGAATGCACACACATGTCGGCATCCGAGTCGGTACGGTTGACGTCGTATGTGAACTTGCCGTAGAGTCCGAGCTGCGGTATTAGTCTGTAGTCGAGTCGCGCCATCACCGAGCAGTCTTTCAGCAGGAATGTCTGGTGGCTTGCTGCACGGTTCATGAAGTCAAGCTCAAGCGAGGCGTTGCCTGCGTTGAACTTGTTGCCGAGGGCTATGTATGATATGAAATGCTTGGGTGTATATTCTATCATGTTGACCGAATATAGAGTGTTCAGCCATCCGTAGTTGCCTGCCCAGTGAAGATGATAGGCAAGCATGTCGCGGTTGTCAGGGGTGTTGAACAGGCTTTGTGTCACCTGTGCCGTATAGCGGCTCTTGCCGTTGTTGGTGGTGTAGGTGGCACTCGCTCCAAATTGGAATGGTGCTATGTTGTTCCAGAATTCCGAAGACAGATATATGTCGATAGGGCAGCGGTCGTACTCATAGCCTCCCACCATAGCCACTTGCTTTCCGGCTGCTACATTCCAGTGGCTGTTCATCTTATAGTCGACATACAGCCAGTCGGTGGCGTCAAACATCTCGTGGTT
The DNA here is from genome assembly GCA_934230115.1 of uncultured Prevotella sp. Classification (GTDB taxonomy): domain Bacteria; phylum Bacteroidota; class Bacteroidia; order Bacteroidales; family Bacteroidaceae; genus Prevotella. The sequence continues at coordinate 503 of CAKQEI010000139.1, read as the reverse complement.
TTCCTTCTTCTGGTTTATTCGCTGTCGCCATGCGTAGGAGATTCGGTCGTTCAGCTGTCCGCTGACACTCAGCAGGAAGTATTCGCCCTTGAATCCTGATGCGTCGTGTCTTATCTGATTGTCCACACGGTCGTTCAGGTAGCTGATGCGTGTCAGCAGGTCTACATTTAAGTTGGGTGTGTCGTCTTCGGCAAGTGTTGGTGTTGCCATGCAGAGCATGCCGGCAAGTAGAGTAATGGATAGTTTCATAAATATTGTGGTTTAAGGATTTTTGGTTGTTTTTTTTAATATTGGCAAAGATATGAATAAAAACTGGTTTATGATGCGTCGGATGTATTATTTCTCCATTTTTTTTGTACAATTCTTGCTTTTTGCGGCATAAAAAAAGAAAACGGCTAAGAGTTTGTTCAACTTCTTAGCCGTTTTGCTTGTACCCAGACCCGGGATCGAACCGGGATGGATTGCTCCACTGGTGTTTGAGACCAGCGCGTCTACCGATTCCG
>CAKQEI010000138.1 GCA_934230115.1 uncultured Prevotella sp. | reverse complement strand
AGGTCCTGTACCGTGTAGTGAGGCAGATTGTCGAGCATAATCTTGTTGTTGCCCTTGAAGAAGTCCTTGCCGTTGAGCGTGAGGTAGTCAATCTTTTTGCCATTCACATAGATGTCGCCATTGCTCTTGATCTCGGCTCCAGGCAACTGGCGCACAAGGGCGTCGAGCATCGAGCCGTCGGGCACGTTGAAGGCGCTGGCATTATACACGAGTGTGTCGCCACGATAGGTGAACTTCACCTTGGTGCCCGTAACCACCACTCCATCCAAGTCCACCTCTTTATATATGTCGCTTTGGGCGAGTTTCTTCAGGTTAAGGTCGGGCATCTTGAAGCCGCGGTTGCGTGCCACGCGCTTAATCTCGTAGTCTTGACAGTTGGTGGCATAGCCCTCACACTCTGCCTTGACAATATATTTCGCAGGCTTAGCCTCCACTTCAAAGCTTGCAAAATAGTTACCATACAATCCTTCGCAGGTGATTGTGTCGACCACCGTACTGTCCTGGCGCATCAATGTGACATGAGCCTTAAGCCTCACACCCGTGAACGAGTCCTTGACAATCTGTCCCAGCATTACAGTACGCTTGGGCTTGTCGGTCTTGGCGTTTTGTGCTGCTCCCCCTATCACATTAAAGAGGAGGAGAAGCAATAACGGTAAAAGATACTTTGTTTTCATAAGTAAGAAAGATTAGTTGGATGTTTCTACTGTTTCCTTAAACCCTCGTGCACCATCTTCACATATCCTCCATTGGTCACAATGTCCTTGACATCGTGCTGGCCTATGCGCAGACGATACTCCAGTATTCCGCCTTTATGATGGAATGGAGCGGTAGAGAGATAACGCCAGTCGTCATTACGGACAACATCGTCCACCCATGTGGTACTGTCGTTTTGCTGGCACAATAATGGTATCTTGCGACTTTCCTCCCACAACAATCCCTTGAGCGGAATGTTTGAGGCTGAGCCATAGCCGTCGAGACGCAACTGCGAGATACACTTGCCCTCGCTCCACACGCTAAGCGTAGCATCAACAACCGAACAACTCGAAAGACACTCAAGCTTATAGTCGCCCTCTTCCTTAGCCTCCTTGCGGCTCATGGCAAACTCTATAGGCTGGTTGCTCTTGTCTGCCCTGATGCGTATAGGATTCATATCCATACACAAAGGGTCTTCGTCCGACCAACCATAAATGGTCTCGCCAAAGTTCTTGGCAACTTCTATATTCCAGCCATTCTGCGAAATCAAATCCCAGTTGTTGCTGTCCATATAGATACCATTGTGCGTATTTTCTAACCTATAGTATTCTCTGCTTTTCTTCTGCATCTGTATGCCTATCATCACAAAAATAATGAAGCCTAACGTCATCGCCACAATCCAAATGCCCGAAAGCATAGCTATAATGCCTGTCCGCATTGGCTTGGGGTCTGACTTAAAAGAACGGACGATAAGGAGCAACGGCAACAGAGCTGCTATGAAACAACACAAAGCCGACACTACTATATAGAACTTCATGTAAGGTATAGAGGCCATAAAACTTAGGGTAATGTCGTCGTTGGTGAAGAGTCGGATGAACGGTTCGCCTACCACGGCATAGGCTATCGAGAAGATGAGATAAGCCAAGGCAAAGGCTGTCAACGCAGAGAAGCTTATAAGCGCAACTGTCTTTATGCAGAACTTCACAATCTCTGCTATTCTCGACAATATGCTGCCACCCTTGCCACGCTTTACATTAGGCTTCACCTGCTCCTCAGCCTCGGCAATTATAGCCTTGCTTATCGACTCGGGAGTGACCTCCTTGCCCGTCAT
>CAKQEI010000137.1 GCA_934230115.1 uncultured Prevotella sp. | reverse complement strand
TATGGAGAAATTGGGCTTTCAGCCCGCATTATTTGCGTTTTGACACTCCCTCCGCATTGGTAGTTGGTTGGTCACCCCAGGGCGTTCACTTGCTTAGGCAAGCGGCTGAGCCGGGCGGCATTAGGCTAACCCTCGCTTCCGTCCTCTCCACTTCCCTCGCCGCCTCCTTGCGAGCCAGTTGAACCTGAGTCGGTATTGCCAGAGTCGGTGGTGCCAGAGTCTGTGGTGCCTGAGTCGGTATTGCCAGAGTTTGATGAGCCTGGCTTCGACGGTCCGGAGCTTGGCGAGCCCGAAGGCGTATTGTCGCCGAGGGCGTTAGGCAGTTTGATGTTGCCCTGCTCGTCCATGTACTTGTAGAGCACCTGGTTGATGTTGGAGAAGGCGTAGGCACGCTTCATCTTCTGTACGAGCTGATAGTCGGCTGTGCCCTTTATGCCGTTCTTCTCGTTCGGGCGGTTGGCGTTGAGCCATGCCGTGCAGGCAGCCTGCTTGGTAGCGAACTTCTCGCGCTGTGCCAACTGCTTCTCGGTGGCTGGACCGGTGTAGGGGTTGACGAGCTTAGCGAGTCTTACCTTGTTGCTTGACTTGTTGGTGGCGAAGTAGTCGTTTGAACCGTTGCCGTACTTGCCGCTGATGCCCTTAATGACATCGATAGGAATAATTCTTGCCATAATGAATTATGAGTTTTGAGTTTTGAATTTTGAGTTTTGAATTATTGCGCGTTGCGCAATTTTGAGTTTTGAATTTTGAGTTTTGAGTTTTGAATTTTGAGTTTTGAATTATTTTTTTTGAATTTTGATTAATCAATTCATAATTCAAAATTGATTAACTCCTAATCGGCTTTGCCGATAATTCAAAATTCAAAATTCAAAACTCAGAATTGATTAACTCCTAATCGGCTTTGCCGACAATTCAAAATTCAAAACTCAAAATTCAAAACTCCTTCACCTGCAGCTCTGCACTCCGAGTGTTGCGAGTAGTGCCGTGAGCACGCTTACGATAAACTGAAGTACAGTTTTTAGAGTCTCATTCTTTTTTGTTTCGCTCATGATTGTAACTGTTTTTTTAAAGGGTTATACATACTTGTTTGTTTGTCTTATCCTTCCGGTTTCTTCCGTCAGCCCAGCCCCTTGAAGTCATAGTCTTTTTCCTTCGTCAAAGCTTCTTGAAGTCATATTCTTTTTCCTTCGTCAAAGCTTCTTGAAGTCATAGTCTTTTTCCTTCGTCAAAGCTCCTTGAAGTCATAGTCTTTTTCCTTCGTCAAAGCTCCTTGAAGTCATAGTCTTATTCCTTCGTCAAAGCTTCGGGATTCCTTCGGGATTAGTTCGGGACGCGCGCTTGTCTCGTTTTTTTGACAATGCAAAGTTACCACATTTGCAAATGTCGTTAGTACGTTCTTATACGTTGCCTGCGATTGCCTGCGATTGCGTGCGATTGAGAGTTTTAAGTTTTGAGTTTTTGATTTTTTGAGTGTGTTGAGTGTTGAATTAATTCATTCTTCATTCAATAATTCCACATCGGCATCGCCGACCATTCCACATTCAACATTCCACATTCAACATTGCCAACGCCGACCATTCCACATTCAACACTCAACATTCCACATTGCCAACGGCAACCATTCAACATTCAACATTGCTCACGGTTCCCCCAAATGCTCCACCACAAGTGCCACTTCCCGTGGCGAGAGCCACTTGGCTGTCTTCTTGTAGCCCTGCGCAATGAGAGCCATGTGCAAAGGCTTGCATCTTTTCACCCACGACATCAGACGGTTGACAGCCGTGTGAGGTTCGGCAGAGGGGAAGTAGAGTAGTGCCAACTCCTTCTT
>CAKQEI010000136.1 GCA_934230115.1 uncultured Prevotella sp. | reverse complement strand
GTCCTATAAAAGTAAACACCAAGCCATTTACGCCACATGCTATGCAGATGACAGTCATTACTTGACTTGTGGTTCTGATTGAAAGGTTCCATAAGTCCCAACCCATAACGAGGTCGATGATAGCCTCTGTTATGCAAAAGACAACTAAAAAGATTACGAAATCTATGGTTTCGTAGACAATCTTATTTTTTAACGAGTTGTTCATTGTTTATTATTTTTAGTGAATACTTAAACTTTCGTTCATTTTCAGTTATAAATTTATATTTGAGCCCACTTTTAAAAAGTGGGTTCATATATATAACGTGTGAAATATATTTTTGTGACAACTTTTATAGTTTTTAGGGATTTTCCCCTCAACTAATAGGGAATTTTCTCCATTCCGTCCGAAATGAATAAGCTACTTTTGCAAGCGTAAAAATTAAAGCAAACAATAATTTTCAAAAAACGAATATTGCTTATGAAGAGAAATGAATGGATGGCACTTATTGTCACAAGCTTTATGATGTTTGCCGTATGTCTCTCGGCTTCGGCAAAGACTAAGAAGATAGTAGAGCGTGGTATGACCAAGCAAGAAGTGATTGAAATAATGGGGCAGCCTAAGCTTACAAGCTTCGACGCTTACGGCGACAGATGGGAGTTCTACAAGATGAATGCCTTAACAGGCGAGAGCAAGCGTATCGTTGTAGGCTTTGACCTGAATGGAAGGGTTGTTGCCTATAATATGAGCTATGTGGATGACAACGTTCAGCAACCTGCTCCTCCCTCTCATCCTTCTTGTGGTGCAGGTGCAGGAGTAATAGTTGGTCCTGAAGTGCCAATAGGCTATTGTCTCGACGATGCTTCCTTCTCAATATTATATAATAAGGTGAAGAATGCAAGCTTCGACGATAACAAGTTCGACTTGCTGCAAGTGGCAAGTCTCGGCTGTTATTATTCTTGTGCCCAGACAGCCCGCATGATGCGGATATTCACCTTTGGCGACAAGCAACTGAAAGCACTTAGAATGATGGCTCCACATATTGTCGACCCGCAGAATGCCACAGATATCTACAACGTATTGACATTCGACAGTGAGAAATCAAAGGCTGGAGAGATTATAAGAAATTCAAGATAGTAAAAAAAAAAGTAGCGGAGGCCTCATACCTCCGCTACTTTTTTATCCTGCGACACACATATACAGAAAGAACATCCAGTGTGCACTGATGGCTGCAACCAGACCTCCACAGAAATGTGCCATGATGGCTTTGGGCGTAAGGTCGCGATAGCCTATGGAGTCGAGCATGGCTGTATGGGTGCTAAGGAATCCACTCCAGCACATACCGATGGCTGTGAATACGGCGATGGCGTTGCCGTCGATCCAACCATGAGCGATAAAGCCTGGTATAAGACTTAAGGCTGCTCCCACGGCACCAAGAGCTGTGATAGGGAATGCCACAAGATGAGGATCGTGGAATCCAAACAGCCATTCAAACACAAAGTCTACCTTGTTGGCAAGCCAAGGCAGCAGTTCCACGCCTTGGTAGGCTGAGCCATTGTATGTTCCGTCGGCTCCGGCTCCGAATGTGAATATCATCACAAAGGTAGAGATGATAAGCACACCGGGGATAATGGCAACGCCCACCTCTACACCACTTCGTCCACCATCGAGCATGGCGTTGAGCAAGCGTATGAAGACTGTCTTCTCGCTCTTCTCGTCTTCTTCCTTTTCTTCTTCTATATCCTCAGCCGACACGGCATCCTCGGTGGCATACTGCGGATAGGCCTTCAGCACAAACCGTTGCATCAGTCGGGTGGAGCACACGCATCCGCAACAAGCACCTATCAGTCCGATAAGTGGGGCAGCATAGTAGCCCTGGCTTGCCATAAACACTATCACGAGCAAGCCCATGCCGAAGGCTGTACCGAAGTTGGTGAGCGATATGAATTGGTA
>CAKQEI010000135.1 GCA_934230115.1 uncultured Prevotella sp. | reverse complement strand
TCCCCAGAAAGAGAGGTCGGCTCCATAGCTTATACGGTATTTCAATCCATAGCCAATGTTAAGGTCGCCTGAGAAATTGGCAACAAACTTATGACTCCAATTGTTGTCACCAGGCAATGAAAGCATGGCGAGAGGATTGTTCATCTCCTGATACGAACTACCTGGAATGGTAAACATACGTCCCTGTTTGTCGTAGAGCATATACTGGCTACCATAGAGTGAGGCCTGTGCGTCGGCTTCAGCTCCGCTTACAGTAGGAGTAAGTATCGGCGAGAGGTAGAGAGCAGAACCAAGAGGCGAGCCCCACTGCGAGTTGGCTTCAATCGACTTGCTGCTTACGCGAGCGTAGGAGAGGTTTACGCCAACAGAGAGTTTGTTGAACAACGAGCGTTCCTTCTGAGCGTCAAACACTGTATATGTAGTGTTGCTGCGCATGGTAAGACGACTATAGTTGGAACGGTCGTAATTGCCTCCAACAATACCATCCTGATGAAAATAACCCAAAGACAAATAATAGTTCACACGGTCGGAAGCTCCACTCATATTCACCTCGTGGCTCATCACACCGGCATTGTCGTTGAATATCTCATCCTGCCAGTCTGTTCCCTTACCGAAACTATATGGGTCGTCATAAATAGGAGCCTGCCCTGCGTTAACAAGTCCCTCGTTCATCATAACCGCATACTCGGTGGCATTGAGCACATCACGATGTTTCCATGGGTTTTGCCAACCATAAGAGAAGTTGTAGTTTACGCGCACCTTGCCTTTCTCGCCACCCTTTGTTGTGACAAGTATCACACCATTGGCGGCACGTGTACCATAGATTGCTCCTGAGGCAGCATCCTTCAACACCTCGATTGACTCAATGTCGCTCGGATTAAGATAATCAATACCGCCCTCAATAGGCATTCCGTCGACAATGTATAGTGGGTTGGAATCGTTGATTGTGCCGATACCACGAATGCGCACCTGAGATGCAGCACCAGGTTGACCAGAGGCAGACGTAACTGTGACACCTGATGCCAGACCCTTAAGGGCATTGTCCACACGCACAGGAGCTGTACCAGCTAAGTCATCGGCACTGACCTTGGCGATAGAAGCAGTCACTACACTCTTTTTCTGCACACCATATCCCACAACAACGACATCGTTGAGCGTTTGGCGGTCTTCACTCAACGTGAGCTTCATATTGTTGGCCACCTTAGTCTCAAGCTGACTGAAACCGATATAGTTGACGACAAGAGTCTGTCCGGGATTTGCCGCGATGGAGAAATTACCATCAATGTCGGTTATTGCGTTCTCTTTAGAGCCTTTTACCTTGATTGTTGCTCCGATGATAGGTTCGCCGTTTGTGTCAACTACCGTACCCGTGAACTTTTGGTTCTGGGCATAGAGCGATGTCGACAGCGACAAGGCGACTGCTGTTAATAATAACTTTGATTTACTCATAAATTTAGGTATTTAGGTTTTTATTTATGTTGCTTTTTAATGGCTAAAGATATTTATTCCTCTACTTCAACATGAATCTACTCTTCAGCATTATATTATCCGAGGCGTTTCCAACGAGAGCATCAAACTCTCCATCCTCCGATTTCCATGTGCCTGTAGTCTCATCATAGTAAGCAAGGGCATTGTTGTCAATGGTCATATCAACATCCTTCTGTTCGCCCGGCTCCAACCATACCTTCTTGAAACCCTTGAGTTCCTTTACGGGACGGTCGACTGACGACTTTATGTCTTTTATATAAAGCTGCACAGTCTCTGCTCCACGTTTCGAGCCAGTATTCTTCACTGTGACTGTGAATGTCAGCTTGCCGTCGCGAGTCATTTCCTTTGCCGACTGTCGAAGATTGCTCATGCTGAACGTAGTGTAGCTTAATCCGTGACCAAAGGCAAAGGTTGGCTTGATGTTGTTCTTGTCAGTCCAACGGTAGCCTACGTATACGCCTTCCTTATATTCCTCGTCGATTATCTTGCTG
>CAKQEI010000134.1 GCA_934230115.1 uncultured Prevotella sp. | reverse complement strand
AGTATCTGTTTGGCTTCCTCAACCGAGAAAGGCCTTACCGTATAGCTCACGGTGTAGTCGCTATGGCGCAAGCGCGGATAGATGTCGCTCATTATCACGGCATAGTCGTGTGGATAGAGCTGGCGTATGCGCTTGTCCTTGTCGTCGGGCGCAAGGCTCGAGTTCGAGATCTTTATTATCTCCTCCTTGTTAGCCAAGTTAGACTGCTGCACCTTGCGGCGGAATCCGTTCCAGTCCTCAGGTGTAGAGTTTGAGCTGAACAGCTTGGCGTTGATAGGATAAAGATTTGCCACATAATTCTTTAGCGAAGCGGCACGCTCGCGAGCCAATCGCTCGTTGTTGGCGTAAGGACCGTCGGGCGAGGCAAAACCATGAATGTTGATGCCCGTAATCTGCACGTTCTTGTCCTCGCGCACAAGGTCGATGGTCTTTGTAATCTTTGCCAATTCGCGTGAGTTGTCGAACAGGTCTACCACGATGTCGGTCTTGTTTACGCGGAAGCTTAGGTAAGCCTCGCCCTTCTCGGCGCGCTGCTTGCGAGCCTCGGCAGCCGGCTTCACGAAAGCTATGGCAGGAGTCCAAGCCGCAGGATTCTCCACGTTGGCAATCAGCGAGCTTTCAAGGTTCTCGATGTCGCCACATCCACACAGGTCCTGAGCGGTAAGCAGTTGCACCTGCTCAGCCTCGATGGGTCGCGTTCGGTTCACGGTCTGACTGTAGTTTATGCTTTGCTGTGTGCCGTTCTTGCGGCGCACCACTATAGGTTGGCGTCGGTCGGTGCGGTGCGAAGCCAGCTCACCGTTGCGCTCCATTCGAATCTGCTTCGACCTGCCGTTGATGACAATTGGCGAAAGTGCCAATGTGTCGCCATCGGCAACAAGCATCGGGGTAAGAACGAGCTGCTGTTCAGCCTTGAGCTTCAAGTTGTCAAGGTTGAGTTTGAAAGCCACGTCCACCCGGCTGTCCACTATCTGCGTCTGTACACTGTCTATCGTCACTGCGCCAGAGGCTATCGACTGCGCCATGGCTGTGCTGCTCGAAACAGCTGCCACAAAGCCTGACAGAAGGATGCGTGTCAATGAATTCGTGCTCATAACGTTAATATGTTATAATGGGGTAATAGTGTTTACGATTTCGATTATTTTGTTGGCGATATTCTCTAAAACATATAAGCCAAGCTCAGTGCAACCTTGGTGGGTCCCACGTAGTTGCGGTGGTCCTTCTTCAGACAGCGGTCGCATCGACCGTAGAGCTTATAAGGGCTGTAGGCGTAGCCTATGCCAAGCGAAGCCTCCAGGTTCCAGTGGCGCGACAGCAACCATTGGTAGCCGTAGGTGACGCCGGCTCCTATATACCATCCCTCGTAGTGGCGACCCTCCTTGGTCTTTGGCAGTATGCCGAAGGGCAGGTCAACGTTCTTCACGTTGTACTCGCCGGCGAGAGCATGCACTCCGAAGAAACTTCCTCCGAAACGCAGACATGTCCACCATCGGTATTCCGGCTCCACGTTCCATATTCTCACCCTCTTGCCGCCGGAGAACTCCCACGGGTTGAGTGTGGCGAATAGCTGTGCAGTCTGCTTTTCTGCCGTTCCTATCTCAATGCCTGCATTGAGCGATGTTGTAGCCCATCCCAAGAGGTTGGTCTTCAGTGCCACGTCCTGGGCGTTGGCATTGCTCATCATTGTGAGCAGCATCATTGCCAATCCGAATTTGTATGAATGCTTCATCGTTTTAGGCTTTAATGATAATTCGTTTTATTTTCTTTTTGGTTTAAGACTATTTTATTCTCAGTAACCGTTTCATCTCTTTTTCTGCCGCAAAGTTATGACATAAATCAATGACATAAATCAATTTTCTATCAAAATTCTTAAATTTAGCATTGTAAACGTTTGTATTTTACATTAATACCGCAACACTATAAATTTTAACTTTTAATATCCTGAGCGTGACTATTCAGTTCACCACAGGGGCCTTTCCCGGAGCAAAACGGGAAATAACGTTATCAAAGCCAAAGTATAACGTATATAATAATACTTCCCCAAGTAGTATATAACAATACTCTGTTAATTCTAATGTAATCGATTGAAAATGAGAGAGTTAATTAACGTAATATAACTAATAAAATTTGGTTAAGTGGCTGATTATCAG
>CAKQEI010000133.1 GCA_934230115.1 uncultured Prevotella sp. | reverse complement strand
GGCAGAGAAGATGGCTAAGCTCCGCTACCAGACTTACGTTCGTAAGAGCCAGGAGGACTGGAGCGAGCAGATCTAAATAAAATGATTAGTTGTTAATTATTAGTTATTAATAGGACTTGGCAAAACCATGTGATAATTTTTAATCACTGATTATTGATTATTCATTGGCTGGGAACTATGTAATAATTCGTAATTATTGATTAACGGGTGATTCCATGCACAGTTGTAATTGATAACTAACAACTAAAAATTAATAATTTCAAAAGTGTTGACCGTGGAGCGTCATGAACTCCATCGTCAACACTTTTTTTATGTCCATTTATTTTGTTGTTCTTGATAAAAACTCTAACTTTGCACGTCAATAAAGCAAAACAAAATTTATAATGCGACTTCATATATTCAATCCTGAACACGACATTGCGCTGGCTATGAACATGCCACGCTTCACACCCCCACATGCCGGACGCCAGATGCGTGCCGACTTGAGTTTTATTCCTGTCATTTGGGCTGATGATGGCGACATGGTGGTGGTGGACGATGTTGAGGCTGCCGTTGAGGCTGTTCGGCATATTCGTAAATATGCCCACGATGTGCTGTTTGTCACCCTCGACGATCTCCGCAATCTCGCTCTCGACACTTCCTCGGCTGTTAAGATTGAACCGTGGGGATGGGACGTTGCCGTAAGAGGCCAGTTGCTTCGCGCTCAATCCTCTCTGCAGCAGTTCCTGCCCGACGATGCCGCCCTTGCTGCCATACGCCAGATGAGCAGTCGTCAGTTTGCCTCTGAGCATCTGCTTCCTTTGCTTCACGATGCCAATCCTTCGGTGGTGGGTGAGAGTGTGTATTGCGATTCTGAGCAGAAGACTTTGGCTATGATTGGTCAGTATGGCAGGAGTGTGCTTAAATCGCCTTGGAGTTGCAGTGGCAGAGGCATACGTTATATTAATACTCCAGAGCCTGACGAGCATACTGTGGGATGGCTGAGAAACGTCATTCGCCAGCAAGGTGGAATAATGGTGGAGCCGTTCTATGCTAAGGTCTACGACTTTGGTATGGAGTTTCAGAGCACTCCCGACAAGGGTATAGTCTATTCTGGTCTCTCTCTCTTCGACACACGTGCTGGTGCCTATACCGGAAGTATATGTGCCACGGAGAACGACAAGCGCGAGATGTTGTCGCAATATGTCGACCTCGCGCTTGTCGACACCATCTGCCAGCAGATACAGACCATTCTGCAACCTTTGATGAATGGAGTCTACTACGGTCCCTTCGGCATCGACATGATGGCTGTGGCCAAGAATAGTGGCTCTGGTTTCCTCCTTCACCCCTGTGTGGAGCTTAATCTTCGTCGCACCATGGGTCATGTGGCTCTTGCCCTCTCACCTTCTGAGTTTGAACCCCGTCGAATAATGAGCATTTATTATTCCGACAAGCATAGAATAAGAATACAAAACACAATGGATAATCTGTTGAACACGGGACTTGTGTAGAGTTTTGATTTTTGAATTTTGAGTTTTGAATTATCGGCAAAGCCGATTTTGAATTGTTCAATTTTGAATTTTGAGTTGGTGGTGATTTAGGGTTCTGAAAATTCAAAACTCAAAATTCAAAAATCAAAAAAGGAGACAAACACTCTCAACAAGCGTTTGTCTCCTTTATTATTTTTTTCTGACTTACTGTCTAAGAAAATTACTCAGCAGCGTTCTCCTCAGCCTTAGGAGCCTCTACCTCAGCCTCTTCAGCCTTAGGAGCCTCTACAACTGCGTTCTCAGCAACTACCTTAACAGGCACCTTAACCTCAACCTCCTTGTGGAAGTGGATAGTAGCCTCGAAGTCGCCAACGTGCTTGATGTCGCGCATTGTGATGATCTTGCGGTCAATCTCAATGCCCTTCTTAGCGAGCTCTGCAGCAACGATAGCAGCGTTAACCGAACCGTAAGTAGCACCAGTAGCACTAACCTTAACAGCGATAACGAGCTCAACACCGTTGAGCTGCTCAGCCTTCTTTTCAGCCTCAGCCTTGATGGCAGCGAGCTTGTGAGCCTGCTGCTTCAAGTTCTCAGCGAGAACCTTCTTTGCTGACTCAGATGCGATTACACCCTTGCCCTGGGGAATGAGGTAGTTACGACCGTAACCACTCTTTACATTAACGATGTCGT
>CAKQEI010000132.1 GCA_934230115.1 uncultured Prevotella sp. | reverse complement strand
GATAATTCATTATCCTCATCCAGAACCATCAGCATATCCTCTGCCGCTTCATACGCATCCTTCCGCTTCTTCACGAGTTCTGTCGTGGTATCTGCCAGCATGGCTCCATCATTTTTGACACTGCCGTTCAGTCCAAGATGATACCACAAGTCTCCACGAAGCGTATTCCGGATTTTAGCGGTTGCATAGCTCTCCGAGAAATCGATCCATCCATCCGAATAGTATACAATATTTTCCATCATCCGCTCATTGCGTGGGTCAACTTTAATAGACGCATCATGTTTCTTAGCATCGCAACAGCAGATTCTATGTACTCCCTTCACGGTCTCTTTTTGGCCGCCGTAGCACGAAGCGAACAGATTTTCGTATTGGAGAGCTTTTTCCTTGCTCTTACTCAGAGGATACCAATGCTCTATCACTGTGCTTTCCGCTGTATTCTCTATGCGGGACATACAATATACGCACAGTCCGTGTTGTTCTTTTATAAGAGCATCTCTGAGTTGGTCCTTATTGAGCTTGTCAAAAAATTCCTCTCTCAGTATTCTGGCCTGTTCCTTATTGGGTTCTTCTGGTATGTCATTCCATTCAGGTTTTGCTTTTTGGAGATCAAAGTCTTTCTGAATATCTTCTGGACATGAACTCTTTTTAACGTAGATCATTTCAGTTCCAGTTCTTTCTCATCCGCATTTTCGCTTCTGCGCGCTTCACTTCTGTATTATCTTCGCCAAAAAGCTCTTTCATCCCATCCAGTGCCTTTTGCGAATTTTGCTTATCTCTCTGGTAGAATGCATCTTCAAATTCTTTCTTTCGTTGCCAAAGCTCCTGCGGAATGCCAGAGCTTCCCTGCTTGTACGCCACAACATCATCAATCGAGTAGGCATACGCTCCGCTGAGCTCTTCTACGCCATTTTGCCCTATGGACAATAGCTTTGCATCCCTAAAGGACGAAATAATGATTGGCGAATGCGTTGCTGCGATAAACTGAACTTTCGGGAAAGAGCTGTGCAATGCGTCCAGAATCTTCCATTGCCATCTCGGATGAAGATGCATATCGATTTCGTCAATCAATACGATTCCCTCAGCCTGATTGTAATCAGACATTTCCGGGTTCAGTAACGCAATACGGAACGAAATCTCCATCAGCATCCACAGAAGAGATTGATAGCCGGCACTCAGATAATTGACCAGCATCGTTTTTCCATTTTCGGTATAGGTAATATCCTCAAAATCGCGCGTATACTCCACCAGCGGAATCTCATCCAGGTCATTCATCTTCTGCATAAAGGTGCCGACCGCTTTTTTGAACGCCTCATATTCAGCAATCGGCATTCCTTTTTTATATTCTGCCATTGCCATCTTAAAGGCCCAGTCTGTAAGAGCCTTTCGAGCAAGCGTCGCATTCAAGCAGTCCATATAACCACATCTGCGGTCATTTAACTTGTTCTTTCCCACTGAACTCGTAGATGCTTTTTGCGTATCTACAACACGCGATGTGCTGAAATAACAAATCACTGGAAGAATTTCCGTCTGAGAATTAAGAAGCTCTCTGCCCGCAGTCGCAAGTTCCTTGCCTGCATACTTTGTACGAGTAGCATTCGTTTCATCCTCTCTGGATATTTCACTCGAATACTCAACTCCACCAAGCTCAACCGTGCTTTTGATCGTTGTTGGTGTATAGTACATCCGATGCTGGGAAGCATCACCAACAAGGCTACTGGTAAAACGGACATCCTTTTGGGTAATTCCCTTTTTCGTGATGTCATTCATCCGGCTGAAGTAAGTCTGAACCGAAAGTGCCAATGCCTCCAATACCGTCGTTTTGCCAACGCCGTTGTCGCCAATCAGCAGATTAACACCCGAAGAAAAATTCAAGCTCATTTTTTCAATGCTCTTGAAGTTTTGGATTTCTGTACGTTTAAAATGCATCTTTCAGCCTTCTTTCCTCCGAATGGCAGCAAGTCTTTTCAGCCGTCATGTGCTTTATTCTCTTTATTTTACCATAGCAACCGAAAAACATCAATCTCAGAATTTCATTTCAATTCGTCAAAAAACTCATTTCTAGCTATCACACAAACTGAAATGCAATCGGCATCAGTTCTTCCATGCTGTGCACCACATCACCGGTGTTCAGGGCTTTCACATCCACCGGGAATTTTTTCTTACCGAAATCCATGAGATGCCGCAGGTTGATGGTCAAATCTTTCTTTTTCGCCAGTTTCAGAATGAACGGAGC
>CAKQEI010000131.1 GCA_934230115.1 uncultured Prevotella sp. | reverse complement strand
GCACAATAGGTGCCAAAGGAGCCGCCTATAAAATATGTGGTCATGAAGATGGTGTTGGCCCTGTTGGAGGCTTGAGGCATCTCCTGAATGCAGCCACTCTGATTGCTTAGTTGCAGACATTGCAAGCCTATGTCCACCAAGATGATAGCCACCACAAGCCCTATGAAGGTGTCGCCAAACAGATAGGCCGTAGCCCACGCCACAAGTTGCAAGCAGGCTCCATAAATGCTCATCTTTCTTATGCCCCATTGGTTAACGAGCTTGCCCACACCGCTTGCCGCTATGGCTCCAGCAATGCCGCACAACCCTAACGTTCCTACCATCTCGCTACCCGAGAAGAACGGAGCCTGTGCCAACCGAAAGGCGAGGCACGACCAGATGGCCATCATACTGCCAAAGCTGAAGGCGGCACGTACGGCATAAAGGCGAATGCGCCCATTGCTCTTCACAATATTAAATACGCTGGCCATCAAGCCACCATACGTGCCCACATAGTTGCTCTTTATCTGTGGCATAATCTTGAGCGTAAGGGCCATGCACAGCACCATCACAAGAGCCGCTATGAAGAACATTTCGCGCCAGCCAAGCCATTCGCCAACATAACCGCTAACCACTCTCGAGGCAAGAATGCCCGTAAGCAGTCCCGACAGAACTACGCCCATATTCCTGCTTTTGTTCTCCTTTTCGGAGTATTGTCCTGCTATAGGTATGAAAAACTGCGGTATTACGGAGCAGGCTCCCAATAGCAGGGAGGCTCCCCAAATCATCCACACCTTGCCGGCAACGGCAATGACTACGGCCATAATGGCTGCCACCGTCATGTTCACAACAATTATGCGTCGGCGCGAGTAGAGGTCGCCCATAGGGATAAGGAAACACAAACCAAGCGCATAGCCTATCTGTGTGACAACGGTTATGAGGTTTGCCTCATGTTGGCTCACCCCCATGTCGTGGCGTATCATCTCCAGAAGAGGCTGATTGTAGTAGCAATTAGCCACGGTTAATCCCGCAATAACAGCCATTGTGAGCAACAAACCGCGCTCTATCCCTTCATTTTCTTTCAATTGTTTCATTTCTTTTCTTATGCCAATTATCTTATTAATTTATCCATGTGGATTGTACGTGATTGCAAAATTACGAAATAAAAATATATAATCAAAAAATATAGTTCTTCAGAAAGACAATTCAACCACAGTATTTGTTCTCTTTCTTATAGTCTAACCTATATAATTCATAGAGACCAAAAAAAGAAGCGTTTAATTTTGTCATCTCGACAAATTTTAGTACCTTTATAGTGTTCAAAATCAAGTACTTATAAACGCTTCTTATGTGCAAAGATACTTCAAATAATCCAAACTTCCAAGAGAATATGCTTTTTTATCTTCCAGAAACCGCATGTGACAAGAAAATACGTGTTGATTTCAATGCTCCAGACATGTCTTCCAATGGTGGATTGATGTTTTTAGGTAATATGCATGATTCTTTGGCGTGGAAACTCGGGCAGCTCATTCCAGACTTTCGCAGACAAGAGTTCGTACACCATAGTTATATGGAGATGGTGAGCCAACGCATCGCTCAGATACTCTGTGGTTATGAGGATGCTAACGACTGCAATCAGCTCCATGGCGAAGATGCCCATTTCCACCCATTTCTGAATCGGCTCAGTCGACTTCTTGAAGATGTAGCCGTTCTCTCGTAGCCTGCGGCTGTCGAGGATGACATCATACAGACCGTCCTCGTTAACGAAGTTAGCCATCTGTGTTCCACCTCTTGTCGAAAGGGGGTCGGTTGAAACGACCCCCTTTTCAAGTCGTTCTCTCACATGCCGCTGCGTCAGTCCAAGCACCTTGCACACATCCGTCAAGCAGAACCACGGTTCGCCCTTCTTGTCCATCACCGTCCGAATCTGTCCGAACTCCGGGCTTTCGAAAATCTTAATCTCACCATTCATAGTTGTATTGAATTTTTAAAGATTTAAAACTTATTTTATTTATATATGGTGTTCATCGTCATAGCTCAACCCATTCGCACGATTCATATTATAGGAATATACATAAACGACAAGCACCGCCAACCAGACGTTGTTTTGTCTGATTGACGGTGCAAATTTAGTGACATTCGTTGGATGCGTTCTTATACTGTATAACGACTGTATAACGATTTTTTCCGAAAAATTCTTCTATAATCTGCTGAATAGCTTAAAATGAGCGATTTATAAGTGTTCAACCTCAATAGAG
>CAKQEI010000130.1 GCA_934230115.1 uncultured Prevotella sp. | reverse complement strand
CTTTGAATGTACGTTCAATGTCTTTGAACGGAGATTCAAAGTCTATGAACGAAGATTTCAATTAGGAGGAAAAGAGATTTATCCTATATAAATAAGGTATTCATCCTATATAAATAAGGTATTTATCTTAAATAAATAAGGTATTTATCCTATATAAATAGAAGAAACAATATAGATAGAAAACAAATATGAAATACAATTTTGATGAAATCATCGAACGTCGTGGAACCAACTCATACAAATGGGATTTGGTGAAGGAAGACGGCGTTATTCCTATGTGGGTAGCAGATATGGACTTCCAGACTGCTCCCTGCATCATCGAAGCTCTGCAGAAGCGCGTAGCTCACGGCATCTTCGGCTATACCCTCGTACCAGATTCTTATTACGAGGCAATCACCAGCTGGTTCTCCCGCCGCCACCAGTGGAAAATAGAGAAAGACTGGATTCTCTATACATCAGGCGTTGTACCTGCCATTTCCTGCTGCCTAAAAGCCATCTGCATGCCTGGAGAGAAGGTGTTGGTACAGACACCTGTATACAACTGTTTCTTCTCCTGCATCACTAACAGCGGCTGCGAAGTAGTAGAAAATGAACTGAAGCGTGTGGGCAACTGCACTTATGAGATTGATTTCGAAGACTTCGAGCGCAAGTGTGCCGACGAGAAGACCACAGCCTTCATCCTCTGCAATCCTCACAATCCAGCCGGAAGAGTATGGAAGAAAGAGGAACTTGAGCGAATGAACGACATCTGTCTCAAGCACGGGGTAAAGGTCATCGCAGATGAAATCCATTGCGAGCTCATCATGCCAGGCTATCAGTATACTCCATTTGCCAGCATCAGCGAGGCTTGCCGCGACAACTGCGTAGTATTGAATTCTCCATCTAAGTCATTCAATATTGCAGGCCTTCAGATAGCCAACATTATCTGTCCGGATGCAACATTGCGCCGCCGCATCAACCGTGCCATCAACATCAACGAGGTTTGTGACGTAAACCCATTCGGCGTTATCGCCCTACAGGCAGCTTACAATGAGGGAGAAGAATGGTTGGATGAACTGAACCAGTATCTCTATGAGAACTATCAGGCTGTAAAGGAATTCTTCAATACAGAATTGCCACAGGTTCGCGTTACCCGCCTTGAAGGCACCTACCTGGTATGGCTCGATATTCTGCCATTCGAACTGTCAAGCGACGAGGCTTATGAGAAACTGATGAACGATGGCAAGGTATTCGTCAACAGCGGAACGATGTATGGCAGAAAGGCTGGTCAGGGCTACCTGCGCCTCAACATCGCCTGTCCTCGCAAGACCCTGATGCAGGGATTGATTCGCATCGCACGCGTTCTCAGCCAGTATATGGATGAAGAGGATTTGAGCGGATGCCCTGCATAAAAGAGAGAAAGAAATCATCACTTTAAATAAGAATCATCAAAAAGTAATATACAATGGAAAATGAAGTTTTAAAAGCCATCAGGGAAAGAAGAAGCATTCGTCGCTTCAAGGCAGACCAGATTACCGACGAAGAGTTGAAGACAGTATTGGAGGCCGGTACATGGGCTGCTACAGGTCATGGAACCCAGGAACCTTTCATCGTTGCCGTTCAGAATCCTGAGATTTGCGCACAACTTCGAAAGATGAACGCAGAAATCATGGGTGTAGAGAGTGACCCTTATTACGGAGCGCCAACTATCGTTATCGTTCTGGCACCAGCAAGCAACGTTAACGGTGTGAAAGATGGCAGCCTTATCTTAGGCAATATGATGCTTGCAGCCCACTCTATCGGTCTTTCTTCCTGCTGGATCAACCGTGAAGACGGTATGTTCGCATCAGAAGAAGGAAAGAAACTGATGAAAGATTGGAATCTTCCAGAGGGATTGATGGGTGTCGGTGCCTTAGCGTTGGGGTATGCATCAGCGCATCCTCATACCGTAAAACCAAGAAAAGAAGATTACTACCGTATTATCAAATAAAGGTACATCGCCCGATTTAAGGCACATATACATATAATAAAAGGTCTCATGAATACTTTTCTTCATGAGACCTTTTATTATATGTATATAAAGGAGCTATTACAACTTTACACTTGCCAAGACCTTATCTGTAGCGCCAGCCAAATGAGCCACGAAGGCTCCTGCCTTATCGCCAGCCTGCTTCAGGAAGGCCTCATCATTCATCAGAGAACTCATCAAACCTGAGAAATCCTCATAGGTATTGATTTCAAAACCTCCACCCGATTTCAGCAAGCCCTGAGCCTCCTGGAACTTTTTATTGTTCGGACCGAAGATAACCGGCATATTCCATACGGCAGCCTCCAGGGTGTTATGAATACCCACACCAAAGCCACCACCGATATAAGCCACATCACC
The DNA here is from genome assembly GCA_934230115.1 of uncultured Prevotella sp. Lineage (GTDB taxonomy): Bacteria > Bacteroidota > Bacteroidia > Bacteroidales > Bacteroidaceae > Prevotella. The sequence goes on along the minus strand of CAKQEI010000130.1, from coordinate 42 downwards.
ATAGTTGTACATACTGCTCAACAATCCGAAACAATCGATGAT
>CAKQEI010000129.1 GCA_934230115.1 uncultured Prevotella sp. | reverse complement strand
TTTTGGCTTTCCCATTGCATATAAAACGGGAAAAGACAATAAATATTTTATATAAACTAATTTTGCTCACTTACTTACTACCTTATATTATAAAAACGTCCCTTACCTTAGCAATGCTCTACCTTTGCATCATGCCATTGCTTGAGAAGGAGACCTTTCACCGTCTCAACCGGATAATCATCCTTGGCTGTCTGATTTTGTCGTTCGTTGTCCCATTGGTTCATATTACGCAGGGCACAAACCCTACGGTAGACATGGTTCGACAGGCGGTTCAGTTGCCAGAGGTGCTGATAAGCGGCAACGCAAGCCAGCAGCCGGTGTGGAGCTTCACCGACGTTATAATCTGCATATATACGCTTGGAGCCGTGGCAATATTCTCCACAACATTGGTTCAGACAGTAGGTCTGATGCTGCGTCTGCGCCAATGCGAGCACATCACCGACAACAGCGGCAACACCATAGTTCTCACCGACTATGCCACAAGTCCGTTCTGTCTTTTCCGCTATATTGTGATGAGCCACGACGACTACGCCCACAACCGTGGCTTCATACTCACTCATGAGCAGGAGCACATACGCTTGCGCCACTACATCGACCTCGTCGTTCTGCAAGCCGCCACCATCGCCCAGTGGTTCAACCCGTTCGTATGGCTGATGGGCAAGAGCCTTAAAGCCATACACGAGTTTGAGGTGGATGAGGCTGTACTAAACAAAGGCATTAATGCTACACAATATCAACAATTTCTTGTAATCAAGGCGGTTGGCAATCGTCTGCAGCCATTTGCCAACAACCTTAACAAAGAGTCACTAAAACGAAGAATCATTATGATGAACCAGAAGAAATCAAACCGATGGATGATGCTCAAGGCATTGTTCGTCATCCCAGTGGCAACACTGGCAGTAAGCGTGTTTGCCAACGCCACCGACGTGAGCACTATGGCCAAGGAAATCAACCCCACAGCAACTGCCCTGCCCACTGCCAATATGCAGGCCAAAGAGTCTGCCCAAAAAGTCTTTGACGCTGTTGAGGAGATGCCGAAATTCAAGGGCGGAGACAGAGCGATGCTGGAATATCTTATGATGAATGTGAAATATCCAGAGTCAGCCGTCAAGGCCAAGCAGCAAGGCAATGCTATTGTAGGATTTGTTGTAGGAAAAGACGGAACAGTCAGCGATGTGCATATCGTGAAGTCAACCGGCTATGATGTGCTCGACAACGAGGCCATGCGCGTGGTGAAGTCGATGCCTGCGTGGGAGCCTGGCAAGCAGAAGGGCAAGCCTGTGAACGTGAAGTACAATGTGCCGATTAGGTTCAAGCAGAAATAATAGAATAGACGACTTCGAATTTTAGGGTGGACCTAATAGTAAAGTAGTAGCGGGGGAATAGAATGAAGTCCTCCGCTATTGCTTTATAGCTTTCTAATATTCTTAATTTCTTCTTCTGACAAGCCCGATGCTTGCACTATAGTCTCTAAAGGCACTCCAAGAGATAGGAGGTTTACGGCAATCTTTTCCTTAGTTTCTTTTTCGCCTTCTGCTTTGCCTTTAGCCATTCCCTCAGCAAGTCCTTCAGCAAGTCCTTCAGCAAGTCCTTCTGCATGTCCTTCTGCATGCCCTTCTGCAAATTTCTTCTTCTCAGCTGTCCTTATAGCGTTCACTATGTCGCGATAGGCATTTACACTATCCTCGTACATTTTTAGTTCCTGCTTATTAAACTTGGATATTTCAGCTTGTTCAAAAAGTCGAGTAAAGACACGTTCTTGGAGAGCCGCTGGGCGTTGCATAAGTTTGGAGAGATTTTTCAGTACATACATCCACTTGTCATACATCGTCACGAGTTCCGATTCCTTCTTGTCGAACTTCGGAATCTCAACATAGATATACGTCAGTTTGTCGTAGAATATCTCATGCGTGTCTACCTCCATCAACTTTACTTCATGGTGCCATCGCTTGGCGTTTTGTAGGCCATCTGCAAAGTTGAAGTTCAGCAGACCGATAGTATATACGGGATTAAGATGGAAGTCCCAGTCGCCTCCACGCTGCGCCTGCTCACGAATGGGGAACGTAGAATAATAAATAGTGCGGTCCTTGAAGAACTCCTGATATACATTCTGCATCTCCACTATAAACTTCTCGCCCTTGTCGTTCTCGCAATATACATCGAAGATGGCACGTCTCGCATCAGCACGGTCGCCAAGCTGCTCAGAATTTAGATACGTGACATCCTGAACGTTCTGCTCGCCATGGAACATAGCGTTTAGAAAGCTGATAAGCAACTCCTTGTTAAACTCAGAACCAAAGAGTCGCTTAAAGCCAAAGTCAGTATGTGGATTAATATATTTCTCTATCATAACGCTGCTTTTTATTATTTCATCAGCAAATGTACATCATTTTTTTTGATTTGCAAACATTTGCCAGCAAAAATATTAGTTTACCCAAACCACCTCTTCATCATTTCCTCATGAACTACTTGGTAATGTGGAAGCCTGAGGTGTTGCCTATTTTCTTTTTCCTGTCGAGAGAAAAATTTTTTCCTGTCGAGGGAGTAAATTTTTTATGTTTGTTTTACGATTGCAAAGTTACTACATTTCACGCCAAAATGCAATAGTTGTACGGAAGTAGTGGGCATTTGCACGGAAGTAGCGTTCAAACTAAGATTGTCATGATTGTCATGATTGTCATGAAGGTCATTAAGAAAAAAAGTGGTTGTCAGACTCTCTATAGTAATATA
>CAKQEI010000128.1 GCA_934230115.1 uncultured Prevotella sp. | reverse complement strand
CCAACGTTTTGCGGAAAACTGTTTACTGTCTTGCCTGTAGGCACCTTGTCGCCAAAGAGCACGTCACAAACAGCGTCGCCCGTCTCCGAACCAGCAAACCATACATTCATTATCGCGTTCACATTCTCCGATTCCCACTTCAACACAGTAGCCCTGCCAGAGAAGTTGAGTAAGACTATAGGTTTGCCTGTCTTCACAAGTTCTTTGAGAAGCATCATCTGAGCGTCGGGCAATTCAAGATTGCTTCGAGAGGCACACTCGCCACTCATCTCAGCCATCTCACCAAGACACGCAACCACAACATCCGACTTACGGGCTACTGCAAGAGCCTCATTCATCATCTGCTGCTGATTGCCACGCTCTATAGGACGTCCAAACTCTATCTCCTTCTGTTGTTTCTCGTCGAGATAGATGTTGGAGCCCTGGGCATAGAGCACAGTAGCCTTGCCATCAAGACAGCGGGTCATAGCCTCGCGCAGAGTGGAATACTTCTCAGGCTTATCTCCAGTAGACCATGAACCAGGCAGATTGTTGCGCGTGTCGGCAAGCGGACCTATGAGAGCCACAGTGCCTTGCTTTTTGAGTGGCAACAGATTGTCTTGATTCTTGAGCAACACGAAAGTCTCGGCAGCCATATCACGAGCAACGCTACGGTTGGTGGCTGTATAAAGCTCTGTCTTCTCACGTTTCGGGTCGCAAAAGCGGTAAGGGTTGTCAAAGAGTCCAAGTTTATACTTAGCCTCAAGAACACGGCGACAAGCCTGATCGATGTCGCTCTCCTTCACAGTGCCCTTTTCAATACAGGTCTTAAGATTGCTGACAAACGCCTCCGAACACATGTCCATATCAGTGCCAGCCTTTAAAGCCTGGGTGGTATTGTCAAGAGGATTGCCCACGCCATGCGACACCATCTCATTGATAGAGCCATAGTCGGTGACAACGAAGCCGTCGAACTTCCACTCCTTGCGCAGCACATCGTCAATAAGCCATTTGTTGGCAGTAGCTGGGATGCCATCGACAATGTTGAACGAGGTCATAAACGAGCCAGCTCCTGCCTCGGCAGCAGCCCGGTAAGGAGCAAAGTACTGATTGTACATACGCACATGACTCATGTCGACAGTATTGTAGTCGCGTCCCGACTCCGACGCTCCATAAAGGGCATAATGCTTGACACAAGCCATAGCATTATGGTCGGAACAGTCGCCTTGATAGCCACGAATCATGGCTGCACCCACCTGGGACGTAAGATAAGGATCCTCGCCTGCTCCTTCGGACACTCGTCCCCAACGTGGATCGAGAGCAATGTCTACCATAGGACTATACACCCAGTTGATGCCCGAGGCAGTAGCTTCGGCAGCAGCCACTTGTGCTGCACGCTCAATCATAGCCATATCCCAGGAGCAAGCTTGCGCCAAAGGCAACGGGAAAACAGTCTGATAGCCATGTATCACGTCCTGTCCGAAGAGGAGAGGAATGCCGAGACGTGTCTTCTTGACTGCTATCTCCTGCAGATTCTTTATCTTCTCCACGCCCTTCACATTAAGGATGGCACCAAGTTCACCAGCTCCTACCTTTTCGGCAAGTGGCGAATTCATTACGGCACCAGTTGTAAGGTCGCCTCCGGGGAGAAGATTGAGCTGGCCAATCTTCTCCTCAAGAGTCATTTTCTGCATCAGTTCTGTGACGAACTGACTCATAGGCGGCAACTGCTTCTTCTTTGCCGCAAACCCTGTTGCAGGCGAAAGAAGGAACAATGCTGCCAATGCAATATTTGTCTTCTTCATACTCATCGTTTATTTCTTCTGGAACACTCTCACGTAGTCAACCTCCATTGTAGCCGGAAGACAACTCTCGTCGAGACCTTGCTGTCCGCCCCATGCTCCGCCCCAAGCAAGATTGAGGATGGGATAGAATGCTGCATCAAAAGGCCACGCATCCTTACCCGAACCGTCGTTGTTGTAGGTTAGGATCTTCTCGTCGTCCACATAGAATGTCATGTAGTCCTTGGTCCACTCCATAGCATACTTATGAAAATCGCTTTGGGCAGTAGGCACCGATTTGCGAGCCGACTCAATAGCAGTGCCGCCATTGTTGTATTTGTTGCAATGAATGGTAGACACCACAACATTGGCATCGTAGCCCACTTCCTCCATAATATCAATCTCGCCATCGCCTGGCCATGACTTGAAGTTGACTGGCATCATCCAAAAAGCAGGCCATGTGCCCTTGCCTTTAGGAAGCTTTATGCTTGCCTCTATGTAGCCATATTGCCAACCAGTGTTCTTTCGGGCATAAAGTCGGGCACTCTTTATGGTGCCACCATCGTTGATAAGGTTTATCTTCAGTGTGCCATTGCCCACCTGTGCCACCTTGTCATCCTGCACATAGTTCTGCAACTCATTGTTCACCCATCCGGCTGGCTGCACTTCCCACATCCAGTCAGCACCCACCTTTGAGCCATTAAACTCGTCATTCCATACCAGTTCATAGCCACTCAACGGACACTTTATATCGTCCTGCAGTCCGGCAGCCTGCATAATGTTGATGCTATCGCGCGAACCGCCCGACCATATAACCACCTTGCCCGTGCGCTCAGCACCAGTGTTTGCCTCGGCAGTAATCGTAAGAGTGGCCGACTTGCCTATGCTGCCAGTAGGCGACACAGAGAGCCAAGAGTCAGGAGAATAAGCCGTAAACTCATGGTCGCTTGATACTTCAACGTTTACACTGCCCCCATTATTGCCTATGCTAAGCGATTTCTGAGCTATTGTGATGCTCTGCTGCGGGGCGTAGGTTATGTCTGTCTCGTTGCTGCAAGCCATTATACCAATG
>CAKQEI010000127.1 GCA_934230115.1 uncultured Prevotella sp. | reverse complement strand
GGCTACGCTTTCTATCGTATCGTTATCGCTGATTCAAGAGCACCACGTGATGGTAAGTTTACTGAGAAGATTGGTACTTACAACCCTAACACCAATCCTGCTACTGTAGATTTGGATTTCGACCGCGCTCTCTACTGGGTAGAGGTAGGCGCACAGCCAACAGCTACAACTCACAACATCCTCAAGGGCGAGGGCGTTTACCTTATGAAGCACCTCCGCGGTGGCGTTAAGAAGGGCGCATTCGACGAGGCTACTGCACAGAAGAAGTTCGACGCATGGAAGGCTGACAAGCAGAAGGGTCTTGACACAGTTCGCGAGAACGAGGCTAAGGCTAAGGCTGAGGCTGCCGCCAAGGAACTTGAGGCTGAGAAGAAGCTCAACGAGGCTATCGCCAAGAAGGTAGCTGAGAAGAAGGCTGCTGAGGCTGCCGCTAAGGCTGAGGCTGAGGCTGCTACTGAGGAGACTCCAGCAGAGGCTTAATCCAACATTATCGGAAAGCTACGGCCGGAAGCGCAACTTAAGCTATTCGACCGAAAACATAAATCCCAAGAACTATCACCGTTCTTGGGATTTATTATTTTATAATATCACATTTCAGTTTTTTTCATCAATCATTCCAACTCCAACCATGCCAACATCAAGCAACACTCCATGCACATTGGCCTACAAAGCCATTGCCCTCGACCTCGACGGCACGCTCACCAACCATAACAAGGAAGTGACCCCACTCACAAAACAAACGCTCATCAAGGCGCAAAAGGACGGAGCACACATTATCCTTGCATCCGGACGACCCACCTTCGGCATCGCACCTATAGCCGAATGTCTGGACATAGAGAGCTATGGGGGATTCGTACTCTCATACAACGGAGGCAAAATTGTAGACTGGCAGAGCAAGGAGGAAATATACTCCAACTTCCTGCCCGACGAAGTGATTCCTATACTCTACGACTATGCCAAAGCCCACAACCATGCCATTCTTGGATACGACGGCAAGGAAATTATCACCGAAATGCCCGACGACAAATACGTTAAGGAAGAATCGCGCATAAACAAGATGAACATACGAAAGGTGGAAAACCTGCTGGAGAGTCTGCCGCCCCACCCTACAAAGCTCCTCATGACAGGAGAACCTGAGCTGATGCAGAAAGGCACGGAAGAGCTGCTTGGCATCGTAGGCGACAAGATGGACGTGTTCCGCTCGGCTCCGTTCTTCATAGAACTTGTGCCCAAGGGCATCGACAAGGCACAGTCGCTCCTGCGTCTTCTCGACAAGATTGGCCTTACACCCAACGACATGATTGCCTTTGGCGACGGCTACAACGACCTCTCGATGCTTAAACTCGCTGGCATGGGCGTGGCTATGGCCAACGCCGTGGACGAGGTGAAGGCGGAGGCCGACTATGTGACCCTCTCGAACGAGGAGGATGGCGTGGCTGCGGCTATCGAGAAGTTCTGCTACGGAAAGGAAGACTGACAAAAACAGTTCGTACACCTTATTATATATACATTATAATAGACATAAAAAAAAGATGAAAGTAGACACCACTACATATAAAGAGATAAACCGCCCGATGTACATCATCGAGGAAGAACGCCTCAGACGCAACCTTCAGCTGATAAGCGACGTGGCGAAACGCTCCAACACCGAGATTATTCTCGCGTTCAAAGCCTTCGCTCTCTGGAAGACTTTCCCCATCTTCCGCGAATACATCAATGCCACTACAGCAAGCTCATTGGCCGAGGCAAGGCTCGCACTCGACAAGTTCGGAAGCAAGGCTCACACATTCTCGCCTGCCTACACCGACTACGAGATAGACGAGATAGCCGACTGCTCAAGCCACATCACCTTCAACTCGCTCTCGCAATACAACCGCCTGCACGAGAGAGTGAAGGCAAGAAACAACGACATAAGCCTGGGACTGCGCATCAACCCCGAATACTCGGAGATTGAAACCGACATATACAACCCATGCGCTCCAGGCACGCGTTTCGGTACGAGCGCCGACAAACTGCCCGACACCTTGCCTGCCGGCATCGACGGATTCCATTGCCATTGCCATTGCGAGAATGGTTCGGACGTGTTTGTGAGGACTTTGGCACATATAGAGGAGAAATTCGCCAAATGGTTCAGCCAGATAAAATGGATTAACTTTGGTGGTGGACACCTCATGACACGCAAGGACTACGACATAGAACTGCTCGTCGACACGCTCAACGACTTCCACAAACGCTATCCCTGGCTGCACGTGATAATGGAACCGGGCAGCGCATTCGGATGGCAGACCGGTCCGCTCGTGGCTCAAGTAGTGGACATCGTGGAGGACAAAGGCATAAAAACAGCTATTCTGAACGTGAGTTTCTCATGCCACATGCCCGACTGCCTTGAAATGCCCTACCATCCTGCTGTGCGCGGAGCCGAGACATTGGAGGAGAATATCGACTACACGCTGCCCTACACCTATCGTTTGGGAGCCAACAGTTGCTTGTCGGGCGACTTCATGTCGGCATGGAGATTCGACCATGAACTGAAAATTGGCGAAAATATCATCTTCGAAGATATGATTCACTACACTACGGTGAAGACAACCATGTTCAACGGCATATCCCATCCGGCTCTCGCAATAGTGAGAAAAGAGGACAATAGGCTCGAAATATTGCGCGATTTCGGCGTAAATGACTACATTTCACGCATGGATTAGCAAAAAAATGCACTTTTTCTTGAATTTTTCTTCGTTTTTCTTTGGCGGTTCAAGAAAAAGTGTTACCTTTGCACTCGCTTTAAAGAACTAAGCAAAACATCAACTAAAGATGATGCGGCAATAGCTCAGTTGGTAGAGCACAACCTTGCCAAGGTTGGGGTCGCGAGTTCAAGTCTCGTTTG
>CAKQEI010000126.1 GCA_934230115.1 uncultured Prevotella sp. | reverse complement strand
TTTGGCTTTCCCATTGCATATAAAACGGGAAAAGACAATAAATATTTTATATAAACTAATTTTGCTCACTTACTTAACATAAATAATAGCCCTCGTGTTCTGTTTACAACGGAACACGAGGATTAACAATTAAACCTAAACAGAATTATGAAAGGACGTGACACGTTTACAATGGCTGAGATAAAAGAATTATATCAGCTGTTTTTGCAGAAGGACAATGCAGATTATAATGAGCAGAAGTCTATCAGAAGGAAAATTCGTGAAAAGGGTTTTTATATATCTGATTTTCCTGATTTTGCAAAAAACATGAATTCAACTGATTTTCGTCTTCTTTGCATTAGTGGTAGAATAACCATAACATATAAAGATAAGCCTATGAAATCAGATGATGTGGCTGAACTTCTGAAATAGTAACATGGATATGTATCAAGTAGAACTCACCACAGACATGGATGTGGTGAGTATCGTTGTTAATGCTTCTGACGAGAACGAGGCAATATCCATTGCCTTGACAATGTTTGAGCAAGGAGAAGTGGACACGGCAGGAAGTATGTTGATAAATGTTGCTGCTTTCCGTGCTTGTTAGATTTCTCAGTTTTCTTAATGACCTTCATGACAATCATGACAATCTTGACACTTTTGTCCTATGTCCTACAAAAAGAATACGCTACTCGCATAAGGGTGAATAGGATTAAAATATAAGTTTTTTACTTAGATAAAGCTTGTTATTGTTCATATCCAGATTATAAATTGTACCTTTGCACCCATATAATAACATCTATGCAAAGAATATAGGGCTTCGCCCGAAGTTAACAGAAGTACTTGCTCAGGTGCTTAAAAAGTTTAATTTATAATAGTGTTGCAGAATTAAGGATAAAAATAAGATGAAGTAATGAATATCAAGTCAATAGGCAATAAAATCAAGGGTAATCCCAAGATGACGGAGGGCACGGTATATTCCATGCTCATCATCTGCAGTATTTCTCATTTTCTGAACGATATGATTCAATCGATCATTCCCTCCATCTACCCGATCGTGAAGGATAAGTTCGACTTCTCGTTTGCACAGATAGGCATCATCACGCTGGTCTTCCAGATGACATCTTCCATCCTGCAACCCTTCACAGGACAGTATGCCGACAAGCATCCCCGTCCCTATGCACTTTCCATAGGTATGTGCTTCACATTGGTGGGACTTCTGCTGCTGGCCTTTGCCGGGAATTATTTTCTGATACTCCTGGCTGTGAGTGTGGTCGGTCTCGGCTCCTCTGTGTTTCACCCCACAGCCTCGAGAGTAGCACAGATGGCATCCGGAGGCAAGAAGAGTCTGGCACAATCCATCTTTCAGGTGGGCGGTAATGGCGGGTCGGCAGTAGGCCCACTGTTGGCAGCCATCCTCATCCTGCCCCTCGGACAGCATGCCATCTCCTGGTTTGCCCTTGCAGCCCTGCTCGCCGCCATCATCATGGTTAGATTGGGAGTCTGGTATAAGGCAAGGCTGGCTTACGTGGTGAATCATCCGCAGAAACAACCGCTTCTCAACACCCATATTTCTAAAAGAGTGAAATTTTGGGCACTCTTCATCCTCATCATGCTCGTATTCTCCAAGTATTTCTATACAGCTTGCATCACGAGCTACTTCACCTTCTTCCTGATAGATAAGTTCGGTGTCTCGGTACAGACATCGCAGCTGTGCCTCTTCGTATTCCTTGCCGCCTTTGCCATAGGAACCGTGGCTGGAGGCATGCTCGGAGACAAGTTTGGCAGAAAGTATGTCATCTGGTTCTCCATCCTTGGAGCAGCCCCTTTCGCCATAGCCATGCCCTTTGTAAACTTCACCTGGACCATCATCTGCACCTTCATGTCAGGACTGATCATCGCCTCGGCGTTCTCTTCCATTGTGGTATACGCCACCGACCTTATGCCCGACAAAGTGGGACTGATAGCAGGCATCTTCTTCGGACTGATGTTCGGTTTGGGAGGTCTGGGCTCCGCTTTCTTCGGTTGGCTGGCCGACAAGACAAGTGTTGGGTTCATCTTCCATGTGAGTGCCTTCCTGCCATTGCTCGGCATCATCGCAGGATTCTTGCCGAATACGCAGAAAAGAAGCGTTAAAGAAGCGGAAGAATAGCACTAAGTAAATGGATGCACCTTAATCACAAATATAAGTGTGTTATTGCTATTCCTGTAAGAATGGCGATAGTGAAACTTGCAAATGTGCCTATTAGGACATATTCTGTTGTTTGGATTTCCTTGGCCTTGTTCAATTCGCCAAAACGGAATACAGACTTTGCTGCCAACAAGAAACCAACGCCCTCAAAACTACCCACAAGGACAAATGTAAGGATCAATATTCTTTCTATATAGCCAATCCATTGTCCAGCCTTTGGTAGACTCAGTGAGTTAGACGAGGGTGTTGTCCATTGTTTGAGAAATAAGCCCAAGAGAATTGACGAAGGTTTTAACATTAACAAGTATGCCATAAATGCCAACCAAACCTTTGCTGAACAAAAGGCGTTAAGACATGAGAACTCTATTTCTTCTTTATACAATGAGAACCATAATACTATAATAATTGCGATATGCAAAAACTGGTCTGCAAGAAATGTTGAGAGCGATTCCTTGCAGCATTTGCACTTGACCAAATCTATTATGAAATGGCTAATGAATACTATGACGGGAATTTGCCAGCATGACCAATTTGCTACCAACATATATGCTATACATGCATGTGTAATACTGTGAAGGATCAAATAACCAGTGCCTTTTATGCCAGGTTTACGCTTTCCACTATTGATTCTATCGGTCTGCAGTATGAAATCTGAACATAAATGGGCACAGAGTAACTTTACAAGTATAATGAATGTTTCCATATTGCTACTTTATGTATTTTGAGATTAACGATTTAAAATATTCAATGTAGTCCAAGATAAGCTGCCCTCTTGCAGAACTCCAGTGG
>CAKQEI010000125.1 GCA_934230115.1 uncultured Prevotella sp. | reverse complement strand
ATAGCGCGCCTCCCAGCGCCCGTCAGGGCGCTGACGGATCGTGCCGCCGCCCTTGGCTCCTTTTGTTTTTCGCGTTGTCAATGAAACCTCCTGTTCTTCTGAGATCATAAAACGGCCAGTCAGTCCGTTGTTTTATCGCTGTTTGTCGCTGTCGAGCCACGCCACGAAGTCCTCAAGGGACAGCTTGCCCGCTACGCAGGTATCGCGCTTTTCCCGCGCCTCTGCCGCCCATTTGTCAAACTCCTCGCGTGTCATCAGGCCGTAGCGGATACGGGCGTTGTGCGCCTTGTAGGAGCGCTTATACTCCTTGATAGCAGGCTCGCTGAAGATCTTTTTCTCGTACAGCCGGACGGAGCCCATCTCCTTGCAGGTTTTCTCCGAGCCGGGGATCAAACGGGAGCAATATTCCTGTTTGTAATTTCCCACGACGCCGAACAGCTTGCCGCAGAACTTGCAGGCATGGAAGCGGAGGTTTGCCTCCAGATAGCGACAGAGCAGGAAACAAATCAGGTCGCTCACGCTCTCTGTGTTCAACACTTCCGCTGTAATTGCTGTCGGCTCGGAGAATTGTCCGAAGTTTAAGAGATCATCATAGGGATAGGGTACATTGCCACCGGAATAGACCGCCTCCAAATGCAGTCGGCCATATGAGAGCTGCGGGAAATTATTTATATCTGCGCCCTGCTTTTCAAGATACGTTTTCCGCATATCGCCATTATCTTCAGACTCCAGCACACAATGGGCAATGGTCTTCAGCTTCGGCTGCCATGCGCGGTATTCCTCCATCATGTGCTCAATTTCGTCCGTGTTGAGGACGTTGCCATTCGCGGCATCGATCTCCAACCGTTCCAAGGCGACGGCCAGCGGCGCATAGAGCGGGTTATCGCTGAGCCAGAGCTTGGCAAGGTCAAATAGCCCTCGCAAGGACTGCTCGCGCTCCTGCCCTGCATTGATCGCGTCCACGCGCATCTTTATCGCGTTTAGATCGCTCTCAAAGTGCTTCAAATCATCATAGAGGAAGTCAGCGATTGCGGAGCCAAGCGGCGCGTATTTGTGCCAGAGCGGAGAATAGGAACCATTGCTTGTCTCGTTTACGGTACGCAGCTCAAAATATTCTGATTTCTTATCTGTGTACGCACCTACCCATATTTCTTGACGGGGATGAGGATAGCTTTTCCCTGACAGCATGGCGAGCCTCCTAATAGACTGATGGAATGATTTTATAAAAATTCTATTGACAAACAGCATATCAATGGATATACTTCAGTCAATGGGCGACTTAGCGAAACTAATATATATCAAAAAGTCCATTATGTCAAGAATAATTTTTGAAGGAGGTCATACATGAACAACAACTATGAAAATCTGCCTGCGGTGCTGAATGCCAATCAGCTCGCAGCGGCGTTGGGAATTTCCCGTGCGGGAGCGTATCAGCTTCTCAACACGGGGACGTTTCCCACGCTGCGCATCGGCAAGCGGCTGCTCGTGCCGAGGGACAAGCTCATTGAATGGATCGAGCAGAACACCGGAGGCGGCCATGTGGGAGGATAAAGAAACGACTGCCCCGATTCCATCTGTTGCACCAGATGGGGAGCAGCCGTCCGCGCTTGCACGCATGGACAGTATAACAGCTTTTGGAGAACCGCACAAGCGGTTTGGGAAAATTCAGACCATGACCATGCCGGAGCTGATGGAGACACACTTTCGTGTCCGTCCGGCGGTCATCGACGGACTGCTGCCGGTGGGGACTTACCTCCTCGCCGGCGCGCCGAAGATCGGCAAGTCCTTTCTCGTCTTGCAGATGGCCTATCAGGTGAGCATGGGAGAGCCATTTCTCGGCTTCTCTTCCCGGCAGGGTACAGTTTTGTACCTTGCCTTGGAGGATACCTGTGAGCGATTGCAGAAGCGTCTGGCACAGATGACGGAGCAGGATAGTGAGCACTTGATTCTCTCCGTCTTTTCCGAAACCCTGGCCGAAGGCCTGACGGAACGGCTGAGCGACTTTTGGAGTGAGCACACGGACACAGTGCTGATCATCATTGACACCTTGTAGCGGGTGCGCGGACGGACGCCGGATAACGGCAGCTATGCCGCCGACTATGATACACTGGCAAGGCTGAAGGAGTTTTCCGACACCTACGGCGTCACCGTGCTGGTCGTTCATCATACGCGCAAGGAGGGCGCAGAGGATGTGTTCAACATGATCTCCGGCACCAATGGCTTGATGGGCGCGGCAGACGGCGCGCTGATTCTATACAAAGACAAGCGCACCGCTTCTATACAAAGACAAGCGCACCGCTTCGGATGCTGTTTTAGAGACGGTAGGACGCGACCAGCAACAGCTTCGATTGCACATCTCTTTTGATGCCGCACATCTTCACTGGGAGCTGGTCGAGGTGGAGACGGGACGGTTCAAGGAACCGCCGAACCCGCTGGTCGAGCTTGTTTCTCGGCTGGTGAATGAGGAAAATCCATCGTGGAACGGCACAGCGACAGAGCTCGCGCAGTGTCTCTCCGAGATGGACAGCAGCCGGAGCTTCACACCCAACTGGATCGTACGGACGCTGAATGTGCAGCAGGAGAATTTGCTGCGCGAGTATGGCGTCCGCTATGTTTCCTATCGCACGAAAGAGGGCAAAGCGCTTTCGCTGCGGTGCGACGGTGTACGGTAATGTACGGTATGTACGGTAAAAATGGGAGTGGGGGTATCCCCTCAAAATACCGTACATTATCGGACATACCGTACACCGATAAGGTCATTTTCCGTGCCGTGAGGCGGCGGGAAATGACCGCTTGAGGGAGTCCAGAGGGAACGGCTGGCACACGGACTTTGGTACAAAGTCTAGTGTGTTATACCCATCACGACGGGGGACGGGAGAAATCACGGACTGGCCGCAGCCAGTCCGTGATTTTGACCGGACCGAAAAAGAAGAACGTGAGGTGTCGGTATCGACACCTCACGGGCGCACTTTTTCAGAAAGTCGTGGTGGGGATTTTCCGCTCCCTCGTCCCCAAA
>CAKQEI010000124.1 GCA_934230115.1 uncultured Prevotella sp. | reverse complement strand
GAATTATGCGCTGTTATGTGCATAAATATTTAAATCTCTGTTAATTTTATTCAAAAATTTATTATAGCTCATATTCATTATTAATGTTCAATCGGGTTGGTTACAGATATCTTTTCTACGATTGAAAGTGCAAAGTTACAAATAATGTATTATCCGAGCAACTTTTTTTGATTTTTGCAACTTTTTTTTGTAGCTTTGCGTCATAACAATAAAACCAAAACAATATAACACATAAAAATATGAAGAACATTAGCAAATTTATCATCACAGCACTTGTTGCATTGACTTGTGGTGGAGTGTGTATGGCTTGTTATTCAAGCAAGGAACTCAAAGAGTCAAAGAAGAATGTTTCCGTGATACGCAACATGGGATATTTCTCGCAAATACAGATCAACGGCTCTGCCGACATACAATTCATACAGGGCAGCAATGCCAGAACTCCTATACGAATTGTTGGCTCAAAGAGCCTCGTAGACAATGTAGTGTTGGAGCGCAATGGCGACGTTCTCGTTGTTAAGCACAAACCTACTTCGGGAAAATTCTTCTACTCGGAAAGCGGCAACCTCACAATCTACATCACATCAACCGACCTCACAAGCGTGAATATCAATGGCTCGGGCACGTTCACAGCCAAGAGCGATATTGACACCGACAACCTGAATGTGCAGATTAAAGGTTCGGGCGATGCCTTCTTCCGCAATATCCTATGCGACAATGTGGCTTTTGAGACCCGCGGCTCTGGCGACATCAAAGCCCTAAGCGTTGACACTCGCTCGGCTAAGATAGACATTTACGGTTCGGGAGACATCGACGTCAAGAATATTAAGGCTGACAACACCGACATGCAGGTGCGCGGTTCGGGCGACATCGACGCTGTGCTGAGAAATGTAAGAAATACGAATATCGCCACTTACGGCTCGGGCGACATCGACGTAAGATTCATCGACTGTGGCTCTGCCAACGCCATTACTGTAGGTTCGGGCGATATTGAACTTAAAGGTTCTCTCGGTTCTTTTAAGCAGAGCATCAAGGGTTCTGGCGAAATAGACACCAGGGAACTGGTGGTAGGTCGTTGAAACATACGGTCACGATGCTCAAGACTCTCCATCTTGAGCATCCGCCTTTGCTGTTCATCGTCAACGCCTTCTACAATTCACAACTCTTCTTCCGCTTCTTGAAGATTGGTGGATTCTCTCCGTCATAATACAAATCATAGAGTGCGTCACATTCTTCCACGTTCTTACTCTCACTCAGAATAAACCGTTTTCCGTCTGTATATCGACGATATATGTAATAATACTTGCGCCAGCATCTTGATAAGGGTTTGGATAAAACTTCCTTGTTTCCTAAGAAACAGATGTCTTTATCCATCCTTATTTCAGCTCTTCGATATGTTTGATTGTTAAACGGACTCATTTCCACATAGACATTATCCATCTTGAAGAAGTTCAAAAAGCCTATTGTCACAAGTTCTGGCTTCTTCATGAAGCATACATTATTTTCCAAGTATACCCAATAGTCTTTGCCTTTTTCTATAAAGTGCAGAATGACATTGTCCAACAACTCTGCAAAATCATACTTGGACTCTGGTTTTTCAAATGGCTCAAACATCTTTGTGCGTATCAGATATTTTCCGTCCACATTCTGCACAACTCTGATGTCGTATGCTTGTGGAAATACCTTGGCGTATACTCCTGCTGATTTCCGTGTACAGAATATGTTTTCACGATAATATACTTGTACTGTGCCGTTTGTCCTTTGCTCTATCCTCATGTCTATTTCTTCAAAGTCGGACAACAATCTGCTCGTGTAGCCATAGGTGTGTTTCAAGTTTATCTTTGGCTTGAAATACATTATATTCTGAATGACATTATTATTGTACCTCTCTACATCTTCAGTCCAAACGTCTTTCTTTGCCTGCCATTCTTCTTTGCTTATCTGGTGCAACAAGGCTTCGTTACCTTTTTTGTATACCCAATTTCCATACTCATCCTCCCAAAGTTGCACATCATCCATCTTGTCTTTAAATGAATACAGTTTGTCCGGCTCTGATGGCTGTATATAGAATGTCCGGAATTGCAACCCCTTGTCTATCCCGTATGTCAGAGCATCAGGCAACACAAAGTCATCGTCGCCCATCTTGCGGGTCTTTACCCTCGGATATAGCTTTATACCATCCGTTGTACAAAAATCAAGATAGCCACAACGTTCCATCTTAGGTCTTCTAACGAATCGTATACCGTTCCAAAGGTCTATCCAAGGACGTTCACGATCTATCTTTCTTCTGGAATGCAGTTTGGCTATGCCATACGCTTTCAACTCCACCTTATTATATACGCAAGGCAGCACTTCATTTCCGTTCTTGTCCACAATGCCCAATAGTCCATCCTCTTTCTCCTTGATTTCATATCCGTATGCCGCATCCAAGTCCATGCGCTGCCCTTCATGCGTCACCACGGTTATCAGTTCGGTCTGTGTGTCCGATGTTATGCTTTGTCTTTCATCACGGATGGAATAGGCTACTACACCATATTGTTCTTCTGCTTGTGTAATATTGCCTTTACCGGCAATTTGTCCTTCAAACATCGATTGCCAATCTCTTTCGTCCGACGGCAGTCCGAACAATCGATACAGGCCTACATTATCAAGTATTAGGCAAAACTTCTTGCCTTCAAACACTCGCATGCCACGACCTACTTGCTGTAGATACTTAGCCAGTGATAATGTGGGACGTGCCAACTGGATAAACTCTACATCAGGGCAGTCAAAGCCTTCTCCGAAGAGATCAACGGTTATAAGAATGTTGAGTTTTGAATTTTGAGTTTTGAATTGTCGGCAAAGCCGATTTTGAATTTTTGAATTTTGAGTTTTGAATTGACGGCAATTCGAGGATAATTCATGGCAATTCGTGGTTAAATTCGTGGATAATTCATGGTCTTTCGTGTTTAAGTCATTGGATAATTCATGGTCATTCGTGTTCCTAAATATTTCGATTATCCGTTTTCGTTCTTCTGCCGGTGTCTTGCTGCTAATTGCCACCGCATTCAGTCC
>CAKQEI010000123.1 GCA_934230115.1 uncultured Prevotella sp. | reverse complement strand
TGTACAGGAATACTGAAAGTTTTTTGAAAAAAAATCACATACTGCCTTTAGCGATACATATTCGCTGAATAGTTACTCAACCCTTTGCGCCTTATACTAACACGGCTTGAATATCAGCATTTATACAAAAAAAACAATATACTCAGGGTCGTCAGCATTTCCGACAATCCAAGGGCGAGCCAAATGCCTGTCTCGCCAAACACCAGGGGGAGGAGGATGAAGCTCGGCACAAGAAATATCAAGCCGCGAAACAAGGCAAACAGCATTGCCGGACGCACGCGCTCCACACTCTGGAAATAGCCTATGCACGTGAGGTTGACGATGAAGAACACAAACGAGAAGGCTATGAGCGGAAAGCCTTTTATGGCAAGAGGAAAGGCTGACTCGCTGCTGACAATGAATAGCTCGACAAGCTGGTCGGGGAAGAGCAAGAACGCTCCGCTGACAACTGCTCCACAAGCCACAGCCGTGAGCAAAGCCACACGCAACGTGGAATGGACACGCCCGCGGTCGCCGCTGCCATAATTGTAGCTTACTATAGGCTGGGCCGACTGAGCCACCGCATTGCCTATCATGAAGACAAAGGGCGTGTAGTAGCAGGCTATGCCGAAAGCGCCCACACCAGCATCACCCAGATACATTCCGAAGACGTAATTGCCCACAAGGGCAAGCACGGCCATCGTACACTCGCCCATAAGGGCCGACATTCCCACCGTGCATTGGTAGCCGATGTTGCGTACGGAATAGAGCAACGAGCGGCGACTCCACTTCAGGCGTATCGGACGCAACTGGCGTGCTGCAAACACCATGTACCACACGGCTATCATTCCACCTATAAACATGCTAAGCGTGGAGGCGAGGGCTGCTCCGAACAGCCCCCAACCCCAATGGACTATCATCAACCAGTCGAGCACGATGTTGGCCAAGGCTCCCACTATGTTGCACCACATGGCAAGCCGCGGATTGCCGTCGAGACGGATGACGAACAGCAGCAAAGCCGCCCACACGCCAAACAGCTCGCCCGGCATGAAACCAAGCATATACTCGCGCACCAATGGCAACAGGGCTTCCGACGAACCAAGCACACGCCCTATCGCCGACGGGAACAGCATCACGGGCACTATCATCGCCATAATCGCTATTGTGGCAAATATCCAAGCCTGGGTGACGTTGATGCGGGCTGCCTTGAGCTTCTGCTGGGCCATGTGGATGGAGGCCACCACAGAGCAGCCGGCTCCCATCATCAGCCCAAGTCCGGTGGCCAACATCATTATCGGCACGCAAATGTTTATGGCCGCTATTCCGTCGGCTCCCACAGCATGACCCACGAATATTCCGTCGATGGCTGTCATTGCCGATATGCTCAGCATTCCCAGCAATGTGGGAAGAAAATAACGCCCGAAAAGGCGCGGAATGCTCAATGTACTGAGATCAATGGCATCTTTTGTAAGTTTTTCTGACATAATTAATGATTAAAGTTTGCAAAGGTATATTTTTTTATGTATCTTTGCAAGCATATATAAGGTAAAAATCAATTTCCTCAAGCAACAGTTATCTTTACGCTCTCAGCATCGACGGACATATACTCATTCTATAAAGCTACTTCTTCACTCCGTATATCTCATAATCCTTCTTTCGTCTTTCTACTATCGGAGTATTCTTCCCGTCATAGTACATGTCAAACCATGTTGACGACTCTCTCGGTTTCAAACTATCACTCAACACAAAACGCTTGCCCTCCAGCGACCGTTGCTGTATATAATAATGGTGTAGTCTATGGGTCGTCTTGACGAATACTTCTCTCGATCCTAAGAAGCAAATGTCATCATACATCCTTATCTCTGCTCTTCTGTAAGTTTCGCCATTGTTTCTTCCACATCTCATATACAATCCACCAATCTTCAAGAAGTCCATGAAACCGATGGTTACAAATTCTGGCTTACGGGTAAAGCATGTCATGTTCTCCAAATATACCCAGTATTCCCTACCCTGCTCCGTGAAATGAAGCAGGGAGTTGTCCTGCAGCTCTGCAAACTCATATGTCGGTTCTTGCTTTTCCATTGGTTTGTACAGATCTGTACGCACAAGGTATTTGCCTTCTCTGTTTTGCACCACCCTTATACCGTATGCCTGGGGATATATCTTAGCATAACTGCCTAATGATTCCCATTTGTCCAGCCAATGTTCTCGATAGTACACTTGATAATTGTTCTTCGAGACGCAGACGACTCTCAGATTGGCTGGTTCTTTATAGTCAGCCAACTGTGTTCTGCCATCGATGAGGTCTATTTTTATTTCTGGTCTGAAAATCCTTATGTATTTTTTCTTTTCCTCCTCAAACTGCTTTACCTCTTCTTCCCATGCGTGTCTCCTTTGCGCTAATTCTTCAACGGTCATACGGTGCAACATGTTGTCCCAAGCCTTGCGCCATGCCAAACCTCCTTGCTCATCTTCCCAAATCGACAGGTCCTCGATTTTCTCCTTGAACATGTATAGTCTGTCAGGCTCTGATGGCTGCACAAAGAAATTGCGGAACCGCAACCCTTCGTCAGTCTCGTTGCCCAAGGCATTCCGTAACACAAAACAGTTCTCGTCCATCCGACGTGTCTTTACTCTCGGATAGAGGCGCAACCCGTCCGTAGTGGAGAACTCCAGGAAACCATGCTTCTCTATTCTCGGTCGCTTGAAGTAACGCACACCATTACGCAAGTCCATCCAGGGACGTTCTCTGTCTATCTTCCGTCGAGAATACAGCTTGGCTATTCCGTATGCTTTCAGTTCCACTTTATTATATTCACATGCCAGCACTTCCTTACCGTCCTTATCCACAACACCCATCAGCCCATTCTTGTTGCTGACTATCTCGTAGCCGTATGCTTCCTCCAGGTCCATACGTTGTCCCTCATGTGTCATCACGGTAATTAACTCTGTTCGTGCGTCCGAAGTGATTCTCTCTTGTTCGTTACAAACGGAATAGGCTATGTTACGCAACCCTTCCACTTCGTCTGTCAGAATACCTTTTCCTGCCACACGTCCCTCAAACATGGCTTGCCAGTCTCTGTCATCTGACGGTAGACCAAACAAACGGTACAGCCCGACATTGT
>CAKQEI010000122.1 GCA_934230115.1 uncultured Prevotella sp. | reverse complement strand
AACCTCCACTGGCATTAGCTGGTGGAGGGCTAAAACTCATATGCGTATCGGAAATATGAGGGGTACCGAATACTTACTTTTTAGATATTCCATAAGTGACTTAGTCAGCAGGGTTTTGCCCTGTTGACTAAGCCACTGTCTATTATATTCTTTCGTTTATAAAAAAATCAATTTATTTTTATGACAACTTATATTATTATTTTCGTTCTGCTATTGGTGGCGGAACTCGTGTATTTCCGCATTGCGGACAAGTGTAACATCATTGACAAGCCTAACCAGAGGTCGTCGCATTCGACGATTGTGCTGCGCGGTGGCGGCATCATCTTTATGATTGGTGCTTGGGTGTGGAGCGCTTTCTTCGGTTTTGATTATCCTTGGTTCTTGGCAGGACTGACATTGGTGGCTGGAGTGAGCTTTGTGGATGACATTCATTCGCTGCCCGACTCTGTGAGACTTGTGGCACAGTTTGCGGCGGCTGCCATGGCTTTCTATCAGTTGGATATACTGCATTGGGATATGTGGTGGATTGTGTTGGTAGCTCTGATTGTTTACGTAGGAGCAACAAACGTAATAAACTTTATGGACGGCATCAATGGAATAACAGCTGGATATGCGCTGGCTGTACTGGTGCCATTGGGGTTGGTGAACATTAATTATCATCAATTGTCCATTAATTATTCATTAATACCTTCGGATAATATTACGGACGGGGTGTTTGTGGAGCAGTCGCTGATTATTGCTGTGATTATTGCGGCGGTGGTGTTCTGCATATTCAATTTCCGACCGAAGGGTAAGGCGAAGTGCTTTGCTGGCGATGTGGGTTCGATAGGCATTGCGTTTATTATGCTCTTCTTGCTTGGTAATGTGATTATGAAGACGGGGGATATCACTTGGCTTATCTTCTTGCTTGTGTATGGCGTGGATGGCTGCCTTACTATCATTCACCGTATCATGCTGCACGAGAACTTGGGTGAGGCGCACAGAAAACATGCTTATCAGATTATGGCGAATGAACTGAAAATTGGACATGTAAAAGTAACGCTACTGTATATGGCTATGCAGTTGGTGGTGTCGCTCGGCTTTATTTATCTATGCCCGGATAATGTGCTGTGCCATTGGATGTACTTCGTGGGGGCATTGGCTGTGCTGTGCGTTGCGTATGTTGCGTTTATGAAGAAGTATTATCATTTGCATGAAGAGTATTTGAAGAGTGTTGAATGTTGAATGGTTGCGCGATGCGCAATGTTGAATGTTGAATGTTGAGTGTTGTAATCGGCTTTGCCGCTTGCCAGAGCAAGAATTGTCGCCTTTGGCGATGTTGAATTTTCAATTTGGAATTATAAATGATTTAAGTTTCGCAAGTTCAGTAGTAACTTCCTATAACTACATTCACTTGCGAAACTTAAGTAAATTATAAAAATAAATATGGAGATAAATAAGGAATTTTTAGGGAAGCTGTTTGAGGAGGCGGTGGAGAATCCACGCTTGAGACAGAATTATGACTTGCGTACTTCTTCGGCTGACAATAGTCAGCGTATGCTGAATGCGCTGTTGCCAGGGACGGTTGTACCTATTCATAGACATCCACAGAG
This sequence comes from uncultured Prevotella sp., assembly GCA_934230115.1. GTDB lineage: Bacteria > Bacteroidota > Bacteroidia > Bacteroidales > Bacteroidaceae > Prevotella. The sequence goes on along the minus strand of CAKQEI010000122.1, from coordinate 1,696 downwards.
TACGGAGAATGTGCTTCTCTTGTGCGGCAAGATTGTGGAAGTTATCTGTGATGAAAACGGAAACGAGATAGAGCGTATTCATCTTGACCCCACCATTGGTAATTATGGTTGTGTTGTGCCACAAGGTGCATGGCATACTGTAGAGGTATTGGAACCTTCGGTTATATACGAAGCTAAGGATGGTAAGTATGGCGAGGATGGTAGTGAGACGCTTGATGCTTTCAAGGAAAAGGAAGCGGAAAACAAGGAACAGGCTTCAGATACTCCAGTCACATTCTCTAATAGTCTTGGAGATTTGAAAAAGAATATTGAGTATCTGATTGGCATGGAACGCCAGTCGGGAAGCATGGATGTCATTACTCCGCTCTATGTGTCTCGTATGCTGAATGTACCTTTGGAAAAAGTGGAGAAGATCATGAAGGAAATGGAGGATTAATAGTTGTTTTATAAAAACAATTCCTTTCTTTTTTTTCTTGAGGCGCTAATCTTTATTTTTATGATGCAAATATGTATCATAGTGACGTAAACACCAAATTTTAAAGGTTTTGTTGTACGATTATCAGAAGGAGATGCTACGGCAGATTGAGGAGGCGTTCAGAAAGCACCAGTCTGTGATGGTGCAGATGCCTACTGGAACAGGAAAAACGATACTTCTTGCAGAAGTAGTGAAAAGTGAAAAGGGAAAAGTGAAAAATCCCGAGGAAGTGAAGAGTGAAGAACGAAGAGCAAAGGAAGTGAAGAGTGAAGAACGAAGAGTGAAGAATCCCGAGGAAGTGAAGAGTGAAGAACGAAGAGTGAAGAATCCCGAGGAAGTGAAAAGTGAAGAACGAAGAGTGAAGAATCCATGTGTGTGGATTGTGGTGCATCGTCGTGAGTTGGTAGAGCAGATAAAGGAAACGCTTAATGCTACGCATAATGTTGAATGTGAAATGTTAAATGTTAACGAATCAAAGCCATTGGATTCTTCGTTCTTCACTCTTCGTTCTTCACTTAAACCATTGGATTCTTCGTTCTTCACTCTTCGTTCTTCACTTAAACCATTGGATTCTTCACTCTTCACTCTTCGTTCTTCACTTAAACCATTGGATTCTTCACTCTTCACTCTTCGTTCTTCACTTACTACGCGTGTTTTCTCGATTCAGTGGCTATCAAAGCATTATCATGAATTGGAGGAGAAACCTTCGCTCATCATAATTGATGAGGCTCATCATGCTGTGGCGAAGACCTACAAGGAGGTGATGGATGCTTATCCTGAGGCAAGGAAGTTAGGACTTACTGCTACTCCGTGCCGACTGAACCGACGAGGGTTCACCGATTTGTTTGATGTGCTGCTGCAGTCGTGGTCGGTAAAGAAATTCATTGCTGATGGATGGTTGTCGATGTATGACTATATGTCAATCAGAGAGGACTGCGAAGACTGGTGTATTGTGAAGTCTCTGAGAAAACGAGGGGCCGACGGAGACTTCTCGCTGAGGGAGATGAGCGAGAAACTGAATGTGCAGCCAAGCATAAAACGACTCTGCGACACTATCCTGCGATATGCTCCAAACAAGAAAGGCATAGTCTATGCAATTGACATTAAGCATGCGGAACATATAGCTGAATATTATAGGGAGCACGGACTGAATGCGGTGGCAATTAGCAGCAAGACACCGGCAGAAGAACGAAAACGGATAATCGAAATATTTAGGAACAC
>CAKQEI010000121.1 GCA_934230115.1 uncultured Prevotella sp. | reverse complement strand
CCCGACACCTTATTATATATATGCAGCATGGCGTTGCGGTTGTTCTCCTCGGGTGGGAAGTAGACCAGGCGCGAGAGCATCAGTCCGGCATGGGCAGTACGTTCTTTTACGTTTCCTGTCTCGTCGCGGAATTCGGTGGTCCATGTATGGAAAGGCGTATAGCGAAGCTTAGAGTCGCTTGCCAAAGAGTTGTCGTAGTTAATCAAGCCGTTGTCGGCTATTACCTCGTAGCCGAAGTCGTCGGCAGAGATTTTCTCGGGTGCGTCAATCTGATGCAGCGAGATAGTGAGCTGCTTGGTGTCGCGCACCAAGGATATGGTGTCGTGTGTTCCCTTAAGGTCGTACACGGTAGTAAGGTGTTGCGAGCGACCTATCCACAGCGTGTCGAGTGGAGCCGAGCAATCCACCTCGTCAATATCGCCCGCCTCGTTGCGGTCGAGCATGGTGTTGAAGGCAGTAATGTCCTCGCCTTCCACATGGTTGTGGATGCGGAACTTGGCTCCAGGCGTAGCCAGAGCGTCCTCGTAACGTTTCTGCTTTGCGATGGCGAGAAATTGGTATTCGCCAGGTTGCAGATTAAGATGTACGGCAAAGTCGTGACGGCGGATAGGAGCGTCGCTATTGGTATTGAAAGCGTCCTGACGGAAAAGGAACTTGCCGTCCTTATCGTACACCATGACAACAACGCCTCCAACATGGTCGTTGAAAAGGTCGGCGCGCTGCGTGTTGTAGTCGTAGCGGAAGTGCAGGTAAGCGCCATTGTCGCATGGCTCAAGGTCGTCGTGCATCAGCGAGCACGAAGCCAGCAATGGTGCAAAGGCGAGGAGTGAGCATATAGATTTAACCAGTCCGTGAAACATAATGTTTGCCGTTAATTTAATTAGAGTTGTTGGTAAATAATGTAAATATTCAAAATGAAGGTATCAAAGGAAGTACGGCTGCATGAGCCGTACCTCCTAAGATATTAGGGTTCTTGCGGTCCTGATAAGAGGACGCGCAATATTGATTAGAGGTCAACCTGCTGAGTACGCTTTGCCCACTTGAGGATCTTAACCTCTACGTTGATGTACTGATCGTTAACGTCGTCGGGATCTGTAGGATTAACCTTAGGAACGTCAGGATAACCAGGACCACTAACGCTATGTACAGAAAGCTCATACCAGTTGTTACGGAGAACACCGTAGCGACCAAGCCAGTTGGCATTGTTACTGTCGTATGTCTTATCACCAGCATTCCAAGGAGTAAGCTCGTTGAAGTGCTTTACACGTGCGACATAGTAAGAAACGCCACTCTTGAAAGTAGACAAACCAACAGCTGCTTCTGATGTTGTAGCTTTCTTGAAGCCGAGCTTTGCATTGATCTTATCAACATCGTCAGTAGAAAGAGCTGTTCCTCCAACATGAGTAACATTAGCAGCAGCAACAAAATGAACTCCTGCCTTTGTCAAGTCATTTGTAGTTGCATCAAGTGTTACAGTAACCTTTTTTTCATCAGCCTCACTAAGTACCTCCATAGCCTTAGCCTTAATCTGAGCCTCTACCTTAGTAGCATTCCACAACTGAGAGCTGTTACCCATCTTGTAGAAAGTCTCTCCATCTGAAAAACCATTAGGTGTGTACTTAGCAGAGAACAAAACTCGTGTTGTCTGACCCTGCACCATGTGATCAATGTCGAAAGTATTCTCAAGGCAGTACTGAGGCTTCTTGGCGTCTTCACCAGTCTTAAACGCTTTTGATCGGTCTGTTAGGTTTGCTACCAGGTTAAACTCACTTTCGCAATCAGCTACAGTAGCTAAATCTGACTTGTAGTTAGGATCTACTCCCCAATATACGCGTGGGAACTCTCCAAGCTTGTCATGGAAACGATCCATTGTTGCACCATTTTTAGCAGCAGGAGTAACAGTTTCCTTCCAAATATCTGTCCACAAATCATCAGAAGCAGTTACATGTACAGGGAAAGTCTTTTTGTTGGTAACGTCAAGTGTCCAACCTGTAATGTCAACCTTGTCCTTATCATAGTTACCACCACTAATTGTAACGCTCTTTTTTTCAGAACCATCTTCAAGAGAAACCTTAGCAAGACCACGCTCTACATATACTGTAGTAGCCTCTGAATTCTCAGCTTGCTGCTTAGAAGCACAAATATTCTTAATCGCTACAAGAGTTGTAGGAGTATCATTGGCAACATACTTAGGAGCATTAGCCATAAAGAAACCATTGTCATACTCCGAGTAATTGTCAGTTGCGTTAGCAGCTATTTTGCTCCACTCAGCAAATGATTGGTTTGTAGTAGGAAATTTGATTTTTGCAACTGTTGTTGTATGGTTATTAAGAACAATAAGAGCATAATAATCATTTGCGCCAACTTTAGCATTATTAAGTTTGGCAGTCAACTTGGCTGTTGTGGTAATACCAGTTGCGTCGCTTGATGTCCAAGGCTCCATATTACCAAGATCTACAGCTTCCTTGTATTCAAAGGCACCAGTAGTAGCATTTTTCTGGAAGAGAAGAAGAGTTGCATCCTTAACAGCATACTCATTCTTGTCACCATTCTCAAATGATGGTGTACCTGGCTTAGGATCGTCTGCACGTGTACCGCTTACTGTAGGCAGATTAATCTTGAACGAAGCATACGCTTCACCTGCCTTGCCAGCACCATCGTTAGCATTAGGATTAAGGTTGTCATTGCTTGCGCAACCCACCAAGGCTGTAGCCATTACAGCCATTCCGAATAGATTTTTAACATTTACCATAATTGTTAGGAATTTAGTTGATTATTGTTTTTTTTGATATATTTGTCATTTGTTTTGGTTAAGCCAATGGTAGTGCCCCAATGGAAGCACTCCATCTGCCTAATCTCCTACAATATGCGCTCTATGCGCTTGGCGTTGGCTTTAGCCTCTGCCGAACCTGCCGCTGCAGCCTCGTCGAACAGTTGCTTTGCCTGTTTGTAATTCTTTCGCGCCACGGCGAGTGCTCCACGTGCGTTGTTTGCCTCGGCTGAGTTGCCGGCACGTTTCAGATGACGCTCAGCCGACTCTATGTCGCCCCGCTGAATGTCGGCGCAGGCTGCGTTGAGGTTGGCTGTTGGGTCGTTGGGGAACATACGCACGGCAATATCGAACACCTCGTTGAACTCCTTTGAGCCCACCTCCATTGTCTGTGCCACAAGATACATCTCCTGTAGCGACAGTTGCTGCGGACGGGTCTTAAGTATCTGTTTGGCTTCCTCAACCGAGAAAGGCCTTACCGTATAGCTCACGGTGTAGTCGCTATGGCGCAAGCGCGG
>CAKQEI010000120.1 GCA_934230115.1 uncultured Prevotella sp. | reverse complement strand
CCTTATAAATTGGGATACAAGACGGGCAAGTGGAGTGTGAACGGCAACCACTATGAGATGCAACTACTAAAAGACTACGGCAAATACTACAACGTGACCGTGGCAGGAAACGACAACCAAAAGATGTATCTCGCCTATAACGGCAAGACATCTGTGGTGCCTTTCTACAGACTCACGTCGCTGCCTGGCAATGGCGACAAGATGATAAACGAACTTGAAGGAATGAAGATGTCGGGATTCAACATGACCGACTTCACGGGCTATTGGGAACTGGACAACGAAACTGGCTGCGGATTCTACGTCGATGAGGAAGGCAACATCTCCGACATATCACAGATATGGACCGATGCAGAACATCATTACGTGCAGTATCATTCGGCTGAGGTGGAGTTGAACGACAACAACTGCACAATTCTCTCATCAGGAATCAAATGGAATGTGTATGCCGTGAACAACAATTCGTTGCTTGCCTTTGCCAATGGCGACAACAATAATAGTGTGGAACACTTTGTGAAAAAAGACGTGCCCGAAGAGATGCAGCGAGCTGACGAGATAATGAAGACGCCTGTGGCCGAATACATCTTGGGCAAGTGGGTAACCACACACTATACTTACATTGTGGATGGCAACAGCATCACGGATATTGACATCCAGAATGACGATAGCTGGAACTCGCAGTTCTACCACACCCTTGCTTTCATGGAAAACCACAAAACGTGTGAATGGGACAGATTTGGAAATCTTGTCTTTGACCAATGGTTCACAATGGACGGTGAAAGCATAACTAAAACAGGAGACTTCAATGCACTCATTATACCCGGATACGGTTATACAGAAACCTGGACCATTAGCGACAAGGCAGAAGACAGCATGAAGCTCACCCGCAAGCAGGGTAATACCACTGAAATATATACTTACAAAAGAAAATGAACACTATGAAAAATATCATATCAGCCGTTGTCATGTTGCTGCTGCCTATGTGGGCATCGGCTCAGAACGAAGGTCGCCGCGTGTCAATCACTCCACATGCTGGCGTAACAATATCCAAAATGGACGGCTCTGCACTTACAGCATCAAAGGAATGGAAAGCAGGATACACGTTTGGAGCAAGCGTGGAGATACCACTGTCGCAGTATTACTCGCTGACGACGGGAGCCGACTTCAGTCTTATAGGCACCGGATTCAAGGAGCAGAAAGAGAAATACGCATCTGCAAATGAAAAACTTGATGTGACTTACATATCCGTGCCTCTGCAGATAAAGGCTTACTTCCCGAGCGTGAAAGGACTGGCTGCCCATATCGGTGTGCAGGCAGGTTTGCTCGTCTCGGCAAAGGACAAGATAACCATACAAAGCATACGCACCATGAATCTCGGCGACGGCACATCATCAATGTATCTATGGGAGACGTACAAGGAGAAGAAGTCGGAGAGTGTGAGCAGCATCTTCCGCAACATCGTGGCAGGCATTCCCTTTGGCCTGAGCTATGAATGGCGGCACATCACCCTCGACGCCTCATATTGCTTCGAATTCAGAAAGGCCATAAACCTGAAGTCAAACGACCCTTGGGTCACCACGGTCGACTCACCTTCGGCACGCAACCATGTTGTGTATATTACGGCGGGATATAAGTTCACGCTGTAGGAGGAAGACGGACTTCACTCATTCATATTGAGCAAAATAGGAATAGCTTGCAACCCACTGTTCAGCGATTTCTCATAACCACATCCTCAACAACATGCTTCACAAGGTCGCCCAATGGCAGTTCGATGGTTACTTTATTTGATATCTTGAAAGCAGGAGAAATGATAGGCACAGTCTCCATTTTGTGTTCGAACGTATTGTAGCGGCGTTCGACGCCAAGGTTCATATAGAAACTGTTGTTGCCAACGGTCATATATCCACCATAGCTTGTTGTAGGCACGAATGGGAATGCCGCCATACTTATGAATGGATTGGTATTATAATAGGTGCCAAAGATGGTGGCTGAAAGATTTGGGTTGAAGCTATAGACTATCTGTCCTGATATGCCGTATTGCGAGATGATGCCCCTATGGTAGTGATAGCGGTTGGCAATAAGCGCACCCTGCATATTAATTGCTCCAAAGCTATATTGCATGTTGCCACTTACCGACTGCACATCCATCAGTCCTATGTAACTGCGGTATGTTCCAACGGCAGTAAACTTCAAGTCTTTTGAAATCTTTGTCGACATCGCCCCTGAATGGCTTGCGTCATATTTGTAGGCAAGCGGTGGCTCTGTAGCGAACGGCATAGGCGTAAGTGGTGTTTTAGGCATGGCAAGAAGTTCGGAAGAAGAAAACGCCCTCATCATTAGAATGTCAGAGTAGGAAGGCGCAACAGAATGGAACTCCGTATTTTTATAGTCATCATCTAAAGACAATGGTATTTGCTGCCCCAGCACTTCTTGCGCCGTTGCCCCCTGCATTGCTGCCAACAAGAATATTAAAAAAACTATTAGTTTCTTCATAACATATCACACTTATTGTTATCAGAAATACCATTGTCTTTGTTAATGGCAAAAATACGATTTTTAAAGAGAACTGTTAGATACATTACACTTAAAAACAGTTAATAACCATTCATAATTCTATACCTTATACGTTAGTCTAATAAACCACCCCAAAAGGAAGATATTAGATTGAAACAAAGAGTGCACCGGGAAGTGAAATAAATGGATTATGGACTAAACATAAAGAGACCTACTCCTTGAGTATAGGATGGGGAAACTCATCATGGAATGTATTGGCCCAGATTGCAAATCCATTCACATGGAGCTGGAAAAATTCAAGCAATGAGATGAACAGCAGGTATTTCGACCGCAAGCAGTCTGGTTATGGAGTGGATTGTCATTGCTATGTAAAATTGGGCGTTTCTTATGTGTTCGACTTCGGCAAACACGTAAAACAAAACAATGAGGCTTCACGGCAAAATGGTGCCGGGTCAGCGATATTGGAATAATGCTTTACATATTGTAGGAGGGGGGTGTGTCAAAAGTCAAACAACGCGGGCTGAAAGCCCAATATTCTCCATAGCCCAGGGCAACGCCCTGGGTAAAAAGATTTATAGAAACTATCGCCCTGTAAGGGCAACTCTATTGAGCCACAGATAGTTGCCCTTACAGGGCGCATTGTCTTTTGAATGCTATATACCCAGGGCGTTGCCCTGGGCTATGTACTTTTGCCCTTTCAGGGCGTATCGCTTATGACTTTTGACACACCCTCCTCCTACTCTTGTTTTATTCTGCCACCAGTCTTACTGGCATGGCACGGTATCTGCCTTTATTGATACCCGACGAACCCGACACAAATCGGTAGTTTGACAAGTTTAGGCTCTTGCCGAAAGCATCGAGATACAAGTACCAGAAGCC
>CAKQEI010000119.1 GCA_934230115.1 uncultured Prevotella sp. | reverse complement strand
TCAAGTACTTTTATTGGTTTCATAATCTACTTTTTCTATAAAACGGAAAATGAACCATATTAGTACTGATATATATATAAATAATTTAGATCACTTACTTAGTATATTGCCTTACTTACACAAAAAAGCCCCAGCCACATACACCAAGTATGCAACTGAGGCCTCGTTATGAGAATTCAAATTTTTGCCGTTTTATTCTGCGCTCGAGATTACTCAGCGCTCACAAGCTTAATGGTCTTCATTACAGGAACAACAGCTGTGCGCTTCTCGTTAGTCTTGATACGAGTAGCTACACCACCCTTGTTAGCCTTAACCTTTGCAGGAGCAACACCTGCAGGAGCCTCTACTGTAAAGAGTTCCTTTACCAAAGGACCATACTCACCCTTAGCGTTCTTAGCGATAGCAACACCATAGTACTGCTTGCCAGCCTCAGCTTCAAACGGGAATTTATCTACACCATACTGATTGTAGTTAGGATCCTCGGGATTGCCATTAAGCAGGTAATTCTTCCAGAACTCTTCGCCATCCTTATCAAATGCTTCCTTAGAAACAACTAAATCGTGATAAACAGCAGTCTGGTCATTAGGAGTGAAGATGATTGTGTAGAGCAACTTACCTTCATATACTTCAGCACCACCTGATGTGATAGCAACCTGAGCTACGCCTTCGCCACCCTGCTGCTTTGTTGTTACAGGAATTGTTACCATGTCAGCGTATGTGCCAGCCTCGTCAACTGGAACTACACAAACCTCATAGTCTGTGCCAGGAGCCAAATCCTTCCAAGTGTTAGTGCTCACTTCCTCGTATTTTTTTCCACTGAACTGAGCAATCATAGACTCAATATTCGGGAAGCCGAACATTGGTCCCCACTGCTCAAACTGAGCCTGTGCCTCGCCCTTGTTAAACATACACCAATAGTAGCCGAAGCAATCCTCGTTTGCAGTCACTGTGAGAGTGAAGCTTGAAGTTGTAGTCTCATCAATTGTATAAGAGATAGCAGGATTGCCAACCAAAGGAGTCTTCGGAGTCTCGAAATCAGCGCGAGAAGCCTCACAAGCTACACCGTACTCATCGTATGCTACAGTGAAAACTGTATATTTTGTATTTGGCTCAAGCTCCTGCTTAAAGCCAGTAAGTTCGGCATCAGTAAAGTCCTGATAGAACTGAGTAGTCTTCTGCTTATCGAAATACTGAGCGAGAACGTCATCCGAATATCCCTTGGCTGTATTTGCTGGCAATATGTCGATGCAATATGAGCTGTTAGGATCGGTACGTGTAACCGCTACGTGAAGAACATCACCCTTCTCGTCATCCTTTACATACTTAAGGAACTTAACGTCGGCACGAACCTGACCCTCTTTCTTAGCGAAACGGATAGAGTCGATCTTGTCAATAGCATAAGCCTTGTTGCCTGCCTGCGACATCATGATGAGTCGGTTAGGATTTTCAGTCTGTGCGTTTACGCCCATAGCCATAGCGAGGCCGAGCATTATAGAGAATATTTTTTTCATTTCTTGATAAATTTAAATGATTTGTTGTTTACTTTAAGGATATACACGCCGTTGGAAAGTGAGCCAACGTTTACTGGGCTTCCGTTCCAAGACTTCAGGTTAACAACCTTCTCGCCGCCAATGCTGTAGATAGCGGCATTTTCGGCCTTGGCAAGTCCGGCTACAGAGATAGTGTTGCCATCGAAAGCTACCTGAAGCTTAGAGGCATTGTCGGTAACACCAGCAATAGATGTAGTAACATCCTCGAACTTAAGCACGAGATTGGTGTTTAGCGCAACCTCCTTTGTGGTCTTGTCAGAGAGAGTGACCATCATCTTGCCATCAGCAAAACTGAGCTTGCTGATATCGCTCAAGCTAAAGCTCGCAAGAGTTGTCGCAGAGGGCGAGTCAACAGCCACAAGCTTACTGTCGGCATGAGCATTGCCTACTGCGAGCAGCGACAACAGAGCAAATGTCAGAGTAAATTTTTTATTCATAATAAATGTTTTAGGTTCAAATACGTTTTAATTTACATTCAAACGCTGTTACGGTTGCAAAATTAAACAAATAAATTTATTCTCCAAACTTTTTGCTATAAAATAATAATTTTAACACATTATTTTTCTATAATGCAGAAATAGGAGACTACAACAAGAAAGCCATAGTCTCCTACCAATATATCACTTAAAAAACTTAGAACTTAGAATCGAGTCATAAATTCCACTACAATCTTGTCCTTCTCCGACGGGCGTGGCACGCCATTGTTCTTGTAGAAATACTTCTCGTAGTTCACGCGGATGTCGCTGGCGAATGGCTTCTTCAAGCTAAGCGTCACACCACTCGTAAGACGCGAGCGCTGATAGTCGTTGACTATAAGCTTGCCTGCCTCGTTGGCCTTGCCATCAAGATAGCGCATACCGTCGCTATGGTCGCTCATGTAGTCGTAGCGAATAAGCGGAGTGACATAGCGGATGACGCTCTTTGGACTTGTGGGAATGTCGTAGCTTGCAAATGCGTCAACAGCATGCACAGCCTTGAAGGCATCGTCGGAATAATGCTTGTAGAGATACTCTGCCTCGATATGAAAGCCATGCGACTGCCAGTATATGCCAGCATCATACATATTGATGGTCACATTATCCGGCTTTATCTTCTGTGTGCTCAGCGTTAGGTTCCATCCTCCGGGGAAGAACATCTGCGCCTTGGCAGAATAATTGATGCTGTTGGTCCAGTAGTCCTTCTGGTTGGTGAGTCCCGATCCGTTGAAGAGTCCTGCCTCGAGTATGATTGGGAAGCCTACATTCATCGAATAACCAAGCGACGCACCCACATCGCGCACATTGCCAACCTGCTTGGCTATGAACGAGCGGTTGGCGAAATACTGCTGATGCGGCGAGCGGTGAGCGTCGATAGTGAACGGCACACGCATCTGACCAATAGTAAACTGCAGTCCCTTGGCAGGCTTCAAGCGTGTGTAGGCATCGAGCATCTTTATCTTGCCCTCGTCGCAGAGGTCGATTTCCGCCTTATATAATATGATTGGAGAAAGCTGTCCGTCGACACTTATTCTGGCATTGCGCACCTCGAAGCGTCCCTCGCCCTCCTCGGTTTGGTATTCGTACTTTGAGCGGATGGTTCCGTGCACATTTACTGGCGACGGTTGTTCTGCCTCTTGTGCCATGCCGCTGATAGAAGCGAGACAGAGCGCGAGTGTAGACATGAATGTAGCTTTTGTCTGTTTCATTGTTTTCTACTTGTTTTAATTTCCACTGCAAAGTTCAGCTTATTTTATTGTCAAACGGTGTCAAAGATATTACAGTTGTGTTACAAGTTTGGGAGTTGTCTACTGATAATGTACAAACAACTGAATATTATTAAGACAAACAATCTGCATGTTTTAACTAAAAAATGTTACTTTTGCAGATTATAACCAAATAACAATATACAATGAG
>CAKQEI010000118.1 GCA_934230115.1 uncultured Prevotella sp. | reverse complement strand
ATAGCATTCAATTAACAATGCGCCCTGTAAGGGCAACTATCTGTGGCACAATAGAGTTGCCCTTACAGGGCGCATGGCTTGTGTTTGTCCGTTACCCATGGCGTTGCCCTGGGCTATGGAGATATTGGGCTTTCAGCCCGCTTTTGTTTGAGTTTTGACACACCCTCCACTAAATTGGCTGTACAATCATGGCAGAGTGGGTATGGCAGGGATGCCATACCCTCCTACAGATTGCCGTTCATATATAAATACTTACTTATAATACTTGTCATTCTACATGTATTGTTGTTATTCCACTTCCCAATCATCTATAGTTCCGGTTTTAGATGAAAAGTTTACTCCAATGCAGTGAATAGTTCTTTTGTCGTTGGCATAAGGACGGGTGTATCCCATTGTCTTGATTTGATCAAGAGCTTGTTTGGCAGTACCATCGAGTTTGAATTCAAATATATAGATGTCATTGTCAGTCTCAATTATACAGTCGGCCCTGCCTTCACTCTGCTGTTTTTCGGTAAGCACAAGATAAGTGCTAATGATACGGAAGATAAGATAGAACGTGTAGTGGAAGTAACGTTCACGTTCGGCTTCTGTATCCTTGCGTCGCATAGAATACGGAATGCTTGCGAAGAAAGCAGTAAGTTGCTTTCGCAAGCCTTCGATATCTGCTGCAGCGAGTGAACGTACAAGCTGTGCCATTTCTGAGAGTACAGGCATTTGGCTCTGTAGGTAATTATTGGCAATGGCAGTGGCAAATCCGCGTTTTACCTCGTTGTTAGGAAAGTCGAGCAGATAGGTGTTGGTGAGGCGGTCGTATGCTTTGATAGTGAGGTAGCCACTCTGGTAAATCATAGGCAAAGGACGTTCCACGTCAGCACGGTAGTCGACAAACTCCGATGCATCGTAATATCTGTTTGTAAGTTCGTTAAGATTCTCCTGGGTGTGGTTGAGCAAGCGTATGAGATAGGTAGGAGTGCCGGATGCAAACCAGAAGTCGTCAATCTCGCCTTTGTTGAAAGCGTTGAGCACACTGAAAGGATTGTATATGTCCTTCATGCGCTTGCTGAAGTGGTAGCCGTCGTAATGGCGCTTAAGCATAAGGCGTATTTCTTCAGGTGACAGCCCCTGCTCTTCGCCCATTTCGTCCATCTGTTTATGGAACACATTCTCCATTTCCTCCTCAGTAATGCCGCATAAAGCCTCGTAGTGAGAGTTCATGCTGATGTCGGCAGGCTGGTTGAAACCGCTGAACACACTTACCTGCGAGAATTTTGTTACACCAGTGAGCAGCACAAACTGTAGGTCGGCATCAGCAGCCTTGAACGTGGAGTAGAATCCTTTAAGGATGTTGCGGTTGTATTCCTCGATAAGAATCTCGTCGCCATTGCTGTCTTTAGTTTTATATCCAGTGTCGAGCACATCGAGTAAAGGCTTGTCGTATTCATCGATTAGCACAACGCTGCGTTTGCCTGTCTGTTTGTGTACGTGTGAGAGAAGTTGTGCGAAACGTTCGCCTACGCTGAATCGTTGGTCGCCAGTCACGCCATATTCTCTTTCCCATTTCTCTACGTAAGCATCGAGCATATCCTTTAAAGTGTTGCCAATAGTGAAGTTGTTGCTGTTGAAGTCAACATGAAATACGGGATATGTCTCCCAGTCTTTCTCCAAGGATTCTATGGCAAGTCCGCTGAATAGCTCTTTCTCGCCTTTGAAGTAATACTCAAGTGTGGACATAAGCAGACTCTTTCCGAAGCGTCGTGGACGGCTAAGGAAATAAATAGTTCCTTCCTTGGCAAGTCTATATATCATGTCGGTCTTGTCGATATAGACAAAACCTTCGTTTCTGATTTTGGCAAAGTCTTGTATGCCGATTGGATATTTCATAAGCTATTATATAGTGTATATAAATAATGTGTGGGAGAAATAGTGCTGTCACCATAACTCATGGCAAAGATAACTATAAAATCATAATATATGAAATTTTGAAAGCCCCATTATCCTCTCCAAATTGCCATCCTTATGCAATAATGGCGTAAAAACTGAAAAAATGCAAAATTATAGTCTGAAAATTTGGCTATGTAAAATAAAATACGTACATTCGTTGTCGAAACAAACAGATGACAAGAATGCTTGAAATAGACGCTTTTATGGACTATTTGCGCTTTGAGCGCAACCGCTCCCCACGCACGGTGGGAGAGTATGAGATGGACCTTGAGGCCTTCGAGCAATACTTCAAAAGCCTTGACGCAACGTTGACGTTCGACACAGTGGACACCGACGTGATAAGAGGCTGGATGGAGGACATGATGGACCGAGGCAATAGAGCCTCGTCAATCTGCCGTCGTCTGAGTGCAGTCAAGTCGTTGTACCGCTTCGGGCTGTCGCGAGGACTCGTGAATCATGACCCTGCCCATGCCATACATGCTCCGAAAAAGCATAGGCGGTTGCCACAGTTTGTGGGCGAGGAAGATATGGACAGCTTGCTCGACAATGTGGAGTGGGGTGATACATATAAGGATTCGCGCACGCGTACCATATTAATGATGCTGTATGAGACTGGACTCCGAGTGTCGGAGCTTACGGGACTTGACGATAAGGATATAGATTTCAGCCAGCGTGAACTTAGAGTCACTGGCAAGGGCAACAAGCAACGCATAGTGCCTTTTGGCGAAGAACTTGCCGAGCAGATGCACAAATACATGCAGATGCGCGATAGTCAGCCTGGAAGCAAGACCGACGGAGCTTTCCTGCATAACGACAGGGGCGCAAGGATAGCACCTATAAAGGTAAGACAGATAGTGAAGGCTCAGCTTGCTGAGGTGGACAACTTAGCAAAACGTTCACCACACGTGTTGCGCCACTCATTCGCTACTGCGATGCTCAACAACGGAGCCGACTTGGAGAGTGTGCAGAAACTGCTTGGTCATGCAAGTCTTGCCACTACCGAAATCTATACCCACACAACATTCGAACAACTTAAGCAAATTTATAAAAAGGCGCATCCGCGTCAATAAACTAACAACCTTAACAAAAGAAAAGGAGGACACTATGGAGATTAAGATTCAGTCAATCCACTTTGACGCTACAGACAAATTGCAGGAGTTCATCGAGAAGAAAGTTGCAAAGCTCGAAAAAACATTCGAAGACATAAAGACAGCCGAGGTGCAGCTCAAGGTAGTGAAGCCAGCAACGTCGAACAACAAGGAAACAAGCCTTACGGTAGGCGTGCCCGGACAGACTCTATTCGTAGAGAAGACGTGCGACACATTTGAGGAGGGAATCGACCTTTGCGTGGATTCAATGAAGGTGCAGCTCACAAAATTCAAGGAAAAATCAAGAAATATGTAAAAAAAATGCCGAAAAGTTTTGGCAGTTAAAAAATAAGTTGTATCTTTGCAGCCGTTTTAGAACAAGTCCTAAATCGCGGCTTAACGGCTGCAAGGATTTTGCCTCTTTAGCTCAGT
>CAKQEI010000117.1 GCA_934230115.1 uncultured Prevotella sp. | reverse complement strand
ATCGTCACCTCTATTGTACGAGTCGTTATGTTGTCGACAAACTTGCGGTCGTGGCTGATAACGACTACGGCTTTAGAACTGTTGATGATAAAGTCCTCGAGCCATCCTATAGACTCTATGTCGAGATGGTTGGTAGGCTCGTCGAGTAGCAGAACGTCGGGCGACTTGAGTAGCAGCTTGGCAAGCTCTATACGCATGCGCCAGCCTCCCGAGAATTCACTCGTAGGCCGGTTGAAGTCAGAACGTTCGAATCCCAGTCCAAGCAGGGTCTTCTCCACATCCTCCTCGAAGTGAGTCATGTCGATGGCATAGAACTTCTCCGAGAGGGTCGACACCTTCTCTATGAGCTGCATGTATTCTTCGCTCTCGTAGTCGGTACGGGTTGTGAGTTCGTTGTTGATGCGGTCTATCTCGGCCTGTATCTCGTGCAGATGAGCGAAAGCCTGGCACGTCTCGTCGAATACGGTACGTCCGTCTTCGGTCATCAGATGCTGTGGCAGGTAGGCTATGACGCAATCCTTAGGAGCCGAAACCGATCCACGTGTGGCCTTGCGTACTCCTGCAATAATCTTGAGCAGAGTGCTCTTGCCTGCGCCATTCTTGCCCATAAGGGCTATACGGTCTTTCTCGTTTATCTGGAAGGAAATATCCTTGAAAAGGGTGGTTCCGCCGAATTCGACGGTCAGTCCATCTACTGTGATCATATCTGTTTGTTGTGCTTATTGTGAAATAATGCTGCAAAATTAGCTAAAAATCTTCAAATGTCGGCCATACTATTTACCTATTTTTAAGTATTGCGCACCCTTCGGAAGCTTACTAACTTTGCAGTCCCAAAAGTCAGGTAGCTTACTGCAAGCTGCCCGAACAAACAATACACAATACGCACATTAACATTTTAGGATTATATGAAGAAAATCTTTACTCTCATTTTCGCCACACTTATGGCAGGTAACATCATGGCACAGATGCATGGCGCCTTGCGCTTTGCCGGGGCTTCGTCTATAAAAGTATCGACCACTAATAGCGAAAATAAAAGCGATACCGTCAAGTTTGAAATGGCAAGCATGTCAGTTGGCAACATCACGCTACCAGCCATGAAAGGCATGGCTACAATTCCGTCTTTTACAATAGAGAACGTGGCATTCACCATGGGCGACAATCATGTCATCAGCTTTGCCGACCAGCCCTTCGCTTCGAAAGTTACGGTCGACGGAAACGAGAAAGTCATAACCGGCTCTTCGCTCTCGGGCACATACAACATGGCTGACAACTCGCTTACTCTTAAGGCTGTATTCAAATATGGTTTTATGCCTTTCGCTATGACCTACAACATCAAAGCTTACTATGTGAAGACCGTCAGCAGCCCTATTACAGTCAACGTGGGCGGAGCTTTCAATTACGCCAACAAGAGCGTCAGTTACGACGTGCGCAAATATAAGGATGGCGACGTACAGAAGCTGGATGTCAAGATTTCGACCTACACTCTCGAGAATACCGTAATGGGCAACCTCACTCTTGGCACATACACCGTTAAGGGACTGACCTACGACGAGTCGAAAGGCGGATTCTATCGCGACTACAAAGACGACAATCTGACCTTCCACTTCACAGCTGAAAATGGCAGCAACAAGACCATGGACGGCGACTACTCGTTCAACAACACCAAGGACAACAACATCCTCGTGAAGTATAGCGGCAACAACATTACCGACATCGTCAATACATTCCAGATGGGAGCCATGCCTTTCGCTATCGTAAGCAAGTTTGACACTCAATCTACTGGCATTACTTCCATAAAGAACAACCGTACAAACGACGGCAAGATGTACAACCTGCAAGGACAGGAAGTAAGCGAAAGCTACAAAGGCATAGTAATCGTAAATGGTAAGAAATATCTTAAGAAATAAATGAAGAATTTGATTACAAAGAATCTTCTGAAAATGGCCGTTGCAGGAATGAACATCCTTATGCTTAGTTCTTGCAACGGCATTTTTGACGAAATATACGACCAGCCCAAGGAGATTGTGCCGGCTAAGGGACAACTCGTGATTGACGCCACCAGCTGGGCAGACTGGTATTATGTCGACCTGGACGAGCTGCACCAGCTCACCACAAATGGCGACGAAGAAGCCTTGCTCAAGGCGCAGACTGAGTTTGCAGCCTACCCTATCCCAATGGAACCTACCGGCGACAAGATCACGACTCCCGTTACGGACAAGAAGACGGGACAGTACATGTACTGGTTTGACGTATTTGGTGCAGGCATACAGAAAAACACGTTCTCGTATTTCACTCCTACTGCCGCCCAGACCGCTCCCGACAACTGGACATTTGCCGTACATCGCAACAACGTACGCACAAACGGAGGAGCCGTTCTGGAAACCACCTACACCTCTATGGACGAACTGCCCGAGACAAGCGAAGGCTTCCACAACATGCAGTTTACGCAAGACGAATGGACCGAAAACGAGGTTTGGGACTCTCAAGACCAGGGAATGCTTATGGGTTATGTCCCGTCGCAAGGTATTGAGATAAACCGCGTGCTGTCGTCGTGGCTCAGCATGAAGATTCCTCCTATGCCACCTGCATTCAGCCTCAACAACCATGTCTTCATACTGCGTCTGAAGGATGGTAGCTACGCGGCCCTGCAGCTCGAAAACTATCTGTCACCCAACGGCACCAAGTGTTATCTCACAATCAATTACAAGTATCCTTACTAAATGAACAGACATATTTACCTCTCCTTGCTGATGGCTTCGGCTGCATGGCAGACCATGGCTGCACAAGACGCTCACACAGACTCAATCTTTCGCCAGTTCAGCCTGGACGAAGTGGTGGTGACGGGCACACGCACGCCCAAGTTTCTGAAGGACACCCCCATACAGACTCGCGTTATCAGCTCAAAGGAAATAGCACGTCTCGACGCTACTAACGTGCAGGACCTCCTGCAGCAGGAGTTGCCAGGAGTGGAGTTCTCGTATGCCATGAACCAGCAGACCCACCTCAACTTCTCGGGCTTTGGCGGCCAGGGAGTCCTGTTTCTTGTGGATGGCGAGCGCCTGGCTGGCGAGACTATGGACGACGTGGACTTCACCCGACTCAACATGGACAATGTAGAGCGCATAGAGATTGTAAAGGGAGCCGCCTCGGCTCTATACGGCAGCAACGCTACGGGTGGTGTCATCAACATCATCACCAAGCGCAACAAGCAGCCTTGGACGCTCAACATCAACGGCCGCTACGCCAAGCACAACGAGCAACGTTACGGAGGCGCATTCGGACTGAGCGGCAATCATTGGAGCAATATGCTCACAGCCAACTACAACAGTCGTGACAATTACGACGTGCATAGCGCCTCCAATCCCGTGACGCGCATCATATCAACCGTATATGGCGACAAGACCACCAACCTCAAGGAACAGCTTACGTGGAGCCCGACAACAAGCTTCAACCTTACAGGACGTGCCGGCTACTTCTTCCGCGAGACAGTACGCTCTGCCGAACAGCCCGAGCGCTATCGCGACTTCACGGGCGG
>CAKQEI010000116.1 GCA_934230115.1 uncultured Prevotella sp. | reverse complement strand
GGATGGTGGGTTGAGGGCTACCGCGAGGGTGCCGGCTGGGCTCTCAAGCAGGAGCGCACATACCAGAACCAGGGCTACCAGGATCAGCTCGACGCTGCCACAATCTACTCTCTCCTCGAGAACGAGATTCTCCCGCTCTACTACAACCGCAACGAGCAGGGCTTCAGCGAGGGCTGGATCAAGACCATCAAGAACTCTATCGCCACTATCGCTCCTCACTACACCATGAAGCGTCAGTTGGACGACTACTATGACAAGTTCTACATCAAGGAGGCTGCCAACTTCAAGAAGCTCGCTGCCGACAACAACCGCCTCGCCAAGGAGCTTGCTGCTTGGAAGGAGACTGTTGCTCAGCGTTGGGATTCTATCCGCGTGGTAAGCAAGGACGACTCTATGCTCTACAGTGCCGAGACTGGCAAGAAGTACACTCTGCGCTACGTCATCGACGAGCAGGGCTTGAACGATGCTGTAGGCCTCGAGCTCGTGTCTATCAAGACCGACGCTAACGGCGAGGAGCACATCTTCTCTAAGCGCGAGTTTGAGGTTGTGGCTCACGAGGGCAACAACTACACATTCGAGGCAACCTTCGAGCCTGACGTTGCCGGCTCATTCAAGAGCTGCGTGCGCATGTACCCGAAGAACGAGAACCTCGTTTACCGTGAGGACTTCTGCTACGTTAAGTGGCTCGACTAATCCCCCTCACTGTTGACATAACATGACTAATATCGTCATAAAATAGCAACTTTATCCCGGAGCGATTCCCCACAGGTTTTGCTTCGGGATTTTTGGCTTTAAAAACAGAATTATCCGACCAATAATATGGTCAGAAACAGAAAAAAAACTTCAATTATTATGAAATTCATTGGTATTATTCCCGCCCGCTACGCCTCGTCGCGCTTCCCGGGCAAACCGCTTGCCATGCTTGGCGGCAAATACGTCATCCAGCGCGTCTACGAGACTGTGAGCCAAGTGCTTGGCGAGGCTTACGTGGCCACCGACGACGAGCGCATCTACAACGCCGTAATCGCCTTTGGCGGCAAGGCCGTAATGACCCGCACCGACCACAAGAGCGGCACCGACCGCATCGAGGAGGCTGTGGAGAAGCTTGCCACCGACGCCGACGTGATTGTCAACGTGCAGGGCGACGAGCCTTTCATCCAGCGCTCGCAGATTGAGACCGTGTGCCGCTGCTTCGACGACGCCGACACTCAGATTGCCACCATCGGCAAGCCGTTCGAGAGTATGGAGGCTGTGGAAAACCCCAACTCTCCGAAAATTGTGCTCGACAACCGCGGCTACGCCATGTATTTCTCGCGCTCGGTGATTCCCTTCGTGCGTGGTGTGGAGCGCGAGCAGTGGCTCAAGAGCTACCCCTTCCTCAAGCACCTGGGCCTGTATGCCTACCGCAAGGAGGTGCTGCGCGAGGTGACCCAGCTGCCGCAATCGTCGCTCGAGAAGGCTGAGAGCCTGGAACAGCTGCGCTGGCTACAGAACGGATATAAGATAAAAGTGGGAATCACCGACTTCGAGACTGTGGGAATTGATACGCCTGAGGACTTGGAGAGAGCGGAGGAATTCCTGAAGGGACGCCCTAATTAATTCGGGCGCATGTACTAAAGCAGGTGCAGATTGTGCCTCTCCACATTATCCACCATCCAAGGCTTGCGGTAGTCCTTGCCCTTGACAGAAAGCTTCACGTCCTTGGCGTCAACCTCTTTCACATTACGGAAATACATTCCCCAGACGGGGAAAACAGGCCACTCGCTTGTAGGACGGTTGTCAAACCATCCGGGAAGCGAGGGGTCGTCGATGCCTTGGAACTCCATGTTGCAGCGGCGCATCACCACACGGTCGGTCTGCGCCCTGCCCCAACTCTTCACCGAGAGAGCCATGCGCGTGACGTCGCGGGCCTCAAGGTCTTCTATCAGCAGGCTGCCCATCGTGTTGTCGTCGCTTAGCGTCACGCTGAGCGGCGTAAGCACACTCCTCACCCTGTTGCGCAGAATCCGTATCCGGTCCATGCGTCCTGGAGCCTTGCCCCATCCGCCCGGCTCAAGGTTTATAGCAGCCTCCGAGCGCGTGCGATGCGACGTGATGTGCTCGAACGTGCCAGGGCCATAAATCTCGTTGTCGGTAATGTCGAGGCGTTCTGAGGGCATAATCATGCGTATTCCGTTGCACGAGGAGTTGAGCTTATTATGGTGGATGCTCATCCGCTCCCAGTAGCCTCCGGCAATGGCGTCGTCGCCTGTGTGCATCTCGCAATGGGCTATCTCCACCTGCTTAGCCCCTCGTATGTGAATGCCGTCCCAACCGCCTTGGATGCTAAGATCCGTGAACTTCGACTTCTCTATCTGATAAGCCAGAAACGCATAGTTGGCAGAACGCTTCACGCTGAAGCCCTCGAACTTCATCCCCTTGCAGCCAGCCACCAACAGGGTGTGCGGACCGCGCATGTGTTCCTCACCCAGCGGATTGCGCACGTCGGCTCCGTCGATGCATCCCTTGCCCTCGATGCCGGCATTGCTTATGCCCACGGCAAATATCATGGCCTTGGACCATTGCGCGTCGGTGGCAGAGTTGTAGTTCACCGTGCCCTGTCCGCTTTCGTAGCGCGAGAGGTTGAGCGTGGTCTGCAATGGAGCATAAGCCCCAATGTCATGCACTCCCTTCAGCACAGCGCCCGGCTCCAGATAAAGCGTCACTCCCGACTTAAGATAAACCGACCCCGTGCTGTATTCGCCTTGCGGCACCACCACACGTCCTCCACCCTTGCTCGCGCAATCGTCTATAGCCCTGTTGATTGCCCCGGCATTGTTCACCGCCTCGTTGTTGCTCACGGCTCCATACATCGTTATGCTCACAACTATTGACAAAAAATAACTTATCATAACCCTGTTGTTTTATATTTATGTTAGTAATATCCCTGCAAAAATAGAAAAATTAATTGAGACTAACAAGAATATCGCATTGTGTTATTGGGATGGGGCTCGGTTGAAACGCCCCCATCTGTCAGCTATTTTTTTGAGAGTTTACTTGTTTTTATAGAACATAATAATTATCTTTGCAATATAATTGTCATTATGGTTAATTTTGCAATCATTTAATATACATTGTAATATGGAAAAGATAACAAGAGAAGAAGCATTAAGACGCTGGAATTCTGCCAAGGCTCAAAAGAAGGAGTTGGTGGAGAAAATGCGTAAAATGCTGTACGAAGACTATAAGGCACGTACTGGCGAGGAACCATTAACTTTCAACGTACTGTAATGAGAGAACTATCGTTGGATATTATTAATTCAGTCTCGCCATATCGTGTTGAATATGATAACGCTACCAAACTGTATAGATTTGTTAGTGATTATCATGTAGGGTTTAGTGTGGCCTTTGAAGAAAACGATTTGCTGCAAAGTGGTGAGTCTTATCAATTTGCTTTAACAAATTATGAAGGTAAGAAATCTCCTCGAGACAATAAGGTTAGAACAACAGTTTTAGCCATCGTTGAAGAATTTTTCCGAAAAATTCTTCTATAATCTGCTGAATAGCTTAAAATGAGCGATTTATAAGTGTTCAACCTCAATAG
>CAKQEI010000115.1 GCA_934230115.1 uncultured Prevotella sp. | reverse complement strand
GTATTGTATGAGTTTTGACACACCATCCTCCTACTGATTGCCATTCATATATAAAGATAATTCTGAACAGTTACTTATATATTTTATTTATATTATACCATAGCCCTTTTCCCATCTTCTCCAACCTTAATGACATTCGTGACATAGTTGACATTCATGACATTCTTCCTTCTTGACATAATGACACATTGGAAAGTTAAGTGTGGAACCACTGTGTTATTTTTACTCAATTTACAACTTCCTTCCAGTCTATAAGTCCCTTCCCCTTTTCATCCAGTTCTATGGCAATGGCAGTCAATTTGCGCTTGTCGGCCTTGAAAGGCTCGGCATACTGTTTGGCTCTCATTTGCTCCGTGGCAGCATCAATGCCGCCATTGTTGCTCAGCTTCAGCTCCAGAACATAGATGTAATTGGTGGTTTCCACCACCATGTCTATCATGCCCGTGGCAATCATCTTCTCCACTTCCACACGGCAACTTACGGTTATTAGTCCAAACCACCATGTTTTTCTCCACTTTTCTTTGCGGTTTGTCTTGCCACATAAACTGTCATGAAAGTCACGAAAGTCATTAAGGTTTTCAGTTATAACACAAAAGGCCATTTTTAATAAAGTTTCATACATACGAAAATTATTCAATCATTTATAGTAAAATGTTGGGTTGATTTATTAATTTTGTAACGTTTAAGTGACACTATATAAAACGTGGTGTGATTTCAAATAATTATCTATAAAAACCGTTATTATGAATAATACTCTACTAAAAATCTTTTTTGCCTGTATTTATATAGGCTATACTTTTTCTATAAATGCTCAAGAAAGCATAAATGGAAGAATATTTGATGAACATAAACAAGGACTTGATGCAGCAGTTGTCATGCTGGTATCTCTACCCGACAATGTTCTAACAGAAACTACAGTAACCGATTGTAACGGATATTTTCATATGCCTGTTCATAAAGGTGAGTTTCTTTTATGTATAAGGACTTTGGGTTATAAGGAGATAAAGAAGAATATCGACATATCAGGTTCTAAAACCATTCCAGACTTCTATTTGGAGCCTGATGAGATTTCTTTGCAAGATATTGTAGTCACAGCAAGGAAATCACGTCCAATGACAACTTCTTTAAACGGCAAGATTCATATTAATGTTGCTCAATCATATCTTACAGACATAGGAAACGCTTTGGATGTTCTGAAGCATTCTCCTGGCGTATCCGTAAATAATAAAGGCGAAATATCTTTGGCTTCACTTGGTGGAACAGCCATATATGTTAATGGCAGAAAAATAATGTTGCAGGGAGACGAATTGTCAACTTATCTCCGCTCCATGTCTTCAGAGAAGATTTCACAAATAGAAATATCCCATAATCCTAATGCAAGTTTTGGCTCAGAAGGTGCTGGTGGTATTATAAACATTATTCTTAAAACATCTGAGATATCGGGCCTTTTCGTAATGACGTCACATAGTGTTGGTTATTGGGAAAATCTAAAACAGAATTCGGAGTTCGCTATTTCTTATAATACGAACAAATGGCAATTGGGACTGAACTATAATCATAGTTTAGGATACCATTCGATGGATTATGGTTACGAAAAGGTTCAAAATGGCGACAAGAGTGTTTCAGAGACATCAGATACCGACAAACGCAATACTTATTCGGCAGGCATTGATTTTTCATGGCAACCTAATCAAAAGAACAAGCTTTTTATGAACAGTACTATAAATGTGCTTGTAGGACCTGGAGAGACAGAGACAACAACAGAAATCTATCAAGGAACAAATCTGTTGGATAATATACTTAAAGCACGCAATAACTATATAGAACAGAAAAATCTTCAATATAGCAATAGCGTGAATTATCTGTGTAAACCATCGTCAAAGATGCAACTCTCATTTTCGGCAGATTGGACACATTTTGATGGCAAAGCTCGCTGCGAGCAGCCTAATGAATACTTCTCGACAGCCAATATGCCAATCCGCTCAGAGTTTTTCTATTCAGAACCAGATAAAGATATTGATATCTATGCGCTTCTTGCAGACTACAAATACAATCCTAATGCTCAGAACGAAATTCTTACAGGTGTCAAGACAACTCTTATCAATAGTAGCAATACATTTCTCTTCAAGAAGAATGGTGTGGTAGACACACAGCGCTCAAACAGCTTCCATTACAAGGAGAAAAACTTTGAGGCTTATGCTCAATACACTCACACTTGGAATAAAATAGAGTTGAGTGCAGGTATGCGTATGGAGTATATGCACACATACAACAGACTCCTATCGCAAACGAACCAAGATTCTGAGACAAATAACCAGAGTCATTTTCGATTATTCCCAAATCTGAGCGCATCATATTCAATAAATGAAAAGAGCAAAATAGCTTTGCTCTACAGTAGAAGACAGGACAAACCACGTTACGAAGATTTAAATCCTTTTGAATATCTACTTGATGAATTGTCTTATTGGAAAGGTAACCCGTTCCTCAAACCTCAAATAAGCAATAAGATCATGCTTTCCTACACATTGGGAAATCTGTCTTTGAACCTATATTACAACAAACTCAACGACTATTTTACATCAATTACAGATGTGTATGGAGACAACAAAACAATAATGACGACCAAAAATATAGGAAAACAGCAGCAATTAGGTCTTGATGCCATATTCTCAAAACGCTTTGCTTCTTGGTGGCAGTTCAGTACAAATGCAGGATTATACTACTTTATGAATGAACTGGATTACGAAACATATAAACATGAATACAAGCGTCCGTCCTGCTTTTTGTCTGCAACCAACAGTATCTTTCTACCTGTCGGTATAACCCTTGAACTATCAGGAAGGTACTATTCTAAGCGACAAGGTGGAAGCTATGAAGTTAGTAGACCAACCGGAAGCATTGATGTTGACATTAACAAGAGCTGGAATGATGGACGTATGCGCCTTTCTCTTTTAATGACAGATATCTTTCATACTGAGCGTTGGGATAGTTATGGCATAAAAGATGTTCTGAACATCTCGTCTTGGGGACATGGAGAAAGTCGTAAAGTAATGTTACGATTTAGTTATAGTTTCGGAAAGCAAAAATTTGAAAAGGTGGATAAAAATATAGAAGAATTAAACAGGTTATAATAAGTGTATTTGCTTATTGGATTGACTATATAAAGAGAGTGTGTCAAAACCCAAATAATGCGGGCTGTGGAGATATTGGGCTTTCAGCCCGCTTTTGTTTGAGTTTTGACACACTATCTTTGAGTGTTCAGCCTTTTATGTTGATTTAAGGCTTAACATTTAGCATTGTTATCGTATTTGTAAATTCAGTTACTAAATCATTGAATTTCGGGTTGTCTCTTCTTATAATTAAGGCTGCGTAATTCTCATTGTCCTCTTCATCGTAAACAACCTGTGGCAAAAACAAATACTTGTCATTCTCTGAATATATGCCAAACCAAAAATGAAACAATCTGTTTCGCATCTTTTGTAGACCATCTCCAGTTTCACATATATATAACAAGGCGGCCTCGTTTTTTCGGAAAAAGAATGACTAAAAAAGCAAAAAATAGCAGATTTGAGCTTTTGTTTTGAGTTTCAAGTGGTTGTG
>CAKQEI010000114.1 GCA_934230115.1 uncultured Prevotella sp. | reverse complement strand
TGCATGTGTTAAGCCTGTAGCTAGCGTTCATCCTGAGCCAGGATCAAACTCTACATTGTAAAATATCTTTTACTGCCGCCTTATTGCTAAGGCTGCATTTGTTTGTATCTGTTTCAGAACGCTTCCGTATTTTTAAGGCTCACTACGAATAGTGTACCTAATGAATTAACGGTTTGTAAATTACCCAAATCTTAACATTATAATAATGAAAGATTTGCTTCTTGTACTACTTGTCTGTTTATGTAAATCTTTTCAAAGAACTCTTTCTTAATGCATTCTTAACACGAACTTAACTCGTTTTGCTTGAGGTTTCGTTCGTTCTCGAAAGCGGATGCAAAGGTATAACAAAAATTGGTTACTTGCAAGCGTTTTGAGAAAAAAGTTTCAAAAAACTTGTATTTTTAGTGCATAATTGAGATAAATCAAGTCAAACGGCGGTTTTTGATCCTTTTTAAAGCGTAAACACAAATAAAACAACAAAAAAATCCGTCAAACTCTAACCAACACAAAAGTCACGGCATGAAACAACAACTTCAATTAGTTTAAATAGAATTCCCCAAAAACACCTACGATACAATATTATAATAAAAGAACATATCGCAAATAGTTTTAGAATCGTTAGCCCTTCGATCAATCTCCGTTCTTCCTCCGTTAGTTCTTCGATCATCCTCTGTTGATCCTCCGTTGATCCTCCGTTCATTCTTCGATTGTTCTTCGTTCATCCTTCGATTGTTCTTCGATCATCTAACGAAGGATGAACGAAGGATGAACGAAGGATGAACGAAGGATGAACGAAGAGCTATCGAGAACCGATCGAGAAGCTATCGAGAACCGATCGAGAGAAAATAATTTAAAATACATCTTATAAATAAGAGGAAAAGCCTAAAAAAGAAGTCGACTCCATAGGCTTATGAAGTTAACTTACTTTACCTATGAAGCCGACTTCATAAGGAGATGGAGCCAACTTAGTCTATACAGCTATTATGATAGCAACTTTATTTATCAATTATTCAAACTTTCCTTATACCATTCGAATAGCATCCGAACGCCATCTTCTATCTCCACCTTATGTGTCCAGCCAAGCGAATGAAGCTTGCTCACATCAATAAGCTTGCGCATAGTGCCATCGGGCTTTGTGGTATCAAACTCCACCGTGCCTTCAAAGCCAACGGCCTTCACAACAAGTTCAGAGAGCTGGCGAATGGTAAGTTCCTTACCTGTACCTACATTGATATGACAGTTGCGTATCTCGCCCAACGAAGGTATTGCTCCGCCACGACCCTCAGAGTTGTTTCTGTCAACCGAGCCGTCGGTCTTGGCACCATAGAACACGCTGCTGTACTTTTCGACACCGATGATATCCTTGAAGTCAACATTCAAGAGCACATGCACACTTGCATCAGCCATATCCTCACTCCAAAGAAACTCGCGAAGCGGAGTACCCGTACCCCAAAGCACCACCTTATTATTATATATACCGTAGAACTCCAATGCCTTCAAGATTCGTTCGTGAGAGTTGCTTCCATCAACATTACCCTCCCCTATTATTGCACGAAGCTTGTCTGTCGGGTTGATAGGACGCTTGTTCATGTCAACCTCTATGCTGCGCCAGTCGCCTTCATGAATAAGTTTAGCCAAATAGATCTTGCGCATCATTGCCGGCATTACGTGGCTGTTCTCAAGATGGAAGTTGTCATTCGGTCCATAGAGGTTGGTCGGCATAACGGCAATATAGTTTGTGCCATACTGTAGATTATACGACTCGCACATCTTCAATCCCGCTATCTTTGCAATGGCATACTCCTCATTGGTATACTCCAAAGGCGATGTCAGCAGGCAGTCCTCCTTCATTGGCTGTGGAGCATTCTTGGGATAGATACAAGTAGAGCCGAGGAAAAGCAATTTCTTTACCCCATGCTTATAGGCATTCTCAATCACATTGCACTGCATCTTCATGTTCTGCATGATGAAGTCGGCACGGTAGAGAGAGTTGGCCATAATGCCGCCAACAAAAGCGGCAGCCAACACAACGGCATCAGGACGCTCCTCGTCAAAGAAGCGCGCAACGGCCTGCTGGTCTGTAAGGTCCAAATCCTTATGGCTGCGGCCTACAAGATTGTTGTAGCCACGAGCCTTAAGGTTGTTCCATATAGCGGAACCCACAAGTCCGTGGTGTCCCGCAATGTATATCTTGCTGTCTTTACTTAACATCTCAATTTAACATTTAACATTAAACACTTAACATTGTGAAAACTACTTCACAATTCCCTTTTCCAAATACTCCGCCAAGTTCATTCTTACCTTAGCAGCAGCACCCTCCGATGCAACCTTCGCCATATCATGGTCAACCATAATCTTTACAAGCTGCTCGAAAGTGGTCGTGTTAGGATTCCAGCCGAGTTTAGCCTTTGCCTTAGTCGGGTCACCCCAGAGGTTAACAACATCAGTAGGACGGTAGAAGTCGGGAGATACCTCAACGAGAGTTTTGCCGATAAGGTTCTCTGGTCCGCTTACGCAGATACCCTTCTCGTTTTCGTCCTTACCCTCCCATTTCAATTCGATGCCTACATAATGGAAGGCGAGCTGTGCGAACTCACGCACACTGTGCTGAACGCCTGTAGCGATGACAAAGTCCTCTGGCTTTGAAGCCTGAAGTATGAGCCACATACACTCAACATAGTCCTTGGCATACCCCCAGTCGCGAAGAGAGTTAAGATTACCGAGATAAAGCTTGTCCTGTAAGCCCTGTGCAATACGGGCAGCGGCAAGAGTTATCTTGCGTGTAACGAAAGTCTCACCACGACGCTCACTCTCATGGTTGAAGAGAATACCGTTGCAGCAGAACATATTATATGCGTCACGATACTCCTTTATAATCCAGAAACCGTACTGCTTGGCAACAGCGTATGGAGAGAAAGGATGGAATGGAGTTTCCTCGTTCTGGGGTACCTCCTCCACCTTACCATAAAGTTCGGAGGTGGAAGCCTGGTAGATCTTACAAGTGTTGCTAAGTCCAACCTTACGAACAGCCTCGATAATGCGGAGCACACCCACGGCATCCACGTCGGCGGTGAACTCAGGAGAATCGAAGCTAACCTGCACATGGCTTTGTGCAGCAAGGTTGTATATCTCTGTAGGACGCACATCAGACACAACGCCTACGATAGACATAGAGTCGCCAAGGTCGGCATAGTGAAGATGAAAATGTGGCCTACCCTCAAGATGAGCAATGCGCTCACGGTAATCAACTGATGAACGGCGGATGATTCCATGGACATCATAGCCTTTATCCAACAGCAATTCTGCCAGATAAGAGCCATCCTGACCTGTAACGCCCGTGATAAGGGCAATGTTCTGTTTACTCATAAATAAAAAATTCTTTTATGTCGTATGTGTGTTCTCAGTGGAGCAAAGCTTGATAGCGCACTCCTTGATATTCTCAATATGCTTTATTCATTAACGACGTAAATATAAATTTTATTGCCTTTCTTACGCAACAAATCCAATACAAGAAACAGGAGTGTTGCGGAATTTAAGGTATAACTAACACAGGCTCTCATAGTGATGTATTCTGAATCTCCGCCAAATATAAAATTTGAGACTTAGTTTTGATTCGGTGTAAGAAATCTTTCTTATGCCGA
>CAKQEI010000113.1 GCA_934230115.1 uncultured Prevotella sp. | reverse complement strand
CTTTTGTTTGCGTTTTGACACTCCCTCCTCCTACAGATTACCGTTCATATATAAAGATAAATATGAATACTTACTTAAGTTCCCTTAACTATTGGATTCTTCACTCTTCTTTCTTCACTCTTCGTTCTTCACTCTTCATTCCTCATTCTTCATCGGCTTTGCCGACCATTCAACATTCCACATTCCACACTCAACATTCTAAGGAAATACTCCTGTCCCTTCCCCGTCACCTTCGTCGTCACTCTCTCCTCAGCCCCGTGGTTGGTGTGAATCATCGTCACCGACGTGGCAAAAATTCCCATTTCCACCCATTTCTGAATCGGCTCAGTCGACTTCTTGAAGATGTAGCCGTTCTCTCGCAGCCAGCGGAAGAATCGTGTGCGGCCAGTCACGTAGCCGTTGCGGGTGAGCAGCTTCGCCATTTCGCTGATGAGGATGCAGCCGTCGCCCGTGGTCACGGCATTGGCAAACGCCACCTTAGGTTTCTGAGCCTCTATCAACTCATCCTTCTGCGCCAAAGTGCGGTTCATAATCTCCAACGCCTTGGCCATAATCGTCTTCTCGTCGTCCTCGGCATTGAGGGGGATATAGCCGCCCGTCTTGCGGATTTGGGGGAGCACCTCTGAGGTGATCCATTTGCGGAAAGCCCTTGCCGATGGCTTGCGGCTGTCGAGGATGACATCATACAGGCCGTCCTCATTCACGAAGTTAGCCATCTGCAATCGTCCAAGCGAGTCGGCGATGGGGTCGGTTGAAACGACCCCATCCTCAAGTCGTTCTCTCACATGCCTCTGCTTAAGCCCAAGCACCTTGCACACATCCGCCAAGCAGAACCACGGTTCGCCCTTCTCGCCCTTCACCGTCCGAATCTGTCCGAACTCCGGGCTTTCAAAAATCTGAATCTCACCATTCATAGTTGTATTGAATTTTAAAAGACATAAAACTTATTTTATCTAACCCTTATATGGTGTTCATCGTCATAGCTCAACCCATTCGCACGATTCATATTATAGGAATATGCATAAACGACAAGCACCGCCAACCAGACGTTGTTTTGTCTGATTGACGGTGCAAATTTAGCGACATTCCTTGGATGCGTTCTTATACTGTATAACGACTGTATAACGATTTTTTCTAAAAAAACATCATTCTTTGAATAAATCCTTGTGTCTTTCCTTCAGTTCGTCAAAAATGCGTGTCTGTGAATCGCATGTCACAGCGCAAGACTTAGAGGTTGATAGATGATTGTAGTAGTCGGACAGGTCGGTGTTGAACACATTGCCCAGCCACTTGAAATATTCCTTCTTCGTGGGCCGCGCCCCGTTTCCGTTCTCCACGTATCCACACTCATACCATGCGTTCATCATTCTGATGAAGTCGATCTTCGTGCCCTTCCTCGACGATAGTCGCAGCGGACTGGCTTCCACCGCCTTCTTGCCGGCAGTCTTGCCGTTCATCGTCTGCGCTTCGGCTGCAATGGAGCCGCCCTCGGCGTTATCGTTCGGCTGAGAGCCTATTTGTCCGTTGTACACGTTGTCGATGTGGATGTCGCCGTTCATCGAGCTGCCCGACAGCATTGTCACGCTGCCCTCGGCAAAGTTGTTAGTAATGTTGCTCATAAATATTTTCTCCTATAGTATTCTCCTTTGGTTTAGGTCATGAAATTTCCACGTCGCCGTTGATCGAGCTGCCCGACTGCATTGTCACGCTGCCCTCGGCAAAGTTGTTAGTAATGCTCTTCGGCTCCGTGGGCTGCTGCATGTTCTTGAGTTTGGCGTCGAGCTCGGGGTTGGAGCGTTCCATCTCGTGCGTCGCCACAATCTGCCTCACCACGTCTATTTTGTGCTTGTCGCCTTGCTTCTTAGCCCATTCTATAAGCCATTCGGTGGGGATGCCGCTTGGTGGTGGGGCAGCAGCGTCCTCCTTCTTCCTTATCATTATTGCGAGCTGTGTCTTCATGGCTTGCATCCTGCTGTATGGCATGTGCTGATACCACATCTTGCCCATGAATATCTCGCCGTCCTGCATGAAGAGCTGCTGCAGGGCGGATGGCAGGCCGTCCTCGGCTTCAGGTGGCTGCTCGTCGTATTGCAGCAGCAGAGTGTCCATGTGTGGCGAGTGGGCCATGTTGTGTATTTGCTCCACCTGCAGCCTCCTCACCTCAGGCGAGCCCATGTGGTCGATGGCAGCCTGCAGCGTGTCGGCTTTGCCGGCATACTCGGGGTGGCTGGCGCTACCCCGTGCGAGCTGCGCCATTATGCGTTTTGTGAGCATCCACGTCTCGCGGCTGATGTCGCGCCAGAGGTTGCGGCATGCGTAGTCGAGCCATTCCTCCATGTCCTCCTCCCAAGGCTCTTGATCGCCCAGCACCATCTCCAGACTGCTGAGCATGGTGTGCAGCCTCACCTCAGCCTCGTCTGCGGGCATGGTCTTGCCCTTGAGCGTCCATCCTGCGGGCAGCGTGGGGCTTTCTTGCTTTTGCGCGACTGCGACTTCGTCGCCCGTCAGCTCCATCCACAGCAGACGGTGTGCGGGGTCGGTGGCGGTCACTTTGCCGAGCATCAAACTCCTGCCCGAGGCCGCTATCAGGTCGGCAGCCAGCTTGCGGTCGTCGCCGCTGCGCACATATCCCACGCAGTTTTGCCCCATGTACACTATCACGGCATCGGGCTCGCCAGGGTTGTCGTGCTCGATGCTTATTGACACACGCTTGCCAGGTGCGAGCCTGTAGAGCTCGTCGAGTCGTCGTGCGAAGTCGTGGTGTCGAAGTCCGGTTATGGGGAGGGAGAATAGAGGCATGGAGGAGTTGGGAGTTGGAAGTTTGAATTTAAATTTGGTGTTTTGAGCTTGCAATCGGCTTGGCCGCTTGCAATAGCAAGAATTGTCAGATTTTTTCTTACAGGTTTAGGTTATGAATAAGATAACCCGCGGTTTTTAGTTTGTTATTTTTTCTTTTCTTTTGAATTATTGTTCATTATTTGCAAAGGTAGTGTTTTTCATTGAAAAGAACACCTAAAAAGCGGAAAAAATTTACAGAACTACAGTAAAATATCTCAACAACACCTTCAGATTGTCATGATTGTCATGATTGTCATGATTGTCATTAAGGTTTTTGAGAATGCGAAAAAGTGCTCTATAGTAATATAAAAATATATATTTTTATATTACTATAGAGAGTCTGACAACCACTTTTTTTTCTTAATGACCTTCATGACAATCATGACAATCATGACAATCTGAGTTTGAATGCTACTTCCGTACAAATGCTCCACGACTTCCGTACAACTATTGCATTTTGGCGTGAAATGTAGTAACTTTGCAATCGTAAAACAAAACAACAAAAATAACTCCCTCGACAGGAAAATTTTTTTTCCTGGACAGGAAGAAAATTTTGAGTTTTGAATGTTGAATTTTGAATTATCGCCGTAGGCGATTTTGAATTATTCAATTTTGAATTGTGAGTTGGAGATGAACACGGAATCTAAGTGGAAAATCAAAACTCAAACGACTCAAAGTCAAAACTCAAAAACTTGAACGCAAAACTTGAACGCAAAACTTGAACACAAAAACTTGAACACAAAACTTGAACGCAAAACTTGAACTAAACAATTCAAAACTCAAAACTGAACAACTCAAAATCGGCTTTGCCGATAATTCAAAACTCAAA
>CAKQEI010000112.1 GCA_934230115.1 uncultured Prevotella sp. | reverse complement strand
AAACCTTCGTCGGCATTGGTAAGGATATAATGCCAAGCTATCTCGCCATTATCCCAAACAAGCACCATTGTGCTGCCCACAAGACTCTCAATACGCAATTTCAATTCACCATTGAAGGCCGCGTCGGCGG
This sequence comes from uncultured Prevotella sp., assembly GCA_934230115.1. Lineage (GTDB taxonomy): Bacteria > Bacteroidota > Bacteroidia > Bacteroidales > Bacteroidaceae > Prevotella. The sequence continues at coordinate 3,627 of CAKQEI010000112.1, read as the reverse complement.
GAATGTATGGGAAGTAAGTGCCGGCAGGCATAGTCATGTAAATGTTCTCGCCCTCGGTAGAGAGTTTGAACGAACTCGGCTTCTTGCCGTCGACAGCAGCCATGAAGTCTTCTGATTGAGGACCACCAAGAACGGTGCATTCTTTGTTCACAAATACAGTTCCACCCTCGCCCGGGTCATAGATATACGAATAGTCGCTACCAAATGTCAGGCGATCGTCATACACACCAAAGCCGGCTTTGTCGTTGGGCTTGGCTGTCCACCATTCAGTACCGTCGGTACCCGATGGTCCACAACCCATGTGTGCAGCCTCGGTAGAGGCTATGCGCCACTCCTTGCCACAGAGCATGGCAAGCAGCTCATCATAGTTGGTGAGTGAGTTGGCTATATGGAATGTTGTCTCGCCCATTCCCTGCGACATACCATTGCGGTTGCCCACACGATAGTATATTTTATAGTCGCCAGCGTTGCTCCATATCTTCTGCAGAGGATTAAGAGTGGAATACACGGGATTCTTGGTCACCTCCTTGCCGTCAACTGGAATGTACCACATAGGATAAATGCCATCGCCCGCAATGTTGAAGGTAACAGTGTTGGTGGCATCATCAACAGTAGCTGTCACTTTAGCGTTTTCGGCTACCGGCAAACCAGCCTCCGACACACCGTCAAAATCCTCGGGGCTACATGCTGCCAAAGACAAGGCAGCAAGTGCCAGAGTATATATATTGTTGAGTTTCATAGTCTCGTTATTTTTTAGATTTTAATAATTATTCTGCTTCAAAGTTCCGTGCGACGCGTCAATCTCGCTCAACGGTATTGGCAGATACTTCTTGCTCTCACTCCATGTGTTTGTGCGATAGCCATAGGCATCAGGAGTAAGCGTAGAGGCAGCCTTGCCTGTGCGCACAAGATCCCAATAGCGTTTGCCTTCGCCAACAAACTCAAGGTGACGCTCATCTATGATATTGTCGATAGTAGCGGCACGGTTGTCGGCAAGTCCTGCACGATGATGCACAAGGTTAAGATACTGCTGCGCCTTTGACAAGTCGCCATTGGTGCGAACCAGCAGTTCGGCAGCATTGAGCAAAGTCTCGGCAAAACGATATATACGCAGGTTGTTGTTGAAGTTGAGGTCGCCGTCGGCCTTTTGGTCTTTGTTGTTCTCGGTATAGGGCAGATACTTCTTAAGCCACAGACCTGTGTCCTGATAACGCTTGGTGTAAGAAGCCTTGCGAGCATCATACACGGTGGCATCGCGTCGAACATCACCTTCGGCAAACATATTGTAAGTCTCCTCGCGAACAGGCTCAAAACCCCATCCGTTGTCTACTCCATCCTCTGGCACACCACCAGCAGGACCTATAAGACGAGGATAAATGGTTCCGCCTGCATTAACGACACCACCACCCCATGCACGCAATGCATTGTCGTCCTTATAGCAAATCTCAAAGATGCTCTCCTTCGACCATTCGCCGCTTTCAAGGAATATGTTGGCATAGTCGGGATTGAGGTCGTAGTCATTAGTGTCGCTGATAATCTGCTGCATGTAGGAGAGAGCCTTCTGGTAGCGCGACTCGTCATTCTGATACATCACCATTTCTGCATAGATCATATAGGCGGCAGCCTGACTCATACGTCCAATATTGTCGTCATCCCACTTCAAAGGCAAGGCGTTGAGACCAATGGCAGACTCAAGATCGCTGATAACAGTCTCGTAGACCTCATTGGCTGACTTCTGCTCGGCAATATACGGAGTCTTGAGATTCTCCATATAGAAAGGAATGTTGCCATAGAACTTCCACAACTGCATGTAGTAGAAAGCACGCAATGTGCGGGCTTCGGCCGAGAGAGTGTTGTATTGGGTATCAGTGAGGTTTGACTTTGAGTTTTCAATATAGTGCAACACGTCGTTGGCATTGCGCACTCCCTTGTAGCTCTGGTCCCATATACCGCTAAGAGCATCGGATGAGTTCTGCGACGACTCAAAGTTGAACATCTTGTGCAGATGCTGATTGTCGCTTATACCAGAGCCTCCAGGCCACACATCATCACCCATAACGTCGGAGCAAAGCGTAAGAGGAGCATACTGACTGTTGTTCCAGTCGTACCCGCGCATAGGATTGTATGTGGCTGCCATAGCCTCAATGATATGGTCGTAGGTACTGAAATACTCATCGACGGTGGCCTTGTCGGGAGGTGTAACGTCGAGGAAACTGTCGGAGCAGCTTGTAAGGGCGAGAGGAGTGGCGAGAGCTGCTATGATTATATATTTATTGATCGATTTCATAATGGTTTCTTTTAAAAGATTAAATGTCCTGTTTGATTTCTTTAGAATCCAACATTCACACCTACTGTAAATGTGCGGCTCTGCGGATATACACCATAGTCAACACCGAGCGATGTGCCACCAGATGATATCTCTGGGTCATATCCAGCATATTTGGTAAATGTAATCAGATTCTCGGCTGCCACATATACACGCAGGTTGTTTACGAAGAAACGCTGTGTCACACTCTTTGGCAGTGTATAGCCAAGCTGTATATTCTTAAGACGCAGGTAAGAACCGTCGGTGATATAGAGGTCGGAGCTTTGCCAGTTGGTGCCGTCGCCCACCACAAAACGCGGATACTTATTGCTTGTACCAGGTCCTGTCCAGCGGTTGAGCATATATGATGGAAGATTGGCTGGGCGTACATCGGTGCGTCGTGTAGCATCGTAGATGTCGTTGCCAATAGTGCCCTGAAGCATAAACATGAAGTCAAAACCCTTGTATTCGGCTCCGAAGGTAAAGCCATAGGTCCAATCGGGCATTCCCTTTCCTATCTTTGTGCGGTCGGCAGCATCGATTGTTCCGCTATTGTCAACGTCTACAAAACGCACATCACCTGGTTTTGCATTAGGTTGAAGCATTTCGCCTTTGTCGTTGACATAAGCCTTCACCTCGTCCATTGTCTGGAATATGCCATTGGTCTTGTAGCCATAGAAGTAAGGGAAAGGCTCACCATTTGAGGCGCGTGTGATAGTTCCCGTATTCTGCATATTGTCCAATTCAAGATATCCCGAAGTGTTACCGAGGTTGGTAAGTGTGTTCTTGAGATAAGAAGCGTTGCCCTTGACATGGAACTTAGCCTTGCCTACATACCACTTGTAGCCCAACTCCATTTCTACACCCTTGTTCGACATGTCACCCACGTTGCCAAGAGGAGCCTCCGAACCTACATAGTTAGGTATCGGCATGGATATAATCATGCCGCTTGTCTTCTTGTTGAACCAGTCGACAGAGAAGGTGAGCGCATTATCGAAGAAACCAAGGTCGATACCAAGGTCGGTCTGTATGCTTTCCTCCCACTTCAAGTCGGGATTGGCAAGAGCACCTGCCTGCACTCCATTCACTACGTTCTCTCCACGTCCCCATATAGTATTATAAGGTGATGCGGTCCATGCAGCATAGGTGAAATCGCCGATGTTATCATTACCATTCTTACCCCAACTACCACGCACTTTCAGTGTAGACAACCACTTAGGAGCCTTAAAGTAAGGTTCGTTGATGACATTCCATCCAAGCGAGAACGAAGGGAATGTGGCATAACGGTTGTTTGCACCAAATCGCGAAGAGCCATCACGTCT
>CAKQEI010000111.1 GCA_934230115.1 uncultured Prevotella sp. | reverse complement strand
GACGCTGTTTGTGACGTGCTCTTTGGCGACAAGGTGCCTACAGGCAAGACAGTAAACAGTTTTCCGCAAAACGTTGGTCAACTGCCTCTCTACTACAATCACATGAATACGGGCAGACCAGTGCCCGAAGGAACCGACCGTTTCTTCAAGTATCAAAGCAATTATCTCGACGTGCGCAACGATCCTCTCTATCCATTTGGCTATGGACTGTCGTACACCACGTATGAGTATGGCGACTTGACCCTTAGTTCCTCCAAAATGAAAGCCGACGGTAAAGTGGAGGCTTCAATAACGGTGAAGAATACAGGCTTGCGTGATGGCGACGAGATAGTGCAGCTTTATATCCGTGACATAAGTGCAAGTATCGCCCGTCCGGTGAAGGAACTGAAGGGATTTCAGCGTATCCACTTAAAGAGTGGAGAGTCGAAGACTGTGAAATTCGACATAACACGCAGTCAGCTTGAATTCTATGGCTCAGACTTAAAACCGGTTGTAGAGCCAGGTGACTTCACTATTATGGTAGGTCCTAACAGTCGAGATCTAAAGACAGTAAAGCTTACTGTAGAGTAGTTGTAAATAAATTGAATGATAAAAAACAAGAGGGTGCATCGAAAAGAAGTAAAGTCTTTTTGATACACCCTCTATCATATTAAAAGCTGTAATACAATCTTGCGCTTAATGCCGTGAAGTCGCCGTTACCGTTGGATATATACTGAAATGACGGTTGCAGTGCGATAGCATCATTCAGCTGTCTTTTCCATGTCACCTCTATAGAATGCTCCGCACCTTGGTGGAATTTAGCATACTGTCCCGACAGGCCAATCTCGTTGTTGCTATCCTTGTAGGCGCATCCAGCCTCGGCATATCTGTAGCAACCGTTTCTGTGGCTTGTGTTCTCGGAATATTGCAGCATGCACGTCAGACTCTTCTCGCCCGCAGTCCAAAGCTTTTGTTCGCCATATATCCACCATGCGCATGTGGTCTTGCTATACGACTCCTCTATAGGAGCCATTTCTCCCTCCTCATCAATAGGGAATTGTCGAGTGTGTACAGCCACTCCCGCATAATAGTTGCCCTTGCTATAGGAATATTCCAGCTGCGACATGTTGAAGATGCCGTCTTTCTTGGGCCGCACAATGAAAGGATTGTCCTTACCCTTCCATCCATTGTAGCCCACGCCATTATACAGACTGTTTCTGAATGTCCATCCACCTTTGGTCACATCAAAATATATGGTAAGACCCGAGAATGGATAGTTGGCGATAGGATAGCTTGAGGCTATGGTGGGAAAAATGCCGCCGGAACTGTTGGTGAAGAGCGATGTGACATCAGAAGTGAAGAAATCCTCGTTCACATTTCTTACTCCCACAAACAGATGTCCTGCTTTCCATTCATGCATATATCCGAGCACAGCAATGGTGGCAAACAAATTATCAGTCTCAATATTCGAGAATCCCTGCCAGTCGTCAATTATGTTGTCGTTGTTCTTCGATACATGAAGGGTGGCAGCCTCAAAGGAGTCATTGCCCTTGCCAATAGGAATGCTCATCTCCAACCTTAGCAGATTAACCCAGTTGGTCTTGTTGTTCATGTCCCATTGCCATTCTGTAGTATAGTTCCCACTAAAACTTTGAGCGAAGCTTATGCCTACATTTATGCAGCTAAATAAAAAGATAAGAATTTTGCGTTTCATTGTTTCCTCTATTATTCATTACATTATTGTGAGTGCAAAATTACTTTATTTTTTTTGATTATCCAATAACCAATGCCAATTCTAATGATGATCTAATGCCAATATCTTATGATATAGGTAGTAGAATACAGTTGATTTCCGCTTTTGGAAAAACATATAAATCAAAAAAATGTTTTGTTGTTTCAAGTTTTAATGCTAACTTTACACAAGAAACCGAAACTATAGAATATGGCAAGAAAACTATATCCACTTGGAATGCAGACTTTCGAACTTGTACGTAAGGAAGACCGCGTTTACATCGACAAGACGAAGTATGTCTATAATATGACACATGCCGACAGCAAGTGCATATTCCTCAGCCGTCCACGCAGGTTCGGCAAGTCGTTGCTTGTGTCTACACTGAAAAGCTATTTCGAGGGAAAGAAAGACCTTTTCAGAGGATTGGCTATAGAGAGATTAGAAAATGATTGGGAGCAATATCCTGTTATACATTTCAGCCTGGCTGGAGGAAAGCACCAGGATGAGGAACAGCTTAATAGATTCCTTGACTATATTCTTAAAGAAAATGAAAAAAACTTTGGTATAAAGAGCGAAGCTAAGGATGCTAATGTGCGACTGGCCAACTTGATAACGACGGCCTACAAGCAAACTGGCAGGCAGGTGGTTGTGCTTATTGATGAATACGACGCTCCGTTGCTTGATGTGGTGCATACTGATGAACAATTGGATAAAATGCGCTGTATCATGCGCAATTTCTTTAGTCCACTGAAAGATTGCGACCCATACCTACGCTTTGTTTTCCTTACAGGAATCACTAAGTTCTCGCAACTCAGTATTTTCAGTGAGCTGAACAATATCAATAATATAAGCATGGACGAGGAATACGCCGGAGTTTGTGGAATTACTGAGGATGAATTGTATAGCGAGATGTCGGAAGACATTGACTCTCTTGCCAGCAAGTTGGAGTTGACTCGCGAGAAAACAATCGAAGAACTGAAGTATAACTACGACGGTTATCATTTCACATGGCCTTCGCAAGATATATTCAATCCATACAGTCTGCTGAATTGTTTCTCTAAACAGAAGATAGATTCCTACTGGTTCACATCAGGCACCCCAACCTATCTTATTGAAATGATGCGCAAGTTCAAGGTTCTCCCCTCAACCGTAGGCAACATCTACGCCAAGCAGTCGTCGTTTGACGCTCCTACGGAGAACATTACCTCGATAACACCATTGCTATACCAGAGTGGATACATCACAATAAAGGATTATGATGAGCAACTGAGACTCTATAAGCTCGACATTCCTAACAAGGAAATAAGTGTCGGTCTGTATGATAGTATGTTGCCGAATTATGTTACTACTGAAATTGATGAGGGTAAAGTTGTCATTGCTCGCATGTCGGCTTTCATCAATAGTGGAGACATTGACGGAGCATTGAGTTTGCTTAAGACTTTCCTTGCGACTGTGCCTTATTGCGACAATACTCTCTACGAGGGTCATTTCCAACAGATGCTCTACATCATCTTTGCCCTTCTTAACGACTATCGCATCCTTGTGGAGCAGCGAACAGAAAAGGGACGCACAGATATCACTCTCGAAACCCACGACCATGTGTTTATCATGGAACTGAAGTTTGATAAGACAGCCGATGAGGCTCTTGCCCAAATAGATGAAAAACGTTATGCAGACGCATTCGCATTGAGTGGCAAGAAGGTAGTGAAGGTAGGAATAGCTTTCAACGTAAAGGATGAACGAAACATTACGGAGTGGGTAATTAGATAGAAAAAATATCGGTCAAGCAAATGCCAATCATTCGTTGATTTGCCTTTGCTTGACTTTTGATACACCCTCATCTTACTATAAAAACGACATCACTCCACTCTCCATTTTGCCTCAATACAATAAGCTTGACGCACGCTCCCAGTACCGTTTTCAGTACCATTCAACTGGTACTGGAGTTTCATATAGGTGGTACTGGAGTTTCACTTATGTGGTACTGGAGTGTTACTTATGTGGTACTGGAGTGTTACTTATGTGGTACTGGCAAAGGACTTATATGCATAAATCAGGTAACCTTGATTATTCCATCGTTGCAAGGCGAATCGATGGTAAAATGTCCATCCTCACCACTCACAACACCTTTAACAAAAGCAGAATCCTGCCTATTCAAAAGCACTACATTGGCAAATGCCAAAGGTTGGTCCTTCTCATCCACAATCTTTCCCTTGATATCCTGTGCCATCATCGGTGATATGGCCGAGAAGCATAGAAACGTTATGAGCATTTTCTTATTCATAGTTTCTATATTCTATTTCGCTGGGTGCAAAGGTAATAAAAAATAAAAAAAACGAAAGAAAATGCAGTAAAAACTTGGAACGTAAAAAACAATATCGTATATTTGTAGTAAAATGAAAAGAT
>CAKQEI010000110.1 GCA_934230115.1 uncultured Prevotella sp. | reverse complement strand
GCCCTTGATTTTTTTATCTATCCTTATACATATCGTCATAATACTTCTGATAGTCGCCCGAAGTCACATTGTCCATCCATGCCTGGTTGTCGAGATACCAGCGTACGGTCTTCTCGATGCCTTCCTCAAACTGAAGCGATGGCTCCCAACCCAGTTCGCGCTGAAGTTTGCGCGAGTCGATGGCATAGCGCATGTCGTGGCCCATACGGTCGGTTACGTGTGTGATGAGGTTGAGGTCCTCACCTTCCTTGCGTCCCAAGAGTCGGTCTACAGTCTTGATGAGCACGTGTATGATGTCGATGTTCTTCCACTCGTTGAAACCGCCGATGTTGTAGGTGTCGGCTATTTTTCCATCATGGAAGATAAGGTCGATTGCGCGTGCATGGTCCTCAACATATAGCCAGTCGCGCACGTTCAGTCCCTCGCCATATACTGGCAGAGGCTTGCGGTGGCGAATGTTGTTTATGAAGAGCGGAATGAGCTTCTCTGGGAACTGATATGGGCCATAGTTGTTGGAGCAGTTGGTCACGATGGTTGGCATTCCGTATGTGTCGTGGAAGGCACGCACGAAATGGTCGCTCGAAGCCTTTGAGGCAGAGTAGGGCGAGTGGGGGTTGTACTTCAAGTCCTCTGTGAAGAAGTCTTCGCCATAAGCGTGGTGGTGGCTGCTCGAAGCCTTGGTTGTGAATGGCGACTCGATGCCTTCAGAATGTGTAAGCTCCAGCGCGCCATACACCTCGTCGGTAGAGATGTGGTAGAAACGCTTGCCTTCGTATTTCTCGGGCAGCGACTCCCAGTAGAGCTTGGCGGCCTGCAGCAGAGTGAGTGTGCCCATCACGTTGGTGCGTGCGAAGGTGAAGGGGTCCTTGATAGAGCGGTCGACATGACTCTCGGCAGCAAGGTGGATGATGCCGTCGACGTGGTGTTCCTGCATCAGGCGCATTACGAGCTCGAAGTCGCAGATGTCGCCCTTTACGAATGTGTAGTTGTCGCGGTTCTCTATGTCCTTGAGGTTGGCGAGGTTTCCCGCATACGTCAATTTGTCGAGATTGATGATATGATATTCGGGGTACTTGTTGACGAATAGTCTAACTACGTGTGAGCCGATGAATCCGGCTCCTCCAGTGATGATGATTGTTCTCATAGTTGTTTATGATTTAAAATTTATAATGGTTAGTTGTTGTCAGCAAGTTGCTTGATGCACTTCTTCAGCGAGTCGGTCCAGTAAGGCACTCTTATGCCGAATGTGCTTTTCAGCTTCGACTTGTCGAGCACGGAGAAGTGCGGACGCTTCACGGGACTTGGAAACTCCTCGCTATAGCAAGGCTGTATGTCGCATGTGTTGCCCGACAGTTCGCAGATAATCTTGGCGAAGTCGAACCATGAGCATACGCCCTCGTTGGAGAAGTGGTAGATGCCCGTCTTGTCGAGTTGTCGGGTGTTGATGATGTGGGCTATGGCGTCGGCAAGGTCGCCGGCAAAGGTAGGTGTTCCCACTTGGTCGAACACCACTTTGAGCGAGTCCTTCGATGCTGTTAGGCACTGCATAGTCTTCACGAAGTTCTTGCCCCATTGCGAGTAGAGCCAAGCCGTGCGCAGGATGATGTGTTGGCATCCTGTGGCCTCTATAGCCTTCTCGCCTGCAAGTTTTGTTTTTCCGTATACTCCGAGTGGGTTGGTAGGCCAGTCTTCGCGGCATGGAATGTTGCGGTCGCCCTGGAACACATAGTCGGTTGACACGTGTATCAGTGTGCCTTCCACCTCCTTCATTGCTGTGGCGAGATTGCCTGCTGCCGTGTTGTTGATGAGGTTGGCAGTATCGAAGTCAGATTCTGCGCGGTCTACATTTGTATAGGCGGCACAGTTGACGATGATTCCAATATTGTTCGCCTTCACCATTTTGCGTATGGCTTCGAGGTCTGTGATGTCGAGGTTCTCGTATCCCTCAGCCACATCTGTGAAGATATAGTTGTCGTTGCTTTCTTTTGCCACACGTTGCATCTCGTGTCCGAGTTGTCCGTTGGCTCCAGTTATGAGTATATTCATGATGTATTGGTTTTATCTGTAAGGTTTATTAAAAAGGAGAGTCAAAGTCCTTCAGCATAACATGCTTGGTGTCTTTCTCACTGAGTATGGCCTTGTCGGTAGGTATGCGCCAGTCGATGCCCAGTGAGTCGTCGAGTATGGATATGCCTCCATCTGCCTCCGGATGGTAGAAGTTGTCGCATTTGTATTGGAACACAGCCACATCGCTCAATACTGCAAAGCCGTGAGCAAACCCCTTCGGAATGAAGAACTGGCGGTGGTTGTCCTCTGAGAGCTCCACAGCCACATGCTTTCCGTATGTAGGGCTTCCCTTGCGTATGTCGACAGCCACATCAAGCACGCGGCCCTTTACACAACGCACCAGTTTGCTTTGTGTGAATGGGGGACGCTGGAAATGCAGTCCGCGCATCACTCCATACGACGACATGCTCTCGTTGTCCTGGCAGAAGTCCACCTTGCCCACTTTCTCTTCAAACTCTCGTTGTGAGTAACTCTCGAAGAAATAGCCTCGCGCATCCTTGAATATGCGTGGCTCGATGATTACCACTCCCTCAATATCAGTTTTTATTACTTCCATATTGTTTTTATTGCGTTTTGTTCTTTATATATTATAATGTAGAGATTGCATGATTTATTGTGTAAATCATTGCAAAGTTAACTAATTATTTTTTTACCTCGTCATTATAGGGTAGTCATAACTCGTGAGAATGTAAAAAAAACAAAAAATCTAAGATTTTGTAATATAGAGTTTGCAAATAAAGAAATAAATATTACCTTTGCAAAGTTAAACAACAGTCACACAAAAAATGGAAGCTTTCTTCAAGACACACAAATACCTCGTTGAGCATACGGACGCTCCAGTTAGACGAGATCTCATGGACGAGATCAACTGGAACGACCGCCTTATTGGCATTAAGGGTACTCGTGGTATTGGAAAGACCACGTTTCTGTTGCAATACGCCAAGGAGAACTTTGCTGCCGACGACCGCCGCTGCCTGTATGTGAACATGAACAACTTCTACTTCCAAGGACGTGGCATAGCCGACTTTGCAGCCGATTTCTACGCGCGCGGAGGTAAGGTTCTGCTTATCGACCAGGTGTTCAAACAGCAGGATTGGAGCAGCGAGCTTCGCCAGTGCTACGACCAGTGTCCAGGACTTAAGATTGTGTTCACTGGGTCGAGTGTGATGCGCTTGAAGGAGGAAAACCCCGAATTGGGCGGAATAGTAAAGAGCTACAATCTCAGGGGATTCTCTTTCCGCGAGTATCTCAACCTGCTCACTGGCAAGAACTTCGCTAAACACACTCTTGACGACATTCTTGAGCGACACGTCGATATTGCCAATGAGTTTGCTCAGCAGATTGACATTCAGTCGCATTTCACCAATTATCTTCATCATGGCTTTTATCCCTTCTTCCGCGAGCATCGCAACTTCGAGGAGAACCTGTTGAAGACAATGAACATGATGACCGAGGTCGACATCTTGCTCATCAAGCAGATAGAGCTGAAGTATCTCACCAAGATAAAGAAACTGTTCTATCTTCTTGCCGTTGAGGGCCCCAAGGCTCCAAACATAAGCAATCTTGCCAGCAATATCGAGACAAGTCGTGCCACCGTGATGAACTACATCAAGTATTTGTCGGACGCGCGTCTTATCAACATGATTTACCATGTGGGCGACGATTTCCCCAAGAAGCCCTCTAAGGTGATGATGTATAACCCGAATCTGATGTACGCTATCTATCCCATTGTGGCTAACACACAAGATGCTATGGAAACGTTTTTCGTTAACTTGGTGTGGAAGGACCATAAGGTGAATCAGGGCAACAAGGATGCTTACTATATCGTGGACGAGCGGTTGAAATTCAAGATTGTTGACGGCACCAATTCGGCAAGGCAACGCAATGCCCCCGACATTCTCTATGCTGTCTACAATTCTACCGTAGGACACGACAACTACATTCCCTTGTGGATGTTCGGATTATTATACTAAAACAAAATACACTAACATTTTTTATTTTATAACAAAATGGCTAAAGAAAAAAAGTTTATCACATGTGATGGTAACACAGCTGCCGCTCACGTGAGCTACATGTTCAC
>CAKQEI010000109.1 GCA_934230115.1 uncultured Prevotella sp. | reverse complement strand
TTTCAATAGCTCAGTTGGATTAGAGCAACAGCCTTCTAAGCTGTGGGTCTTGGGTTCGAACCCCAACGGAATCACACTTCAAACATTAGCTTCAAATTTTTGGGATAAGCGGTAATCTTCTGTTATACAGGTGATTACCGTTATTTTGTTTGTATCAAGTTACCATAATTAATAGAAACCTTACACTTCTATTTATAAAATTATAGCCTGTAATTGACAGGTAAAATGCAACTAATGCCGCAATAATGCCGCAAATTTTTCATCACATTAAATCTCAAATAACGTATATACCACTTAGTGTATATTGTTCCCTTAAAGGAAAGTTGTGTAATGTTGTACATGTTGTAAAATATGTTTTATTAGTTATACATTTTTTAATGATTCAAGTGCAAAGGTACTTATTGAAAATTGAAAACATGGAATATATTTGAGATTTAATTAAGAAACAATACTTAAAGTTTACTAATTGATTAGGCTTTTAAGGATTTTAGGTATAAATGATTTTGGACAGCGTGATTGGCTTCGCTCTATGGTAAGCGACTTCTATTGGTTTGCTGTGATGATGACTATCTGCATAAGCTTTATCATGTGCTGCTCCAGTTACTCCACTCCCAAACCAGTAGTCCTCGAACGCACCCTTCACGACACAGTACATGTCAACAACCTTCGCCTTGATAGCTTTTTACTAATTTCCGCAGATGTTTTAAGAAAGAGTATGGAATTACGCCTTCCGAGGTGACTGCAGGAGGTATGGCTTAGGGCCATAACTCCTTTATTTTTCTCAAAAAGCGTAAGAAATACACTCATTTAATGATTTGTACACTTTTTCGCACGATTTGTCCACCTTTGTAATAGACATTTTGCGTAATTTTGCCGTATAATTTACGAGTATTATAAAACCTATTAAAGAAAACCTCAATTTCAAGTAATGAACAAAGGTGTAAAACTTCTATTATTAATGCTTATGTTGCCTATGGCTATAGCCTCGGCAGCAGGCAAGAAACCGATAAGCGAAAAGAAGATGTCGGCTTATCTCATGGTGTTTCATCGCGACGACACTCATAGCTTGTATATGGCTTTGAGTCGCGATGGCTATCATTTCACAGCTCTTAATAATGCGCGTCCGGTAATAAGTGGCGACACTATAGCAGAGCAACGTGGCGTGCGCGACCCGCATATATATCGCGGTCCTGACGGTGCTTTCTATCTTGCAGCCACCGACCTTCATATCTTCGCGCAACGCGAGGGTAAGCGTGCAACGGAATGGGAACGTGACGGAGCCACATACGGATGGGGCAACAATCGTGGACTTGTGCTGATGAAGTCGCGCGACCTTATCCATTGGACTCACACTGTGGTCAACATCAACGAGATGTCGCCCGAGCTTGCCGATATCGGTTGCGCTTGGGCTCCAGAGACTATCTACGACGAGAAGGCTGGACGACTGATGATTTATTTCACCATGCGTCATAAGAATGGACCTAACAAATTGTATTATGTTTATGTCAACAACGATTTCAACCGTATCGAGACCACACCTAAGCTTCTCTTTGAGTATCCTGACACTAAGATAACAGCCATTGATGGCGACATCTGTTATGCGCAGGGCAAGTATCATTTGTTTTATGTGGCACATGACGGTACTCCTGGTATTAAGCAAGCCACATCGGATAATATTAACAGCGGTTGGCAGTACGACCCTGCATGGTGCGACCCAGAGCCTACTGCTTGTGAGGCTCCTACTGTGTGGAAACGCATTGGCGAGGATAAGTGGATACTGATGTACGACCACTATGGACAGAAGGTGCACAACTTTGGCTTCGTGGAGACAACCGACTTCAAGACGTTCCGCCCGCTTGGACATTTCAATGAGGGCACAATGTTTGCCACTAACTTCGACCAGCCTAAGCATGGAGCTGTGGTGCAGATAACGGAGAAGGAGGCGAAGAGAATGTTGAATGTTGAGTTTTGAATGTTGAATTGTCTGCTGACGCCAATTTTGAATGTTGAATGTTGAGTTTTGAATGTTGAATTGTCGGCTGACGCCAATTTTGAATGTTGAATGTTGAGTTTTGAATGTTGAATTGTTCAATTTTGAATTTTGATTTTTGACAAATAAAAAAATATATGAAGAAATTTTTTGTTTCTGTGCTTCTCGCACTTGCTCTCTGCCCCTCGCAGACCAAGGCGCAGCAGAACCCAATTCTCCCCGGCTTTCATGCCGATCCGGAGATAGTATACAGCAATCTCACCCACCGCTACTACATCTATTCCACAACAGATGGAGCGCCAGGTTGGGGCGGATATACTTATCAATGTTTCTCGTCGGCTGACCTTAAGGAATGGCGCGATGAGGGCGAGGTGCTTAATGCCAAGAATGGTCAGATACCTTGGACCAACGGCAATCTGTGGGCTCCTGCCATTCAGGAAGTGAAGGTGGGTAAGGGTAAATACAAGTACTATCTCTATTATAGTGCCAACCCCAAGGCAGGCGGTGGCAAGGAGATAGGTGTAGCTGTGAGCGACAGTCCTACTGGTCCGTTTGTAGATCATGGCAAGTCGATAATAAACACCATTCCCAATGGTTGCCGCGGACAGCAGATTGACGTGGACGTGTTCATTGACCCACGCTCAAAGAAGCCTTACCTCTATTGGGGCAACGGCTATATGGCTGGAGCAGAACTTCAGAAGGACATGACTGCCATAAAGCCACAAACCCTGAAAGTGCTCACTCCCGATGGTGGAACCTTGAAAGATTATGCCTATCGCGAGGCTCCATACGTGTTCTTCCGTAACGGAATCTACTACTTCATGTGGTCGGTTGACGATACTGGCTCTGCCAACTATCATGTGGCTTATGGCACAGCCAAATCGCCGCTTGGTCCGATAACTGTAGCCAAGGAGCCTATTGTCATTCAGCAAGACCAAAAGCACAGTATCTATGGCACAGCTCATAATTCCGTTATAAATGTTCCGGGTACAGACGATTGGTATATTGTCTATCACCGTATCAACAAATATTTCATCTATGCTGATGAGAAGCCTGGCATTCACCGTGAGGTGTGCATCGACCGTATGGAGTTTAATGCTGATGGAACTATCAAGCCCGTCACGCCATCAAATGCCGTAGTTAACAAGGATGGTTCTATCGACCTGATAGCTAATGGCAATCCGCTTTTCAAGCATGTTCATACTGCCGATGCAGCCGCATACGTTGAGGGCGACACTCTTTGGCTTTTTGCTGGACACGACGAGGACGACGCTCCAAGAAATGAGTATAAGATGAATGACTGGCTCACATTCTCCACAACCGACCTAAAGCATTGGCATCAACATCCCGTAGGTCTCGACATTTCTGCCTTTAAGTGGGCTGACAGCAAGCAGGCTTTTGCAGGACATGTGGCAAAGCGCAATGGCAAGTACTACTGGTATGTGTCTACCAACTGGTGTGGCATAGGCGTGGCTGTGAGCGACAAGATTACGGGTCCGTACAAAGATGCGTTGGGCAAGCCATTGCTTACCAATAAAGACTGTCGTGGCTCAAAGCACAGTTGGGCGTGCATCGACCCTGCCATCTTCATCGACGACGACAATACACCTTATATTATATGGGGCAACCGCCAGTGCTATATTGCCAAACTCAAGGACAACATGATTGAGATTGATGGCGACATACATCAGCTCGACCTTGGCGACGATTTCCCATTCACCGAGGCTCCGTGGGTGCACAAGCGCAATGGCAAGTACTATCTTACCTATGCCGTGAGCTGGCCAGAGCGTATGGGTTATGCCATGAGCGACAATATCATGGGACCTTGGAAACCGATGGGACTCATCGATGGAGTGTCGGGCAACAGCAACACCACTCATCCGTCTATTGTGAAGTTCAAGGACCAGTGGCTCTACTTCACTCATGATGGTTCGCTGCACGACGGACACTCGTATAAGCGAAGTGTAGTTATGAAGACATTGGAGTATAACAGCGATGGGTCGATAAAGCCGATTGACAGTACTTCTGGGGGGCACGCATCAAGGTCGCTCGTGAGGTGACTGTGCCACTTGCATTCCTCGACAAGTTAGTTTGCTCGACAAATAAATAGAAGTTAGAAATCAAAGGGGCAGAAGTTAAGGCTTTATATTTTTTGTTTTGTGGGATATTTCTTTCAAAACAAATGTATTGGTCTTGACTTCTGCCCTTGATTTTTTTATCTATCCTTATACATATCGTCATAATACTTCTGATAGTCGCCCGAAGTCACATTGTCCATC
>CAKQEI010000108.1 GCA_934230115.1 uncultured Prevotella sp. | reverse complement strand
CGCCGCTACAACCAACTACCTTTGCTACGTTCCCGTCCTGGAGGATTCGAAGGGAGCTGGCCGTATAAGACTTGCCCATGTTTTTTAAAGCGAGTGCAAAGGTAATGCTTATTTTCCATACCTACAAATTTCAAATAAAGAAATATTTAGCATTTAACTTTTATTTCGATTTTAAGAACACAAGCCAGTCTATTCCTCCCAGAATTACTCGTCAAACTCGCTCATTGCCTTGGCAAATACCGAACGTATCTGACCAAGAATAGCCAAAGAACGTTCGAGTTGAGAAGTAAGACATTCCTCGTCGCAGTAGTATATCTCACAGCATGAAGTCACGTCCTGGAGATTCTTGTCGATATATACTTTGGCTAATGTCAGGTCGCGTGTAAGCTTGTTGCACACGGTGAGCGTCTTTATTTCCTCGCCTTGCTTTATCTCGCAGAATTGAGGAAGCATTACCACAAGATACTTCGACTCTTCCTGCTGAGTACCGAGCACATACACAACCTTCATCTGATAGTGAAGATACACGTCGCCGTCGTCATCAATCTGTGGCTTGTAGCCCATTGCCTCAAGCGCATTTACAACCAATTCTCTTTTTGCCATAACACTGTCCTCCTCTTAATTAATCATTATAGTCGTAAAAAACCTATCACTACTGTCAAGTGAATCAATCGTTGTCGTCGTCGCCAACCTCCTCACAAGTACTGCCCGAACCATCGGCAAGCGAAGCCTCAAGCTCCATGATTGTCTTGCGTGCAAATCGCAGTCCTGCCTCAAGATGGAATATCATGTGACGAATGAGAGCCTCTAAATCCTCACCGCCCAACAGCTCGCGCTCGTAGAACAGCCACATGCAGCCGCCAAGGGTGTAGGCCTTTACATATTTCAGCGTCGCGTTTATCTTCTCTGCCAAAGCCTGGTACTGCTCTTTCTTTGCCTCCTCATAATCGTAGAATCCTGGCAAACAAATGCAGAAGTAGTCCTCGTCATTCTGGTTATACATATAAATAAGGTGCAGGTTCTCATAGTCGAACACATAACCTGTATCATCCGAACCATCCAACTTGAATCCGAGATTGGCAAATGCCTCAAAAATCTTTTCCTTCATAACCAATAAATTTTAAACGTTAATTCTTTGTTCCTATCTAAACCCTATACCTACATGTTTGCAGCCTTCATCTTTTGGCGTGAACTCGCTGCGCACACGCTCATACTCACGAAGCTCACGACTTGAGACCGACGGACTGCGCTTGGCGATGATGTCCTCGAGCTGCGACTGTGTGATGTCCTGCAATTCGCCGTCAGGACTGTCGACACTCTCGTTGAACTTCTTGCGGGCAGCCGACTTCACGATATATGTTATGTCGCTGCAATTGTAGCCTTCGGTAAGATTGGCAAGACGCTCTGTGTCGATACTCTCGTCCTTGGGCAACTTCGACAGTTCCAAAGCAAACAGACTCTTGCGTGCCTCCTTATCGGGCATGTCTACATACACAAGCTCATCGATGCGGCCAGTGCGAAGCACAGCTTTGTCGATGCGTTCGGGATGATTGGTAGCTGCAAGTACATATACGCCCTTTTCCGAAGCATTGTTGAGCATACAGAGAAACTCATTCACCTCGCTGTCGTAATGCTGATTGCTGGCATCACCAGTACGGTGGGGCACCATAGCGTCAAACTCATCGAAGAAGAGAAGCGTGGGAGCATGTTTCTCGGCATCACGAAACAGCTCTCCTATCTTCTGCTGTGTGCCATGCACCCATGTGCAAGCAAGGTCGTCGGGAACCACCTTCATGAAATGTATTCCCACCTCTTCCGCCATCTTCTCGGCAAAGAAGGTCTTGCCACACCCTGCCGGACCGAAAAACAAGATAGCAGGAGGACGGATGCCATAGGCATCTGCCAGCTCACGATGTTGCAGCACATTGATGAATCCTTCTCTCACCATCTGTTTCAGACTGTCCATTCCTGCAATGTCGCCAAAGCCTTGACCCTTGCTCTTCGCATTTATATTAGCCTTGGATTGCTCCTTGGCAGATGGAGTTTTTGTGTCTTTGTTGTCGTCAGCAACAGGTGTCACGGGGTTTTGACCGCAGATACGGCGCAACCAGTCCTTTTCAGCTTTTGAAGTTTTCATCTTTGCGTCCTCCTTTTTATTTTTGTTTCACTTGTTTATGTATATAGAGGGCATAAAGTAACCTATTCCATCATCACGGACTAAAAATATTCTCACATATAATGGAAATTGCCATAGTTGAACTCTGACAACGGAGTGTGCTCTTCGTCCCACGCTTTCATCATCTCAGGGATTTTATGCAACAGCACTTTCTCGTCGAGCAACCGGCGCAGCTTGCCAAACATCACTTTGTTGGAAGCCAATATCTCCTCATGTGTGGCTGCAATGCCATATTCCTCAGCCTCCGACACCTCGGAAATCATCATGCCCGAGAACAGTCCGTGCAATCCCTCTGCCTGCGCAAATAGGTTGGCGTGACACCATATTCCAATAATGTTGCCATCATGTCGGCGCAGCATAAAGTTGTTGCGATGTCCCACAATCACTTTGTCGAACTCGTTCTTCGTGTCGTCTCTGCGGAAGAACAGTCCCTTGTCCGACCCATGTCCGAGCAGCATCACTCGCTCACGGGTGGAAGCATGTTTTAGCAGATGATCAATCACTGGACGTGAGCAATCATCAACTATCACTTGTGCGTCAAGTCCCTCATACAGTATCTTGAGCACATCTGTCGTTCTGTCTTCAGGATGAATTACCAACATATTTTCTACATTTATTTACTTTGAATGAAGAATCCTTCCATACTCCGGCACTACCGGACGGCTGAGGTCCAATCCCCACCTTTGTCCAAGCGCACTACACAGATAATGCTCCTTGACAAGAAGATCGATGGCTGCAAGCTGACTGTTGTGCGATGTCCTAAGTCGCAATGCAGGAACATGACCAGGAACCATACTGAGTATTTCCTCCGACATTTCCACATCATCAGGAGTCTGCAAACATATCAAGCCTGTCTGCCCAGGACGTTGGGTGAACCAATTGAAGCGTCCATGTGCAAAATTACGGTAGTCGGCAAGCTGAGTGTTGCCTACTGCTCCCTCCGAGAATTTTGACTCTATGTCAAGAGCCACTGGATAGCTTTTGGCTGAATACAGAACAAAAAAGCTGTCCACCCCTTCCAGTTTATGAAGGAAAGCCTCATGCTCGGTCAGTTCGTCAAGCGATATGCGTTTCAAGCGATTGACAAAACCATTGATTTCCTCCTGCTCCTTCTCCGATATGTCTGTACTCACGCTACTAAGTTCGGCATGCCCAAACGCCCTATATAATAAGGTGTAGAAAGCGAGCACCGTTGTTGATGACAGAAAACCGTCACGTCCCGTAGGGATGTCAAAACCGAAAAGGCTGTTGGCATCATTCTCTTGCATGAGAGTTTGCAACCGTCCTTTGGATGTAAGCACAACAGCCCCCACCTCCTGCTCTTCAGCACGGCATCCATTGTCATAAGCACGAAGGATGTCGTTGTTATAGCCAGAAGCACTGATGAGCAATGTACGTGCAGCCACATGTGCAAATCCGCTGCCTGCATACAACAATGGAGTCAAGGCATGACTCATTATTCCCTTGTCAGCCGACAGTTGCTCAGCATAAACAGCTGCGCTGAATGAACCACCCGATGCCACAAACAGACGGTTGCATCTTTCATTATCAAGCAGAAAGTTGCTCAACCGCGACACGTCCTGCCTCTCCACCCAATCGAATATCTTAGGGAATTGTTTTATCTTGTTTTCAAATAGTCCCATTGCTCAGAATACAACTAATGTTATTTTAATGTAGCAACAACGTTTATAGATGTCTCGTCGAAGCGTATTTCTTTCAACCTCACTTTGTCAATCACATTTTTCAACTCGTCGAGCATTGCAAGGTTTATTGCCAACTTATGTCCGGCAGTCTCCTCCACAAAGCCTGCCTTTTCTGGCACAAGATGCTTCAGGAACGAAATGGCAGGAGAAACGAGCAATTCTATACCCATTTTCCCTCCATAAGAGACATACAACACAGCATTGTCAATCCTCTCGAATGTAAGGTCGATACCTATCATCTTTGCAAAGCCAAAAACACTGACTCTGGTAGACACTGTGATGGTTGAAAAATTGGCATAAGAAAGCTCCACCTTCTTGCCAAACTTACTCAAGATATAATCTTGTAGCTCTGTGTAATTGATTTTCACTTCCATATTGATTATTTTATTTAAGTTAAGTAACTAATTTTCGCCTAAGCGAAATCCTTTTTCGAGTGCGAGGCGTTCCGCCTCTGTCAACTCCAATACTTTTGGCTTTCCCA
>CAKQEI010000107.1 GCA_934230115.1 uncultured Prevotella sp. | reverse complement strand
TAATTCGTCAAGCTATCTTAATTTAGTTTCCAGTACCACACAAGTGTTACCTTTTAATGTTCCTTATCCAACTGTTTCAACAAAAACTCCTCCAGCGTCTTTTTGTCGGGTAGTTGAAGCATATATGTAGACACGAAGAGTTGGTTGTCCATACCGGCAAGGGCATACTCGAATGTGAAAGGCTGACGTATCTGCAACTCTGCGGAATCATGGCCTTGCACGGAAGGCAGCGACAACAGTTTGTCGGGATTGGCGCTTATACCAGCCCTAACGTATAGGTTTGTGCTTATCTGACGACGAAGCTCACGAACAGACCAGGTACACTTGATGCACTCCTGCTCGTAGAAGTAGCGTGCGAGAGGGTCAGACACTTTCATTATTTCATACATATGAGAATAAGAAAGTTTCGAAATAATGGTTTTTCCAGAAGTTTGGAATTTGCATGACACTGTCGGGCAAATTTCATTGCTTTGATTATCAATACTTTCTGTGTCTGAAATCTTGTTGGTGGTATCCATATAAGATTTGCATGACATTGATGCACCTTTGTTTATTTGAAAGTTTTCAATAATCTGTGGATACATGCGGTAGAAGTTACGTGCACTTTGAAAAGTGTTACGTGTCATACCCTTCCTATTCACTCTCTCCTCCAACTTCTTCAGCAACTTCGCCCCATACTCAGCCCTATCTTTACCGTGCTGTTCATATTCCACGATGTAATATCCTATGAGCCAGTTGCGCATTGTCTGCATACGGTTTATCGCTTTTACAGCAGAAGACAGAGCAGCGTCGTGAGTTGTCTGAATTATGGAAGTCAAGTCGCCAAAGGAATGAAGCGTGTTGCTCCAATCCTCAAAAGGAAGTTCCATGCCGTCATGGGTGTATGTTGATATTTCTTTCGCCATAATTTAGTTGTTTTATAAATGTGTACAAAGATACATAAAGCAACCCATAATCCCTCATATAGTCTAATAAAAAAATCATAGAATTTAGGTATTGTGTAGAAGTAGAAATTGGGCTAATTTTGCAGCGGTGATAAAACCAAAACTTTAACCATAAATTTCTAAATAAAAACAACTGAAGATTATGAAGAAGACAGTAATCATCTATGGCACAAGTACAGGTACTTGTGAAGACCTGGCTGGCAGAATAGGAGCCAAACTGGGCGTGGACAACATTATCAACGTCACCGACCTTGACGACAGCGTTATTGCCAACAACGACAACCTTATTCTCGGTACATCAACATGGGGCGCAGGCGAAGTGCAGGACGACTGGTATGATGGACTGAAGACGCTTAAGAATGCCAATCTTGAAGGCAAGACAGTAGCTCTTTTCGGCTGCGGCGACTCTGAGTCTTATCCAGACACTTTCGTGGGCGGAATGGCTGAGATATACAATGCTGTGAAGAAGGCTGGTGCCAACGTTATTGGAGCCGTGCCTACCGAAGGCTATACGTTCGACGATTCGGAATCGGTTGTTGACGGTAAGTTCGTGGGCTTGGCTCTCGACGAAGTAAACGAGGACAACAAAACCGATGAGCGCATCGACGCCTGGGTGGCTGAAATACAGCCCGGTCTTTAATCATTAATAATTGTTCTTACTCTCACATTTTTTATAACTCAAGTTTTCAATCATGCAGCAATCCACAGCATTACCCATAGACATGAAGGTTCTGATGAACCATATCTACGAATATCAGAAGGGAGTGCGCCGTATGGTGCTCTTCACTTTTAATAAGAAATATGAGGACTTTGCCATACGTAGACTGGAAAGCCAAAACATCAAATACGTCATCCAGCCAGTTGGCAACGACCGTCTGAACCTATACTTCGGCAGGGAGGAGTGTCTCAATGCAATACGAATGATTGTGACACGTCCCCTCAACCAGCTCACTCCCGAAGAGGATTTCATGCTCGGCGCAATGCTTGGCTATGACATCTGTGCGCAGTGTGAGAGATATTGTGAGCGTAAGGACAAATGCAAATGCAATTGTAACTGCAACTGATTTAAGTGTTCAGAAACTCTTTTATTTGTGGAAGGAGTGACAAAGCTTTTTTCACTCCTGCTTCATACACCCTCCTCATCTTGTCCTCTTTAAGACTGAGTCTGCCAATGTCAAGTTTTTCGTCGGGACAGATGAGGAATGTGTTGCCCTTCTTAAATTCAGAGTGGATATAATCCAGTTGGTCGTTGTACATGATATGTCGTATTGACATCAGTTCCGCCACTTTGGGATAATCCTTCAAGAACATCTTCATTGCCAGTCCTACATGCGCCTTCTTCTTGTAGTAGTCGGCTGGCTGTGTCAGGATAACCACATTCCTTCTATATCCTTTAGATTGAATGAACTTCAAGGGTATGCTGTCGGTTATTCCTCCGTCAAGATAATGCCGCCCGTCTATCTCCACCGGACGCGCAAACACCGGCATTGAGGCAGAAGCCTGCATCCATCTGAGTCCTATTCCGTCGGCATCGTCTATCTCATGATATACGGGCCGACCCTCGTCTATATCTGTACACACGGCATAGAACCTCATAGGATTCTCCCGGTAAGCCTGAAAATCCATCGGGTCGTACTTGTATGGCAGCAGATGATAGGAGAAATGCTCATTGACATAATTGCCAGTACGGAACAACGACCTCCAGCTCATATACTCCGGATTGTCCTTGTATCTGATGTTATATCTTAGTGCTCTGCCAGGCTGGTTCGACTTGTAGTTGCAGCCGAACAATACTCCAGCCGAAACGCCTACAGCAGCATCAAACTTGATGCCGTTCTGCATAAAGACATCAAGCACTCCACTTGTGAACATGGCCCTCAAACCTCCGCCTTCAAGAACAAGACCTATGGAAGACGCAGAGGTTGGTGTGGTGTTATATTCCTTTGTCATCATTTTATTCTTCCTTCGTTTTATTTAGATGCCCACAAAGTTATAGAAAATTATTTACAATCCACAATATTTTTCCTTTTAGGGATTTAACTAAAGGTGCTCCGAATGACGGCTCCCCATATTTCAGTTAAAGTTCACAAAGTTGTGGTCCACAACTTTGTGAACTTTGTTTTTTTCATTAACTTTGCAATAGTAATAATGACTGAAGGTTATGGAAAAAGCTTTTGTATATGGTATGTCGGTAGGTGGCAACAACTTCACCGACCGAATTGAAGAAACCAAGCGCATCAGGCTTGATTTTGAAAATGGCATCAATGTGATTCTCATTTCTCCACGACGCATGGGAAAAACTTCGCTTATAAAAAAAGTTATTTCGGAGATAGACAATCCGATGCTTAAAATCGTATATATGGATATATATGACTGCCGTAGTGAATACGATTTCTATAATCGATTTGCCGAAACTATAATGAAATCCACTGGCAATCATCTGGAGCAAGTGATGGAGAACATAAAGCGTTTCTTGGTTAGAATTTCGCCAAAGCTGTCATTTAGTCCGGAACCTAATTCTGAGTTTTCTGTTTCATTGGGAATAACGCCAAAGGATTATTCTCCAGAAGAAATCTTGGATCTTCCAGAACGTATAGCTAAGGAACAGGGCATCAGACTTGTGGTATGCATTGATGAGTTTCAGCAGATAGGTGAGTTTCCCGATTCGCTGACTATACAAAAACGACTGCGTGGTGTTTGGCAGCACCATCAGAATGTGTCTTATTGTTTCTTTGGCAGCAAGAAGCATCTGATGGAGAATATTTTCCAGAGTCGTCGCATGCCTTTCTATCAGTTTGGCGAAATGCTACATCTCAAGTGCATTCCTACGGAATATTGGGTGCCTTTCATTTGTTCTCGATTTGAGAAGTTTGGCAAGAAGATAAGCCAAGAGTATGCCCGCAGAATCTGTCAAGAAGTCAGGAACTATTCCTCTTATGTGCAACAACTTGCATGGAACGTGATGGCTGAAACGGAGAATGAGGTTGATGAGGAGAGCTTCACAGAAGGCTTGAAGGCTTTGTTGGAGCAAAACAGCAGTCTCTTTATACAACAGACGGAGGGGCTTACTACCTATCAACTCAACTTCATTCGCCTTTTGTGCAATGGCATTCATTCTGGATTTACCACTCAATCGGTCGCTGAATCATATCCCCTTGGCAGCAAGTCGAATGTCGACCGCATAAAGAAAAGTCTGATAGACAAAGAGATTATTACTATTGAGAAGGATGGCTTATATCTTGCGGATTGTGTGTTTGAACTTTGGTTTAAAAGAGAAATGATGTAGCTGTTAGCATAAGTAGCGGAGGCTTCATACCTCCGCTACGTTTTTCTCGTTAAATAGTATAGCTGACTTTGCCAGCAGCGCCCCCACCAGCACAATGTCTCCCAACACCCACGATGCACATGCAAAGTATACATTGTATTTTTCTATGCATATCAGTGGCATAAGGAAAGCTACTGACGATATGGCGTCGAATGTTTTTGACTTGAAGACACCCTTCATTATTGCCCATAGCCTTTTGTGGTTGGTAAGCAGTAGCCATAATGTTCTGCCTGATATAATTGTAAGCAGCAATATACAACTGGCAATAAGGAAAGATGAGGAGTTCACAATTCCATATTCTATTACAGCGTCAAGTTTGA
>CAKQEI010000106.1 GCA_934230115.1 uncultured Prevotella sp. | reverse complement strand
ATACGGCTTACTCTATCGTTCAGCCTTGGCTGGACGATAGAGTAAGCTTAATATGCCTGTACAAGCTTCCTGACTCTGTCATTCACAAAACATAAGTTCAGCATTATCTTTACATAATGTAAGAGGGTATGGCATCCCTGCCATACCCTCCAAATAGGATGGACAATCATGGCGGAGTGTGTATGGCAGGAATGCCATACAACTCCTACAGATAGCCGTTCATATATTATAAACACATACTTAAGGTAGTACACCTTATTTTTTCTGAATGCTTCAAATCATTTCTTAGTCAACAGATGCCAAATCTCTCGTATCCACAGCACAAATGATGAGCCGATGATGATGATAACCCAGTCAATCAGCTTTAAGCCCTCAACATTGAAGAACTTCTGCACACCCG
The DNA here is from genome assembly GCA_934230115.1 of uncultured Prevotella sp. Classification (GTDB taxonomy): domain Bacteria; phylum Bacteroidota; class Bacteroidia; order Bacteroidales; family Bacteroidaceae; genus Prevotella. The sequence goes on along the minus strand of CAKQEI010000106.1, from coordinate 4,302 downwards.
GAGTCTCCACCATTATAACCTGACCAACGAAAATGATTGCCACGATAGAGAGCAAGCCATTGCAACCCTTGAAGTGCAAGGCACTACGGCCAGTCTCAAATGCACGGGCATTGAAGAGATAGAAGAAGTGGGTCATCACGAATGTTGTGAACAGCAACGTGAGCTCATAGGTAGTCACCTCTCCCTTGGCACCCAACTGCAAGTGGAGAAGATCAGTAAGCTGGTTGACCTCTGTGTGCTGGAAGATGTAAAGCATACCTATCAACATCAAGAAGAATAGACCACCTACACCTACAATCTCACGAAGCATAGGCTTGTTGAGGATGAAAGCATTGCGGTCGCGTGGCTTCTCCTTCATCACACTCTCCGACGGTGGCAGAGAGGCAAGAGCCATAGCAGCAAAGGTGTCCATTATGAGGTTTATCCACAACATCTGTGTCACAGTAAGCGGCGACTCTGTTCCCATGAAGGCTCCACACAGCACAAGGAAGCAAGCAGTAACGTTGACAGTAAGCTGGAACAAGAGGAAGCGCTGTATGTTCTGATACAACGAGCGTCCCCACATCACAGCCTTACCGATGCTGCTGAACGAGTTGTCGACAATGGTAATGTCGGAAGCCTCTTTTGCCACACTTGTGCCATCGCCCATTGACAAACCTACATGGGCAGCACGAAGAGCAGGAGCGTCGTTAGTGCCATCACCCGTCACGGCTACAACCTGTTTCTTCTTCTGCAATGTCTCAACCAGGCGTTTCTTGTCCATAGGACGAGCACGGGAAATAATCTTAAAGTCAAGGATGCGCTCCTCAAGTTCCTTATCCGACAAAGCGGCAAACTCCGGACCCGTGATTATATTACGCTCCGAATCCTTAGCGTCATCCCAAAGACCTATCTGGCGTGCAATCTCCTTGGCAGTGCCCGAAGTGTCGCCTGTTACTATCTTCACGCTGATGCCAGCATCAAGACATTCCTTAACGGCAGCCGGCACATCCTTTCTTACGGGGTCGGCAATGGCGGCAACACCAATGAAGATGAGTTTGCTTGCAACAATCTTGTTGCCATCAACAGCCTGGGCAGCGTCGTCCACCACCTGATAGGCAAAGCCAAGAGTACGCATTGCGCGGTTCTGATAGGCGAGCAATTGCTTGTCAACCTCCTCCTTGCTAACCGAAGCCTCATGGCAAAGGCCAAACACAATCTCGGGAGCACCCTTCACATAAAGCACCTTCTTGCCTTTCAGAGCCTCCGACTCAACAACCGTGGCCATATACTTGCGCTCTGTAGAGAACGGCACCTCGGCAATAGTCTTCACACTCTCGCGTATCGGACGATAGTCCACACCCTGCTTGTTGAGCCAGATAAGCAACGCACCCTCTGTAGGGTTGCCCAGTATCTGCGGTTTCTCCTTGTCGGAGAAGTCGATGGATGCAGTAGAGTTAACGGCTATTCCCTCGCTAAGAATCTCCTTAGGAGTGTCGCCATACTGTTTCATCTCGTCAACACTCATAAGGTTCTGCGTCAGAGTACCCGTCTTGTCAGTACAGATCACGGTTGTTGCTCCCATAGTCTCGCAAGCGTGCATCTTTCTCACGAGGTTGTTGGTCTTGAGCATACGGCGCATACTGTAAGCCAAACTCAAGGTCACGGCCATAGGCAATCCCTCTGGCACAGCCACAACAATAAGCGTCACGGCAACCATCAACGTCTGAAGTACATAGGCTATGAACGCAGCTATCTGCTCGAAAGAGCCGAAGCAGTCGGAGCCATTATTCACAAAGTACATAATGATGCGGCCCACAACAATCAAGGCAGCAAAAGCATAGCTTGCCTTAGTAACCAACTTGCCCAAGCCGTCGAGCTGCTCATTGAGCGGAGTCTTGACGCTGTCGTCAATCTGCACAGCCTCAAACACCTTGCCCTGCTCTGTCTTGTCGCCTACAGCATACACACGGCAGATGCCATGACCCTCCATCACCTTTGTGCCTTTCATCACATGATTGGTGGGGTAAGTGGCAGCCTTGTCGAAGTCTTTCTCGTAGATGCTCTTAAGGCACATTGGCTCTCCAGTGAGTGTCGACTCATCCATGTGCAAGGAAGTAGACTCCAACAGTTCGCTGTCGGCTGGCACCTCGCCACCAGTATTCAGCACCACAATGTCGCCTACAACAACATCCTTGCGTGGCACCTGCGTTGTGTTGCCATTGCGTATCACCTCCACAGCCTCATCGTCGTTAACCTGATTGAGGATAGTGAACTCCTTGTCGGCCTGCAACTCAAAGTAGAAAGCAAGTCCTGTGGCAAGCAATATTGCCACAAATATTCCTACAGGCTCGAAGAATACGGCAGCACCATGGTCGAGTCCGAAGAACTCATAGCATGAAATGCCTATCGACAAAAAGCCCGCTATCAAGAGAACGATGATGAGAGGATCGCCAAACTTCTCAAGGAATTGTTTCCAAAGTGGTTCTTTCTCAGGTGGTGTCAACACGTTGGCACCATTCTTACTGCGGCTTTCGAGCACTTGGGCATCGGTCAAGCCTGTGTAATGATGTTTCTGTTCCATTTATTGCTAAATTATCCTTTTACGGTGCAAAAGTATTATTTTTTTCCGACATTATTCATGTTCCACCAACATTGCAAGCGACATTGATGGCAAGACCATGCTTATGGTTGCAACCTTACAACGCCGATATTCCTTGCCAAATGTCCGATTCAGCAAGAGGCGTGATTTCGCCATCCGGCCCACTGCTGCAACAGCACAAGTCTGGCGAAACGCCCACGCTATAGTTGCCATAGAAGTTGCGCTGAACCACATAATCGTTGGCATGATGCAACACGCCGCCCAATTTGAGTATTTGTCTTTTCAGCAGACTGATCATTGGCAGTCGTATCTCCGACACCTCAAGATTGGGAGCCGAGCTTTCGTCGCCACCAAGCATGCTGTATATCATCTTGTATTTTGTCTGAATGGCATCCATGCGTTTCCTGTACCGCTCAATATGCTTAGGCGATTTGGGTTTGTTGAAGTTGATGCCTCCGCCTGGCGATTCGAGCAGGAACAAGGCATACAAGGCTTTCTCCCTTCGGTGTATCTTCTCTATAGCCACATCGGCATCGGGAAAATATATGCGCTCGTTGAAAGTGTCCACCACCACACGGCTTTGCACTCCCTTCCTGAGCATCAGGATGTCGAATATCTGCTTGTAGAAACCCTTATACACAAAGCGCCCTTTCTCGTCCTTGAGATAATTCAGTTGATAGTTGTGATAAGTCTCCGAGAAGAGGTCGAGTAACTTCCTTACGCTTTCCAACACATTGTTGTCAATCTCCACAAGAAGGAAGTTGGTTGTAGGCTCATTGTCCACCAGCGAGTCGCCTATCTTCAGCATCAACGACGGGACGACGGTTGAGAGTTCGTTGATGTTAAGCTTTGCAGACAACTGTTCCTTGCAGAATCGCTCGGTAGACAGACTGCGCAGCTGACTTATAATAAGGTGTAACCGCTCCTCGCTCACCTTGGGATAAAGAAACCCTGCAATCTGGAAAAGGTCGTCCTCGGATATGCTTCTGTAGTGCTCGGCTATCTTAGGCAGATAGACAAAGTCGAAGCCAGCCAATCGTATCTCGGCACTTATCTCGCGGTAGAATCGGTTGATTTGCTCATTGATGTTATTGTCGAACTCGCTCTCTACATACAGAATCTGCGTGGCCTCGAAATGCAGGCTCGACGCATTAACAGAGACAACGGACACCTGGCTCACGGTGTTCACAGTAAGACAATTTCTTATAGCAAGAATAAGCAACGCTTCCTCGCGGGCACAGAAATCATCAGACATCACCATCTTGTTGAAGTCCTCAAGAAGGTCATGCCTTAAGCTCTGGTCGGAATTGGACAGTTCGTTGAATGCCTGCGACAACGACAACGATGCCGCTCTCATCTCGTCTTCTTTCTTTATGCCGTATTTGCTGCGCAAGGTTTCAAGAAATCTTATCTCTCTTGTGTCTAATATGCCGTCAGCCTCAATCAAATCGGTTACGATTCGCATGATGCTGGCTCTTTCTGATTGCCTCATAATGCTATTGATATGGATTTGGCACTAAAGATAGCAAAAAGAAAACAAACGAAAGACTTTTATTAGGAATTTTAGGCTGTAGCAAGTAAAAATAACTATAATTTCACATTATATTATATAGTCAATCGATTGGTGTACGTCAGGTGACAGATAGTAACTATTCAGCGGTGGTAAAATAGATCAGATTCTATCTTATTCCTCTGTGAGATTTTCCTTGAAAATCATCTGC
>CAKQEI010000105.1 GCA_934230115.1 uncultured Prevotella sp. | reverse complement strand
AATTAAGTGGAAAGTCCTCTGTTACAAGGACTTTCCACTTAATCTATTGAGAGTCAAATATTTGCTATTATTCCTCAACAGCAGCCTGCGCCGCCGCGAGTCTTGCTATGGGCACTCTAAAAGGTGAGCATGATGCATAATTCATACCAACCTTAGCGCAGAACTTAACAGATGAAGGCTCGCCGCCGTGCTCACCGCAGATACCTGTGCGGAGGTCAGGACGTGTAGCGCGACCGTTCTCAACTGCCATCTTGATGAGCTGACCTACACCCTCCTGGTCGAGAACCTGGAATGGGTCAACCTTCAAAATCTTCTTCTCCATGTAAGCAGGGAGGAATGAGGCGATGTCGTCGCGAGAGTAGCCGAAGGTCATCTGTGTCAAGTCGTTTGTACCGAATGAGAAGTACTGAGCCTCCTCGGCAATCTTGCCTGCGGTAAGGGCAGCACGCGGAATCTCAATCATAGTACCAATCTCGAACTCAACCTCAATGCCATACTCTACGAATACTTCCTTGGCAGTAGCGAGGATGATAGACTTCTGCTGCTTGAGCTCCTGAACAGTACCGATAAGCGGAACCATAATCTCAGGACGTGGGTCGAAGCCTTCCTTCTTAAGCTGGCAAGCAGCACCAAGGATGGCGCGTGTCTGCATAGCAGTAATCTCAGGGAAGGTGATGCCGAGACGGCAACCACGGTGACCGAGCATTGGGTTGTTCTCAGCCAATGAGTTGACACGCTTCTTGATTTCAGTTACGCTTACGCCCATCTCCTTAGCCATTGTCTCCTGACCAGCCTTATCGTGAGGAACAAACTCGTGGAGAGGTGGGTCGAGCAAACGGATGTTCACGTGGCAACCGTCCATAGCCTTGAGAATGCCGTAGAAGTCGGCCTTCTGGTATGGGAGGAGCTTGGCAAGAGCCTTCTCGCGACCCTCTACAGAGTCAGCCAAAATCATCTCGCGCATAGCAACAATCTTCTGGTCGTCGAAGAACATGTGCTCTGTACGTGTCAATCCGATACCCTTGGCACCGAACTGGCGAGCCACCTTAGCGTCGTGAGGAGTATCAGCATTGGTGCGGATCTCCATCTTGGTATACTTGTCGCAGAGGTCCATCAGCTCCTTGAAGTCGCCTGAAAGCTCAGCAGCCTTAGTCTCAATCTGTCCAGCGTAAACCTGACCTGTAGTACCGTTCAATGAGATAAAGTCGCCTTCCTTGTAAACAACGCCCTCAATCTCAACAGTCTTGGTCTTATAGTCGACGTTGATAGAGCCAGCGCCAGAAACGCAGCACTTGCCCATACCACGAGCCACAACGGCAGCGTGAGAAGTCATACCGCCACGAGCTGTAAGAATGCCCTCAGCAGCCGACATACCAGCGAGGTCCTCTGGCGAAGTCTCGATACGAACCATGATTACCTTCTTGCCGTCATCGTGCCATACCTCAGCGTCGTCGGCGTGGAACACAATCTGACCGCAAGCGGCACCTGGAGAAGCAGGCAGACCCTGTGTGATGACCTTAGCCTTAGAGAGAGCCAACTTGTCGAATACTGGGTGCAAGAGCTCGTCGAGCTTCTGCGGCTCGCAGCGAAGGATGGCTGTCTTCTCGTCGATCATACCCTCGTGGAGGAGGTCCATAGCAATCTTAACCATAGCGGTACCAGTACGCTTGCCGTTACGTGTCTGGAGGAACCAAAGCTTGCCCTCCTGAACGGTGAACTCCATGTCCTGCATGTCGCGGTAGTGCTTCTCGAGCTTGTCCTGGAGAGCGTCAAGCTCCTTGTAGAGCTCAGGCATAGCCTCTTCCATTGAAGGATAGTTGGCAGCACGTTCTTCCTCAGAGATTCCTGCACGCTCAGCCCAACGCTGTGAGCCAATCTTTGTAATCTGCTGTGGAGTGCGGATACCAGCAACCACGTCCTCGCCCTGAGCGTTGATCAGGTACTCACCGTTGAAGAGGTTCTCGCCGTTGCCAGCGTCGCGGCTGAAGCAAACACCTGTTGCAGATGTCTCGCCCATATTGCCGAATACCATAGCCATAACCGAAACGGCTGTACCCCACTCGTCAGGAATTCCCTCCATCTTGCGGTAGAGGATGGCGCGCTCGTTCATCCAGCTGCGGAACACAGCACAGATAGCACCCCAAAGCTGCTCCTTAGGATCGGTTGGGAAGTCGCTGCCAGTCTGCTCCTTGATGGCCTTCTTGAAGAGCTCAACAAGCTTCTTGAGCGACTCTACAGAGAGGTCCTTGTCGAGAACAACGCCCTGTTCCCCCTTCACCTTCTCGATGATGGCCTCGAACGGGTCGATGTCCTCCTTGTTCTCTGGCTTCATGCCAAGAACAACGTCACCGTACATCTGAACGAAACGGCGGTAGCTGTCGTAAACGAAGTGTGGGTTGCCGGTCTTCTCAACCATGCCTGCTGCAACTTCGTCGTTCAAGCCGAGGTTGAGGATTGTGTCCATCATACCAGGCATAGAAGCGCGGGCACCTGAGCGTACTGAAACCAAGAGAGGGTTCTTCGGGTCGCCGAACTTGCAGTTCATCAGTTCCTCTGTATGAGCAACAGCTGCGTTCACCTCGTCGGTAAGCAACTCAACTATCTTGTCCTGACCTACCTCGTAATATTCATTGCAAGTGTCTGTTGTGATGGTAAATCCCGGAGGAACCGGAACACCAATGTGATTCATCTCAGCAAGGTTTGCTCCCTTACCACCGAGTACTTCACGCATTGAAGCGTTACCTTCGGCCTGTCCATTACCAAAGGTATAAACTCTTTTATCATTCATAGCTAATAGGTGTAATTTATTTAAATGTTTATTATTTTTATTCTAACGATTTCGTATAGGTTTTTAACTAATGCAAAGATAATCGCAATTTCGCAAAATGCCAAATTTTTTTCATAGAAATTGCAATGCAGATGTTACATTTTATGATGTTTTCGCAAACAAAGGCATTTTACGGCTAAAAAAGCCATAAAATATCCCCTGGTGCTATATGTTGAAATGATAGATTACGAGTCCTTCAAGAGGTCCCTTCTCTATTTTTCCTATTTTCAGACCATGTCGCTTCACCACATTCGCAAGCTCAGCACTATAAAAATAGGCCACACTTCCCACGGCATTCAATTGCATTTTCAAGCTATTGTTTCCCGAGTCAATATAAGGCAATATGTTCTTGCAGATGAAACTGTCGAAATTAGCCTCAACCATGTCGCTCAACTGTGGACATTCGCTCATGTTGCGAGCCACAAATTCAGAGCACGAAGCAAGGAAGCGGTTGGGCGATGGGAGCTTGTACACAGCCTCAATTATGCTTGCCATGTCAAGGTGGCGCTCCTCAAAGAACCGCTGTTTAAGATTTTCGGGCAACCATCCCTTCAATATTCCGTTGATAAAGGCTTTGCCCAATGCTGCCCCACTACCCTCGTCGCCAAGGATGAAGCCCAAGGCAGGCGTGTGCTCCACAATCTCCTTGCCGTCGTAAAGGCAGGAATTGGAGCCTGTGCCAAGGATGCAGGCAATGCCAGGCTTTCGGCCGCACAATGAACGGGCGGCACCGAGCAAGTCGGACTCCACCTCAATGCTTTCGGCATTGATGAAAGTCTGGCTCAACACATCCTTTATTATATGTGTCTTTTCGGGAATACATCCTGCTCCGTAGAAATATATGCGCTCAACACTTTCGGCGCACAATCCCTCGCCGTGCATCTTAAGCAAGAGTTCATGCTGAATGTTCTGTCGGATTTGTTCTTCCGACTGCACAACTGGATTTATGCCCGCAGTCTTGATTATAGAATAATTTTGGGCAGAGAGAGCCAATGCCCAGTCGGTTTTTGTGCTTCCACTATCAACAATAAGCCACATTTATATAATGTATTAATGCTATATTTTTTATTTCAGATACAGATAATAAACAGCAGCCAACAACGCAGCCACAACCAGAGCGATGAGAGTTTTAATCAAGCATCCAGTTATTTTTTTTATTATCAGAAAACCAACGATTACTGCAATAATGCAAAATATGTAATAACCTAAAGAATCCATTTATGAGAATTATTTGATTAGGAAATTTGATTATTTTAAAAAGCGTAGGAGGTGTGACATCACGTCATACCTCCTACTAATGAAAGCAATGTACAAATGTTTGTTCATTTGACATCGAAATATACAATTTCTTAAATTAAAGTCCGAGACTCTTCTTGATAGCCTCAATCTTCTCGTCGGCAGCCTTAGAGCAACGCTCGTAGCAGCCTGCGCACTTGAACGACGGGTCTTTCACCTCGATGTAGAACTTAATCTTAGGCTCTGTGCCCGAAGGACGCACACTCACCTTGGTGCCATCGGTGCAGAACCACTGGAGCACATTGCTTGTAGCCGGCATGTCGAGCTTCTCAACCGAGCCGTCGGCCTTGGTAAGTGTAAGAGCCTGGTAGTCCTTCCATACGCAGATTTCGCTGCCGCCAAGTTCCTTCGGCGGGTTCTGACGGAAGTCGGCCATCATCTGCTTGATTTCGTCGGCGCCAGTCTTGCCCGGACGCACTACGTTGACGGTGAACTCCTTGCTGAAGCCATACTCAGCGTAGATCTGCATGAGGAGGTCGTAGAGAGTCTTGCCCTGGTCCTTAGCCCAAGCAGCAATCTCGCAGATAAGGCAGATAGAAGCAGGAGCGTCCTTGTCTCTCACCTTGTCGTAAGGCAGGAAGCCGAAGCTCTCCTCACCGCCGCCGATATACTGCTGCTTGCCCTCAGAGATGGCAATCTCGCGTGCAATCCACTTGAATCCTGTGTAGCAGTCGCGCAACTC
>CAKQEI010000104.1 GCA_934230115.1 uncultured Prevotella sp. | reverse complement strand
GCTATGTTTATTAATTGGAGGATTTAGAATATGTCAAGAATAGGAAAATTACCAATTAGTATCCCTGCTAACGTAAACGTAACTTTCGCTAATGGCGTTGTTACAGTTAAAGGTCCTAAGGGCGAGATGTCACAGAAGATTGACCCGTCTATCATCACTAAGATTGAGGATAACACTATCACTTTCGAGGTAGATGAGAACAGCCCTGTAAACTATAAGCAGAAGTCAGCTTTCCACGGTCTTTATCGCTCACTCGTTAATAACATGGTTATTGGCGTAAGCGAGGGCTATAAGAAGGTTCTTGAGCTTGTCGGAGTCGGTTATCGTGTTTCTAACCAGGGCAACCTCATCGAGTTCTCCCTCGGTTATACTCACCCTATCTTCCTTGAGCTTCCTGCCGAGGTTAAGGTAGAGTCTAAGAGCGAGCGAAACCAGAACCCAATTCTCACTCTGGAGTCTTGCGACAAGCAGTTGCTCGGTCTCATTTGTGCAAAAATTCGTTCTTTCCGCAAGCCTGAACCTTACAAGGGCAAGGGTATCTTGTTCAAGGGAGAAGTCATCCGCAGAAAGTCTGGTAAGTCAGCTTCAGCTAAGTAACATTTTAAATTTTACGATCATGACAACAAAGAAAGTAGAAAGACGAATCAAAATCAAATATAGAGTTCGTAAGCGCATCAGCGGTACTGCTGAGCGTCCACGTCTGAGCGTATTCCGCAGCAATAAGCAGATTTACGCACAGGTTATCAACGACTTGACTGGCACTACTATTGCTTCAGCTTCATCTCTCGGTCTAGAGAAGATGCCTAAGAAGGAGCAGGCTGCTAAGGTTGGCGAGCTTGTAGCCGCTAACGCTATCGCAGCAGGTGTTTCTGCAGTGGTTTTCGACCGTAACGGTTATCTCTATCACGGACGTGTTAAGGAGCTTGCTGACGCAGCTCGTAATGGCGGTCTCAAATTCTAAACGATTATGGCAATGAATAAAGTAAAAAATTATAATGACGTTGATCTGAAAGACCGTCTCGTGGCTATCAACCGTGTAACTAAGGTTACAAAGGGTGGTCGTACATTCACATTCGCTGCTATCGTCGTTGTTGGTGACGGCAAGGGCGTAATAGGCTACGGTCTGGGTAAGGCCGGCGAAGTTACCGCTGCTATCGCTAAGGGTGTTGAAGCAGCTAAGAAGAACCTCGTTAAGGTTCCTGTGCTCAAGGGCACTATTCCTCATGAGGTAGAGGCTCGCTTCGGCGGTGCTCAGGTGTTCATGCGTCCTGCAGCTGCCGGTACCGGTCTTGTAGCCGGTGGTGCTATGCGTGCAGTTCTCGACAGCGTAGGCGTTAAGGACATCCTCGCTAAGTCTAAGGGCTCTTCTAACCCTCACAACCTCGTGAAGGCTACTATCGCTGCTCTCTCTGAGCTCCGTGATGCCTACACAGTAGCAGGTCAGCGTGGCATTTCTATGGACAAGGTTTTTAACGGTTAATAGGAGATTCATACAATGGCAACAATAAAAGTACAGCAGATAAAGAGCAAAATCGGTTATCCGAAGGATCAGAAGGCGACTCTTCAGGCTCTTGGACTCCGCAAGATCTCTCAGATTGTTGAGGTTGAGGATACTCCGAGCACCCGTGGTATGCTTCGCAAGGTTCACCACTTGGTAACTGTAGTTGAATAATAAAATCATTAAAGGAACAAATTATGAAATTAAATAATTTAAAGCCTGCTGCAGGTTCCACACACTCACGTCGTCGTATCGGTCGCGGTCCTGGTTCAGGACTCGGTGGTACTTCTACCCGTGGACACAAGGGTGCCAAGGCACGTTCAGGTTATAAGAGAAAGATCGGTTTCGAAGGTGGTCAGATGCCTTTGCAGCGCCGTGTTCCGAAGGCTGGTTTCAAGAACATCAACCACAAGGAATACTTCGCAGTAAACCTCTCTACTCTCCAGAAGCTTGCTGAGGAGAAGAACCTCACTAAGATTGGACTCGAGGAGCTCCAGGCAGCTCACCTCACTAACGGCAAGGAGCTTGTTAAGGTTCTCGGCAACGGCGAACTCAAGGCTAAACTCGAAGTAGAGGCTCACGCTTTCTCTAAGTCAGCTGAGGAGGCTATCAAAGCAGTTGGAGGTAACACAACTATTATCTAAGTAGATGAAAAAGTTTATTGAGACACTAAAGAACTGTTGGAGAATTGAGGATTTGCGTCAGCGACTCCTCATTACTCTCTTGTTTACGGCTATTTACCGTTTTGGCTCGTTCGTTGTGCTCCCAGGCATTAACCCGAGCAAGTTGGAACAACTTCAGTCGCAAACAGCGGGCGGTCTTATGTCATTGCTCGACATGTTCTCTGGTGGTGCATTTTCCAATGCGTCAATCTTTGCGCTTGGAATTATGCCATACATCTCAGCTTCTATCGTCATGCAGCTTCTGGCAGTGGCAGTGCCTTACTTCCAGAAGATGCAGCGCGAAGGCGAAAGCGGACGCAAGAAGATTAACTGGTATACGAGAATCCTCACTGTGGGTATTCTTTTCTTCCAGGCTCCTTCATATCTGCTTAACCTTAAGGCGCAGGCAGCGGGTGCTCTCGCTTCAGGTATTTCCTGGCCTATGTTCATGTTCCCGGCATCTATCATTCTTGCCGCAGGTTCTATGTTCATCCTATGGCTTGGCGAGCGCATAACCGACAAGGGAGTTGGCAATGGTATCTCAATGATCATCATGATTGGTATTATCGCACGTTTGCCTCAGGCTTTCGTGCAGGAACTGGGCTCACGGTTCACCGCTATCTCAAGTGGTGGACTTGTGATGTTCATCATCGAGATCTTGGTTCTGTATGCAGTAATATGTGCTTCAATCATGCTTGTTCAGGGTACCCGAAAAATACCTGTACAGTACGCCAAGCGTCTCGTAGGTAATAAACAGTATGGCGGCGCTCGCCAGTATATACCTCTGAAATTGTTCGCTGCCAACGTAATGCCTATCATCTTCGCCCAGGCGTTGATGTTCATCCCGTTGGCTTTCGTTCGCTACCAGAGCGATGGTGGTTCGTCATGGCTCAACGCTCTCATGGACAACCGTAGCTTGCCTTACAATTGCATTTATGTAATTCTGATTATAGCTTTTACAATCTTCTACACAGCCATTACAATGAACCCTGTTCAGATGGCAGAGGATATGAAGCGCAACAACGGTTTCATTCCTGGTGTTAAGCCAGGCAAGGAGACTGCCGATTATATCGACGCAATCATGACCCGTATCACATGGCCAGGTTCGTTGTTTATCGCTTTCATCGCTATAATGCCAGCACTCGCTGGTCTGCTTAACGTGCAGCAGGCATTCTCGCAGTTCTTTGGTGGCACATCTCTCCTTATTCTCGTTGGTGTGGTAATTGATACACTCCAGCAGATTGAGAGTCACATGTTGATGCGTCATTATGACGGACTCCTCAACTCAGGCCGCACTCGTGGCGGTAACGTTTCTGCATATTGATTTTATCTTAAGGAATGAAGATATTTCTAAAGACAGAAGATGAAATTGAGCTGATGCGCAAGGCAAACCAGTTAGTTGGTGCGACTCTTGCTGAATTGGCCAAGCATATTAAACCAGGTGTGACGACCCTTCAATTGGATAGGGTGGCAGAGGAATTCATCCGCGACAATGGAGCAATTCCGACGTTCAAGAATTTCCCTAATCCATTTGGAGGGCCGTTTCCCGCAAGTATCTGTACATCTGTCAATAATGTCGTGGTGCACGGCATTCCTGATGAAAAGACAGTTTTGAAGGATGGTGACATAATTTCCATAGATTGTGGCACACTTCTTGCTGGATATAACGGAGACTCTGCCTACACGTTTTGTGTCGGAGAAGTCAGCCAAGATGTCAGAGATTTACTGACAGTGACACGACAGTCGCTGTATAAAGGTATCGAAATGGCAGTTGCTGGCAATCATGTCGGTGACATTGGAGATGCAATTCAAACTTTTTGCGAGGCGCATGGCTATGGCGTAGTGCGCGAGCTAACCGGACACGGTATAGGCAAAGAGATGCATGAAGACCCACAGATACCAAATTATGGAAGGCGTGGCAATGGCGTCATGCTTAAAGAAGGCATGTGCATAGCCATCGAGCCTATGATAACCCTGGGTGACCGCAAGGTTTGGCTGATGCCCGACCGTTGGGGAATATGCACTCGTGATGGTAAACCGGCAGCTCATTATGAGCATACGATAGCCATCCGACGCGGCAAGGCTGAAATCTTGTCCACGTTTGAAGGAATAGAACATTTCGAATAAAAGAATATATAGAATACAAATATGGCAAAGCAATCCGCTATTGAGCAAGACGGCACAATTGTAGAGTCGTTGTCAAATGCAATGTTCAGAGTCGAGCTGGAGAACGGCGTTCAGATTATCGCCCATATCTCAGGCAAGATGAGAATGCACTACATAAAAATCCTGCCTGGCGACAAGGTGAAAGTGGAGATGAGTCCCTACGACCTTACTAAGGGCAGAATCGTTTTCAGATACAAGTAACATTTTAAATATATGAAAACAAGAGCATCATTAAAGAAGCGTACACCCGACTGCAAGATCGTTCGTCGTAAGGGTCGTTTGTTCGTTATCAACAAGAAGAACCCTAAGTTCAAATTGCGTCAGGGTTAAGAAGACATTGAGCGACTGAGGGCTTGAGAAAAGTTTCGAGGTAGCTCGCAATAACCAAATTTATTAATTTTTCAATTTTACATTATTACAATGGCAATAAGAATTGTTGGAGTAGATTTGCCCCAGAACAAGCGTGGCGAAATCGCATTGACCTATATCTATG
>CAKQEI010000103.1 GCA_934230115.1 uncultured Prevotella sp. | reverse complement strand
GAATAATCGGTCTTATTCCACACTTGATGTTGGATATTTATACAAAATTACAAATTTAAATTAATATACGATGAATTACGTAAATTCGAGCCAGTAAACAATAAAACCTATCAGTTTCAAGAAGTGTCTGTAAATGGGAAATATCTGTTTCAAGAATTCGTGGAAAATCTAAAGGATCAAAGAGACATTAAAAAGTTAATAAATATATACTCTTATATGGACATGTTATCGGCTTCTATGTTGCCAAAATCAAAATTCCGCCATATAGAAGGATTAAAACGTAATGATGTCTATGAATTCAAGAAGGACGATATACGCGTATATGTCATAATGCAAAGACCATCTGTGTTTGTTGTACTTGGGGCTTATAAGGGAACGCAGAACAAAGACATAAAACGTATAGACAAATTGTTTGACGGCTTCTAAAAAAATGAGGTACACTATGAAAAGAGAAAAAGTATTGAAAAGTCCTGAATATTGGAAAGCTAAAACCCAAATTGAACTTTACAATCAGGCTGAGAAATTTATGGCGGAGACAGGCCGCAACAAAAGCCAACTGGCTGAATACCTCGGCGTGTCGAGGGGGTATGTGTCGCAGTTGCTTAATGGCGACTACGACCATCGTATGTCCAAGTTTTTTGAATTGGCTCTTGCGTTCGGGGTGGTTCCTCAAATAGAATTCGTGCCAGTTGAAGAGTGCATCAAGGAAGACGAATGCTTGAGTAAGTTCAAGACAATAGCCGTGACAAGCGCAAAGCCTACAGAATGGAAGGAGTGCAACAACTCCGAACATTATTCTATGGTATGTAAATTAAATTCGTGTCCTACCGACAACGGGACACCTGAGAACGTAGCATAAGATATGACAAAATTTAGAATGATTGGCATTCATTTGGATCAATTCGCCATTTTGGCAAACAACAATCCGAATGAAGTGTTGGATATGAATACAGAAATCAATTTCAAATACGCAGAAAATGGAGAGAAAATAGCTTGTTTTGTAAAGTTTGAATTTTCAACAGAACAACAAAAGCTAATGATACTCGCCATAAATTGTGAATTTGAAATACACAAGGATGATTTTAAGAAATTGCAAAAGGGAGAGGCTGTAACAATTCCCAAAGAATTGTTAGAGTTCTTCGCTGTGCATACAATAGGTACAGCAAGAGGCATAATGTTTTGTAAGACGGAAAGTACACAATTCAACAATGTGATAATTCCTCCTATAAACGTTTCGGATATCATCCGTAATGATATGGTTATTGGATAAGCATTTCCGTCTTACAATTCCGAATACACCAGTTCCCCCTCAATCCTCTCCGACTTCATCACGCTTATTCTCTCTACCGTTATCGGCGTCGCGGGAACCTTGATGTCGGTAATGCGCAGACTTGTGGGGTGTCGGAGCAGGGATATGTGGGGATAGAAGGGGGTGGAGGCGAAGGGGAGGCCGTGGGCGGCGAGACGTGAGCGTAGCTGACGGGCAAGGGCTGTGACTGGCTCCTTCTCGTTCACTCCACACCAAATGACTCCGGTCTTGGTGGGGAAGGAGCCAAGGCTGGACAGGGTCATGGTGAAGGGGGTGAACGCCACTTCGCCTACGGCCTTGCGGATGGCGGGCAGGTCGTAGCTCTCGCCTATGAAGGCGAGGGTCATGTGGAGGTTGCCGTAAGGGCAGTAGTTGCCCTTGACGCCCTTGGATCGCAGGGCATCCTGAAGACTAAGGAGAGTGTCCTTAACCTCGTGGCTGAATTGTATGGCTATGAATATTCGGGGCATATTGATTTTTTGCCTGTTTGTTTCATTATGCAAAAATACGGTTTTTTCTTTGAAAAGTAGGGTGGAAATGTGAAACTTTTATTGTAATTTTGCGCGGTAAGAAAAGAAAAACATATTATGAGAAAAGAAACTAAAGCCATTCAAACCCCTTTTCAGAAGCGCGACGCCTATGGGTCGTTGTCGTTTCCGGTGTACAACACAGCTGCTTATGAGTTTGACACAGCCCACGACATGACGGAGGCTTTTTCCGGACGTGTGCTCGAGCCCGACTACTCGCGCGTGATGAACCCTACGGTCGCTTATTTCGAGAACCGCGTGAAGGCGCTCTCGGGTGCCGAGAATGTGTTTGCCATGAACACGGGTATGGCTGCCATTCTTAATGCCCTGCTCGTGTTTGCCGAGGCGGGCAAGACTATCGTTACGTCGAACCATCTCTTCGGCAATACCTACGCGCTCATTACCAAGACCCTGGCCCGACTGGGCGTGAAGGCGCAGATAGCCGACCTTACTGATACCGAGACCCTGGACCGCACGATTGCCGACGACGCGTGCCTTATCTTCGCCGAATACATCACCAATCCGCAGCTGGAGGTTGTCGACCTGAAGAAGCTCTCGCAGGTGGCACACAAGCACGGAGTGCCCTTGATTGTGGACACTACTATCGTGCCGTTCACGGAACTCAACGCACGCGAGCAGGGAGTGGACGTGGAGGTGTTGTCGAGCACAAAATACATTAGTGGTGGAGCCACTTCGCTTGGCGGACTCATTCTCGATTATGGCACTTTCGAGCAGGTGAACAAGCGCATACGATTTGAGTTCCTATTCAACATCGGCTCGTATATGACTCCGCAGGTGGCATATATGCAGACTCTCGGACTGGAGACGCTCAACGTGCGCTACCAGAAGCAGGCTCAGAATGCCTTGGACCTCGCTCGTGCCTTGCAGAAGCTGCCTGATGTGAAGCGTGTGAACTATCCGGGTCTGGAGCAGGGAGTGAAGATTGGAGCCATGCTCACCATCGACCTTGAGTCGGAGCAGAAGTGTTTCGACTTCATCAACCGCCTGAAGCTCATACGCCGAGCCACCAATCTCTTCGACAACAAGTCGCTCGCCATTCATCCTTACTCCACAATCTTCGTGGGATTCACGCCTGAGGAGAAGAAGAACATGGATGTGCTCGACACTACCATACGTCTGTCTATGGGACTGGAAGACGTGGAGGACCTGTTGGAGGATATTGAGCAGGCTTTGAAATAAGAGTTCTGAAAAAAATAGTTTTATGAAATACGATTTTGACAAGATTATCGACCGTTCGGGGTCGGGCGACTTGAAGCACGGGGTGCTCAAGGAGCGTTACGGACGCGACGACTTGATTCCGTTGTGGGTGGCCGACATGGATTTTGAGACTCCCCCGTTCGTAGTGGATGCCATCAAGAAGCGCATGGAGCATCCGATATTCGGCTACACCATGGAGCCAAAGGAATACTGGCCTACCGTGGGCAAATGGATTGCCGACCATCATGGATGGAACGTGCAGAGGGAATGGCTGACCTATGTGCCTGGAGTGGTGAAGGGCATAGGCATGGCCATTAATGCCTTGACGCAGCCGGGCGACAAGGTTCTGATTCAGACACCCGTGTATCATCCGTTCCGCATGACTACCGTGGGGAACGGCCGTGAGGTGGTGAGAAACCGACTGGTGGAATCCGGGGAGGGCTCGTTCTACAAGATGGACTTCGAGGGTCTGGAGAAGCTCATTCAGGACTGCAAGATGATGATATTGTGCAACCCTCACAATCCTGCCGGAATACAATGGGACAGAGCCACTCTCGAGCGCGTGGCGCACATCTGCCACAAGCATGGTGTGATTGTTATAAGCGACGAGATACATGCCGACCTTGCCCTCTTCGGTCACAAGCATATCCCGTTTGCTACGGTAAGCAAGGAGGCTGAGGAGATAAGCATCACGTTCCAGGCGCCGACAAAGACGTTCAACATGGCTGGCATAGTAAGCTCCTACGCCATTGTGCCCAACCCCGAGCTGCGCCGCCGCTTCTACGGATGGATGGAGGCCAACGAGTTCAACGAGCCTAACGTGTTTGCGCCTATTGCCACTATTGCCGCCTTCAAGCAAGGCGAGGAGTGGAGAAAACAGATGCTGGACTACGTGGAGGGGAACATCCTCTTCACGGAACAATACTTCAAGGAGCATATCCCCGGCATAAGGGTGGTGCGCCCCGAGTCGTCGTTCCTTGTATGGCTCGACTGCCGGGCTTTGGGTCTCGGCCACGATGAGCTGCAAGACTTGTTCATCAACAAGGCCCGACTGGCGCTCAACGATGGCGAGATATTCGATACAGAGGCTAATCCCTACGGCCAGCTGCATCAGAAGGAGAGTGCCGCACGTGGCTTCATGCGCCTGAATGTGGGCACTCCGCGCAGCATCCTTACTCAGGCGCTTGAGCAGTTGGCTCAGGCTGTGGCGAGCTTGCCGCGTCGATAATGCCGTTGATCACGATGCCCGCTATGGCCATGCCGAAAGATGCCGTGATGTGGCAGAGCGAACCGTTGATTTGTGCCTTTGTTGAGCACCATTCATGCTCCACAAGTTTCTGGTCGCTCATATTCTCCATAGGCTTCTCCTCGCTGTAGACACATTGGAACTTACGGCTTGGAGAAGTCTTCATGCTCTTGAATTTCTTGCGCAAGGCTCGTGCAAGCGGGTCGCCCTTCACTTTCCAGAACTCAGCCTTGCGGATCATGAACGGGTCGCGTCGGAGGGCGGCACCCATCGACGAGATGAATGTGATGTGCTTGGGAAGCGAGGTGGCGCGCAGAATGAGGTCGGCCTTGTCCTTAAGCGAGTCGATGGCGTCGATGATGTAGTCATATTCCTCCATGTGGAACTCGTCGGCAGTCTTTGCCTCGTATATCTTCTGGTAAGCCGTGATGTTGGCGTCGGGGTTAATCTCGAGCAGGCGGTCGCGCAGGGCGTCCACCTTCACCTGTCCGATGGTGCGGCTTGTTGCCATCAGCTGGCGGTTGCAGTTGGTCACGCATACGCGGTCGCTATCCACGATGG
>CAKQEI010000102.1 GCA_934230115.1 uncultured Prevotella sp. | reverse complement strand
ATTATGCGCTGTTATGTGCATAAATATTTAAATCTCTGTTAATTTTATTCAAAAATTTATTATAGCTCATATTTATTTATCCAAACAATAAAACCACAAGAAATTTCATCATTTAGTCATATTTTTCCATATTTCACTATCGTTTTTACACACTTACACATATTTATTTGTCCATTTAATATATTTGAATTATCTTTGCAAACAAAAAGTATAAACCGTATAGAATATGAAAAAGAAATTATTATCACTCTCTATAGCCTTGATGCTTGGCATGGATGTAGCAATGGCTGTGCCTGCACGTCCTGGAAAAATACGCATACAGCAACCTAACGGAACATACCTGACTATAGAGCTTCGCGGAGACGAATACTCACATACTGCTTACACCGAAGATGGCTATCCGCTGACTTTAGACAGCCAAGGAAAACAATATGAGTATGCTTCGGTATGCGACGGTAAGCTGGTTGCCTCTGGCATTATGGCTACTGATATAGACTGTCGTACAGAAACAGCTAACAATTATCTTAAAAATTTCGACAAGAATAGCCTTATAATATATAATAAGGTGCAACATGAGCAAGCTGAGACAATGCGGGCAAAACAAAAAGCCAAGGCTGTGGAGAAGCGCAGCTTAGGCGACACCCGTCTGCGCATCTCAAATGTGCCCACAACAGGAAGCCCTAAGGCTCTCGTTGTGCTGGTTGAGTTTCTCGACACAAAATTCTCGGAATATGTGGGCGATGCAAAATCTTTCTATACCGACTTGCTCAACAAACCCAACTATAGTAATGAATATGGTGCGTCGGGTAGTGCCTTCGACTTCTATAAGGCAAGCTCCAACGGACTTTACACACCTGAGTTTGATGTGTATGGTCCGGTGACTGTGAGCCAGCAGGAATCATTCTATGCCGGAACATCAGGCCAGGCAAATGTAGCACTTATGGTTTATGAAGTGGTAAAGAAAATCGATAAGGAAGTGGATTTCTCTCAATACGATACTGATGGCGACGGCGAGGTGGACAACATGTACATATTCTATGCTGGCAAGGGACAAGCCGACACCGGAACATCAGGACTTATATGGCCTCATAACGCATGGGTGAGTCTGTCGGGCTACAATATCGAGAAAGACGGTGTCGTCATCGACCGCTATGCTTGCAGTTCGGAGCTTAACGGAAAGAAAGGCACACCATTGGGAGTTGGCACCTTTGTGCATGAGTTCGGACATGTATTGGGCATTCCCGACCTTTACGACACCGAGGCTCAGTTTACATCTGGCTATACCGTAGGCAAATGGGACACTATGTGCAACGGAAGCTACAACAACGAGCAGAACACTCCACCACTCTACTCTTCCTACGAGCGATATGCCTTAGGATGGATTGAACCTACTGTGCTCGACCCCTCGGAGACGAAGAAGGAAACACTCAACCCTCTTGCCGATGAGAACAAAGCTTTTCTTGTACCAGTACCGCAGAAAGACTCTGAATACTTTCTTCTTGAAAACCGACAACAGAAAGGATGGGACGAGTATCTGCCGGGACATGGTATGATTGTGTGGCACATCGACGAGAATAAGGATGCGTGGATGAAGAATGCCGTGAACAATGCCCTCAGCAATCCCGCAGGACACAAGTGCATTGATATTATGAAAGCCGACGGGATGGCTACACGCGACACAGAGGATGGCGACGCCTTTCCTGGAACGGGAAACATTAATCATGGTTCTTTCCTATCATGGGCCAACAAGAAAATATTCAACATGACGGACATTTCAGAAGATGGCGATCTTCTTGCATTCACAGTTGGAGACGGTTCTACCGGCATTTCATCTATATCCGTTAATGACGCAAAAGAAGGTCCTGTATACAGTCTTGACGGCACACGCATTGCCGACAATGCTAAGAATCTGCCTAAGGGTATTTATATAAATGGAGGAAAGAAAATTGTGGTACGTTGAAAGCGTATAGATTATGAAATAAAAAAAGAGGCGTCTCGCCAACAATACAACCCACATGATTGTATAGTTGAGGAGACGCCTTTTTTATATCTCAGAATTATTTACTTTTACTTCTGAACATTAATTACTTATTCGCCCATCACTTTCTTAGGCAATACGAGATTGAGTATCACGGCAAGGAGGAACACCACAGCCACACAGTTCTCGGCGAATACAGTACGCACGATTTCTGGGAATATGGCAAACATGCCTGTGGCTTGAGTGAAACCAAGACCCACGCTGAGCGAAAGACTTACAATTACCATATTGCGCTGTGAGAAGCCTGCACGTGCCATCATGCCGAAGCCAGCAAAAAGAATGCTGCCGAACATCATGATTGTGCAACCGCCAAGCACAGCCTGAGGTATTGTTGTAAGCGCTGCACCAATCACGGGGAAAACGCCACCAATAATCATAACCACAGCTCCCACACCGATTGTGAAGCGGTTGACAACGCCTGATATTGCTGCCAAACCTACATTCTGACTGAACGATGTGATAGGAGTACAACCGAACAAGCCCGATACTGTGCTGACAAAACCATCGCAGCAAATGGCTGAACCCATCTCCTTTGTCTCTGGATCGCGATGGAGAGCACCATTGCAGAGGGCTGACGTATCGCCAATTGTCTCTGTGGCAGACACAAGATAAACAGCCACTACAGAGAGTATTGCTCCTATATTAAACTCAGGAGTGAAGGGGAGAAGACGCGGAAAGGCAATGATTGACTGTCCAGAAAGACTGCCGAAGTTGACCATTCCCATAAAGCAAGCCAACACATAGCCTACAATAAGACCCACAAGTACCGACAGCGAACGGAGGAATCCCTTAGCGAACACCTGACAAAGAAGACAGGCAAGGAGTGTGACTGATCCTACAATCCAATTGTTCATACTGCCGAAATCGGCTGCTCCTTGTCCGCCGGCAAAAGAATTTGCTCCAATTGGCAGAAGAGAAAAACCAATAGCTGTTACAACAGTAGCCGACACAACATGTGGTATAAGCTTAATCCAGTATTTTACGAACAATCCGAGCAATCCCTCGATAAGACCGCCTACGATTACCGCACCAATGAGCGTACCCATGCCGTAAGCTCCTGCTATGCTGATGGCAAGTGAGAGGAACGTGAACGAGATGCCCATAACGATAGGCAGACGTGAGCCCACACGCCACACTGGGAATAGCTGCACAAGCGTGCCTATACCAGCTATCACCATACAGTTCTGTATGAGAGCGGCACTTACTGCACTATCCAGCCCAACGGCTGCGGCAAGAATCATGATTGGAGTGATGTTGCTGACGAACATTGCCAGCACGTGCTGTAGACCGAAGGGAAGAGCTTTTCCCAATGGCACTCTACCGTCAAGCTGATAGAGATTTTCTGTAGAATTTTTCATTGCGTTTATGAATGTTGTGAATGTGGCGACAAAGGTACAAAAAAATCAAATAAAAATTTAAATAAACTACACGAAACAAATTCCACGCCATTACACGATAACATATTCCACGCATGTCGGTGATGATGTCCACGGCGATGGTCAAGGATAACCAATCACATTAATAAGTATTAAAAATGTGCAATCCTGCCATTTTTTCATAGGAAAAATGTGTAACTTTGCCACAAATTCATAGATATGGAAATAAAGAGAGACATAATAGACCATCTGAAAGAGTGGAAGACAAGCACGCGAAGAAAGCCACTGGTGCTTCAAGGAGCACGCCAAGTAGGCAAATCGTGGGCGTTGAAAAAGTTTGGTAAAGAGTGTTTTGAAAGCACCGTATACATTAACTTCGACACTATGCCTACCATAAAGGAGGATTTCGCAAGGACAAAGGAACCGCGAAAACTTCTGAAAATACTTGAGATGACCATGGGGCAAGCCATCAACCCAGACTCCACACTAATAATTTTTGACGAGATACAAGAATGTAACGACGCTCTAAACAGCCTGAAATATTTTTGCGAGGACGCTCGCGAATATTGTATCGTGTGCGCCGGATCATTACTGGGCGTTGCCCTTAACCGTTCGGGAGCATCGTTTCCAGTGGGCAATGTTGACTTCATGCGACTACAGCCAGTATCATTCGCTGAGTATCTACGTGCAACCAATGCCAAACTCTATGCCTCATACGAAATGATTGACGAAGTGATGACCGTACCAGAAGTGCTGCATGAGCAACTTACTGATGCCTACATAGAATATCTGCCACTCGGCGGTATGCCCGAAGCCGTAAGTGCCTATCTTGATAGCCGACAATGGAGCGACGTGGCAACCATACAAGATGGCATACTGCAATCCTACTCGCTTGATTTCGCAAAGCACATCAGCAACAAGGACATTCCACGAGTATTTCAGGTATGGGCCAATCTTCAGGACCAACTGGCACGCGAAGACAAGAAATTCCGTTATGCCGACATAAAACAAGGAGCAAGGGCGCGTGAATATGAGGGGGCAATAGAATGGCTGTGCCTCGCAGGGCTGGTACACCGTGTATCGGCTGTAGAGACCCCGCGTCTGCCACTCTCAGCCTACAAGAAAAGCAATGCTTTCAAACTGTATCTCAACGACGTTGGACTACTGTGCCGCAAGTTCGGACTCGACCCTCGCACAGCCATCCAAGGCAGCACGATGTTCACCGAGTTCAAGGGAGTGCTTGCCGAGAACTATGTGCTGCAGTCGCTTGTGAGGCAGTTTGGCAACGGGCAATACTACTGGACATCGGGCAACACTGCCGAAGTGGAGTTCATTCTGCAACACGAAGGCGAGATAATCCCCATTGAGGTGAAAGCCAACCGCAACATCACCGCCAAGAGCCTTGCCCTCTACCGCAAGACCTATTCGCCACGACTGGCCGTCCGCCTGTCGACACTAAACATGCGCAAGGACAACGACCTGCTGAATATGCCGCTGTATTTGGT
>CAKQEI010000101.1 GCA_934230115.1 uncultured Prevotella sp. | reverse complement strand
ATGAAGAAATTAGTTTTAATGTTCGTAGCTATCGCAGCTATCTCATTCGCATCATGTGGTAACAAAACAGCTGCTCCTGCAGCAAACGCTGACACTGACACTGTTGCTCAGGTTGACACTACAGCCGACACAACAACAGTTGCTCCTGATACTACAGCTGCTGAGTAATTCTCGTTAGTTCGAACAGAAAAAATGAGAGATTAACCACTGACCATCCGGTCGGTGGTTTTTTTTGTTTTTACACATTATATATATACTACGAACAAATCAGAACTATGAACAATCTCTTACTTGTCATGACTTTGGCGACAGCAACACTACCCACCACCAATTGCACCCAAACAAACACCGCAAACGAAAACATTATCGCCAGAAACACTGATACAAGCAACAACAAAAGCACCGCAACCGACAAATACGCACAACTTCGCGAATGGCAAGCAGGAAGCACAGTGAGCCTCAACACCATCAAAGAATACGGTGTTTCAAAATGTTTCTCGCAACACAACATTGACGACAAACTCTTCCTGCGTATCAAGAACAAGTCGTACAAGAACAACTGCACTGTCAGCCGCTCCGACCTGCGCTATCTGCATCTACTTCATTATACTGAGGACGGAAAGATAAAACTTGGCGAAATGATTTGCCACAAGGATATCGCCAACGCCCTAATAGACATCTTCCGCGAGCTATTCAACAACCACTACCCTATCGAGCGAATGCAACTGATTGACGATTTCGACGCTGACGACATTAAGTCGATGGAACACAACAACACCACATGCTTTAATTTCCGCGTTGTTGCTGGCTCAAAGAAACTCTCAAACCACAGTCTGGGCAAAGCCGTCGACATCAACCCACTATACAATCCGTATGTGAAGCGTCGCAGCAATGGCACATACAAAATAAGCCCAGAAACAGGCAAAGCTTATACCGACAGAACAAAGAAATTCAAATACAAGATCGACCACAACGACCTTGCATACAAACTGTTCACAAAACACGGTTTCCGTTGGGGCGGCAACTACCGCTCGCTTAAGGATTATCAGCATTTTGAAATCAACTGACAATGGATTCAAAAAAAACTTATAGGAGGCCATGATAAGTATGCCATAGCCTCCTATAAGTTAGAGCGTCAAACTGCGACTCACGCAATTTGACACCGTTATAGTCTGTTATCAATATCCTACTTCTTCTTCTCAGTCTTCTCAGCAGGAGCCTGCTTGTAAGCCTTGTTCAAGCCAGCGATCACCTCGTTGGTGATGTCGTGAGCCTTGTCGGCATAGAGGATATTGTCGCCAGCCTTCGAGAGAATGAGGCTGAACTTCTTGTCTTTGTTATAAACAGCAAGGAAATGCTGTATAGAGTCACGCAGAGCATTGTTATACTTTTCTGTC
Organism: uncultured Prevotella sp.; assembly: GCA_934230115.1. Classification (GTDB taxonomy): domain Bacteria; phylum Bacteroidota; class Bacteroidia; order Bacteroidales; family Bacteroidaceae; genus Prevotella. The sequence goes on along the minus strand of CAKQEI010000101.1, from coordinate 3,983 downwards.
TCCGACTGGAACTCACCACTCAAACGCTGGTTGAGAGCCTGCAAGTCGTTGTTCTGCTTCTGAAGCGAAGCCTCTATCGACTGTGCCTGCTCACGTGTGTAGGCATTCTGCTGCAACTTCTGCTGGAAATTGGCAGCTGCAGCCTGAAGAGCCTGCTGCTTCTGAGCGAGAGTGCTCTGTATGTTCTGTCCCTTCTTCTGAAGGATAAGCGAATAGTCCTTGCAGAACTTATACTGCGACATGATGCTGTCTACCTCAACAAAAGCAATCTTTGTCTCTGTAGGAGCTGCCTGTGCGGCAACTGGTTTGTCGTCAGCCTGCGACTTCGACTTGTCGCAAGAAGTCATTGCCATTGCAGCCATTGCAGCAACGGCAAGTGTACCGAAAAAGTTTTTCTTGTTCATATTTTTATATTCTAATTATTTTTCCAAGAGTTCGGAGCTATCATCATGAGCATTTCCAAGCAACCTCAAGCCCCATCCAATTAATAATTAACAACTAAGAATTAATAATTGTCAATACGCTCCGTTGCGTTCTCTCGCCTCTCGGTCTTGGTCCATTACGCAATGAATACCGAGCTTGCGCAGACCTGGATTGTCGTGCACATGCTGTGAAGAGAACTTGCCACCACGCTTCAGCAACAGCTTTATCGAAAGCAATGCAAACGCTATAGCAATAATTAACAGGCTTAAAAGCAGAAGTTTAATCATTTTTCGTATCTTTGTATCGTGTTATATGTGCAAAGGTACAGTAAATCACGCGCATATCAAAATAAATTATTGAAAATTCAGATTAATATTGTTTCAACATAAAGAAATTAAGAAAAAATGAGTAATTGTGAATTGAAACCTGCTCGCGTATTTGAGCAGTTTGCCGAAATCAACAAGATTCCTCGTCCGTCAAAGCACGAGGAGCACATGATTGAGTATTTGAAGAGTTTTGCCGAGAAGCGCGGCCTTGAATACGAGGTTGACGAGACTGGCAACGTTATAATCCGCAAGCCAGCCACAAAGGGCCATGAGGCTGCACCTATGGTAAGCCTTCAGAGCCACATGGACATGGTGTGCGACAAGCTCGTGGACATAGAGTTCGACTTCCACAAGGACGCAATTCAGACCTACGTTGACGGCGAATGGCTTACAGCCAAAGGCACAACACTTGGTGCCGACGACGGCATCGGTTGCGCTATTGAGTTGGCTATCCTCGACAGCGACGACATCGAGCACGGACCATTGGAGTGCGTCTTCACACGCGACGAGGAGACAAGCCTCACTGGTGCCATGGGCATGAAGGAAGGATTCATGAAGGGCAATATGCTCATCAACCTCGACTCTGAGGACGAAGGACAGATTTTCATCTCATGCGCCGGTGGTAAGACAACCTCTGCCAAATTCACATTCACACGTGAGCAGGCTCCCGAGGGCTACTTCTTCCTCAAGGCCTCAATCAAGGGCTTGAAGGGTGGACACTCTGGCGACGACATCAACAAGAAGCGCGCCAATGCCATAAAGATTCTCAACCGTTTCCTCTACAAGGAGCAGGAGAAGATGGACTTGCGCCTTGCCTCATTCAACTCAGGCAAGCTTCACAACGCCATTCCTCGCGACGGTGTAATCGTATTTGCCGTTCCTGCCAACGAGAAAGAGACAGTACGTGTAGACTGGAACGTCTTCACAGCCAATGTTGAGGAGGAGTATCACGTTACAGACAACGCTATGGAGTTCAACCTCGAAAGCACCGACGCTGCTGCTGTCATTGCCAAGGATGCAAGCCGCCGCTTCATTCTCGCAATCCAGGCAGTAGACAATGGCGTATTCGCCATGTGCCAGGACGAGGCATTGGCCTACATGGTTGAGACATCAAACAACGTGGCAAGCGTTATCACAAGCGAGAACGAGATTAACATCGTAACCTCACAGCGCTCTAACGTGATGAGCAACCTTGAGAACGAGACCAACACCGTGAAGGCTGCCTTCGAGCTCGCTGGTGCTGAGGTTGCAATGAGCGATGGCTATCCCGCATGGAAGATGAATCCTAACAGCAAGCTCACAAAGGTTGCTGTGGAGTCATACAAGAAGCTCTTTGGCAAGGACCCTATCGTTAAGGGCATACATGCTGGTCTTGAATGCGGTCTGTTCTCAGAGCGTTACCCTAACCTCGATATGGTTTCATTCGGTCCTACTCTGCGCGACGTACACACTCCAGACGAGCGCCTGCACATCCCGACCGTACAGATGGTATGGGATCATCTGCTCGATATCTTGAAGAACGTGAAATAGAAAAAACACTAACACATCAATTATGGGGTGCCCAATAGGGTGCTCCATAATTTTATAAAACCCTAATACATTAACTTATAAAAAACTCCCACTTATGAGAAGAATTACCATTACAGCAGCGGCATTGGCTCTTTCACTCGCCACTCCAACCTACGCACAGACAAACAACAACGACATCCAAGCTATCGCAAAGAACATGTTTGCAAAGCTCGGCATGAAGAAACCTGCCATGAAGGCTATGCAAGCAGCCGAGAAGATGATTTGGCTTCCTGGCACAGAGACAGAATACGAATACGACAACTACGCATGGTCTGTGGAAGCTGAAACCAAATACACATACGACAAGAAAGGCAATGTCGTAGCGATAGTAAAGCATGAAACAGATGACGACCGATACCCATGGACCAAGACTGAGTTAACTTACGATGACAAGGGTAACTGTACAAACACTCTCACGTCATGCTCAACCGACGGTACTATATACAACCCAGTAGAGAAAACCATTGTAAAATACGACGAGAGCACAATTATGCCTGTCGAGGTAGAGACCCTGACCTACAACGCATACACTAACCAATGGACCACGGATATGCACTATCGCTTCGACATCACACGCAACGCCAAAGGCGATATGACAAGCATGACACATTGGACTCTCGACAAAAATGGCGACTGGAAGATATACGAAAAGATGGAGTTTGAATATACAGAAGGTTCAAAAGGTCCGACTGCCTTCACAGAAGACAGCTACTATGACGACGACGATAACATCAGCGATAATCCTACAAGCACAATAAAGATTACAGACATTGTGTGGGAAAAGTATGACGGCAAATTCATTGCCAACGACTTTGAGGAATTCGCATCTGGCAACAACGTCATAAAATCGGCCAAAGCCAGTATGTATGTGGAGGATTATGATACTAACATGAATTTTGACGTGACAAACGAAACTACCGATGACGGCGGATTCACCCTTACAGCCTCAACCTCGGTGCTTGCCACCAAGTTAGCCATGGTCTACAAGAAAGAAATGCTCGACAATAACGGCAGCTATAAATTGGGCAGCTATATCTATTTAAACGCTTTGGGAATTGGAGCTACTGTGGCCGACAAAAACCTCCTCAGTGGAGAATACGACGAGATAACTAAAGACGAGAAAGGCAATGTTACCCACTCTGCTTCCTATGAAATGGAGGAAGGCGAAAAGACATGGTCTTTGGACGAGGCCACAGACACCGAATACAAATATGAAGGTGAGCATGGTGAATTGACCGAAAAGATCATCACCGAATATGATGAGGACAACATGGTGACTGAAAAGAAGAAATACACCTACAGCGACTTCATGGGCATCAACACTGGCATCAACGCTGTAACTACCGCCAACAACGCCAAAACAGAATACTACAACATGCAAGGCATGAAGGTTGACGCTCCTACAGAAAAAGGTATCTATATAATAAAACAAGGCGACTATACCAAGAAGATGATAAAAAGATAATACGTCAGTAAGCCAAAATCGAAGTCACCTATTATATTTAATAAGTATTACAATAATTGTGACAATCAAAGAACTTGCCAAGCGTACAAACACAAAAGAGGCTCTTCATAAGAAGAGCCTCTTTTTGTGTCGGGGCGACAGGATTCGAACCTGCGACCACCTGGTCCCAAACCAGGCGCGCTACCGGACTGCGCTACACC
>CAKQEI010000100.1 GCA_934230115.1 uncultured Prevotella sp. | reverse complement strand
GCCGAGGCGGTGAACGTGCACATCGACCGCCTGCTGTGGAACGTGGTGATGTGTGGCACGCCCGACGCCCTCTACCGTGTGGTGAGCAACTACACCGACGGTTTCCAGAGCCGCATAGCCTTGGCGCGCACGCCCGACAACACGTTCACGCCGCTCACCGACAACCTGCACGTGCTCACCGAGAAGCAGCGCGACCGCATCCGACAGATAGCCCATCTGCTACCCCTGATGCAGGGCGAAGTGACGCTGCCGAAGCTTGAGCAGAGGGGCAGGCTGTGGCTTGAGCAGGTGCGCCTGGAGACTATGAAGAACGACGACAAGGTGAAGGCGCGCCAGCGATTCCGCATCTGCCCCACCACCATGCGCATGATGACCTGCCTGATGCTCTGCCGTGTGGCTGGCCAGCTCATCGACAAGCACGGCCTTGCCGGGGCAGAGAAGCACCTCAAGGAGCAACCCTCGCTGTGGAAGGAGATGATTGTGAGGATGCAGCAGCCAGCCTTCCTCAATGCCTTCGACGTGCTTGCCGACTATCAGCTCGACAACGCGCTCTACTTCTTCCGCGAGCGCATCGAGGCGGCGTTCTCGTCGAGGGAGTATGTGGGCAGGGAAGAGGCCAACCGCCGACGCATCAGCAAGAACGACTCCATCTACGGGCGTCTTGGCGCGACGTTCAGCTACGAGCAGGCCTTGCAGAACACAATGGCTGTGAAGGGTGCCAACATCTCGCGTAACTCGGTGTCGCAGATGCTGAAGAATTGGCGCAAGCAGGGACTTATTGTCGACATTGAGTGGATGAAGTATCGAAAGGTGCAGTAGGAATGGCAAGACACTCTGTCATGGAGGTCAAGAATGTCACGAATGTCATTAAGATTAAAAAGTAAAAAAGAATTTAAAGCAGCTGGGCAACATGCTTTGCTGCTAAATAATAACAAAAAACAAATATTATGACTATAGAAATCATACGACACAACTATTCGAAGTACGGTGTTGAGGGCACCCTGTTTATCAACAAGCGCGAGATATGCGCCACATTGGAGCATCCGCACAACTTTCTGCCGCCTGGCTCCTACCCCATCGAACTGGAGCGCAACGAGCACTATGAGCGCGACTTGCCCACCATGCCCGACGGGGCCTCGATACGCCCCGGCAACGGGCCCTTCAACCTTAAGGACGGAAGCATCGTCGTGGGCGAAAGATACATGCTCGGGGTGCTCTTCAAGTCGGCTGAGACTTTTGAGAAGCTGATCAAGAGAATCAAGATGACTATGGCGAGGGGGAAGGAAGTTGAATTGAGAATTTTGAATTTTGAGTTTTGAATTGTGCGCTACGCGCATTAGGAATTGTTCAATTTAGAATTGAGAATTCCTAAATCAAAATCAAAGTAAACAAATCAAAACTCAAAATTCAAAAATTCAAAATCGGCTTTGCCGACAATTCAAAATTCAAAATTCAAAACTCAAAACTCAAAATCGGCTTTGCCGACAATTCAAAATTCAAAACTCAAAACTCATAATTCAAAACTCATAATTCATAATTCAAAATTCAAAAATGAAAAATTCAACACTCAACATTCAAGTCGCAACCGCCGTGTTCATGCTCATCGGCGGCTTGGCACTCGCTGTGGCTGGCTTCATCGTGCCGCCATTGGGCCAAATCCACGAGAGTGTGCTCGGCATCTTCGCCGAGTGCCTCATCTATGCAGGCAGCATCTTCGGAGTTACTATATATATAAGGACGAAATATGCGGAGATGAAAACGTATTTGGACGAGAGTCTGAAAGAAGAACGAAGAGTGAAGAACGAAGAATCCATGTGACAAGCAAAAACGAGACCTCCCACGGATTTCACAAATAACACAGAGTTATTAGCGCGACATTCTGGTCGTGTTAAGATCATCACAGATGAACGCTTGGGCTTCGCCAGCGGATAGCACGGATTTGAATGTTAAGTGTGGAATGTCATTCCTCATTCCGTGAAATAACGTCGGCGAAGCCTGACGAAAATCCGTGGAATCATCCTTGGCAAGATACTCGTCAAATAACTCCGTGTTATTTGTGAAATCTGTGGGAGATTCTATTTTTCAAAGAGTTGACAATAACTAATAAAACAGAAGAAAATGCGCAAAATTAACGAAATCATAATCCATTGCTCCGCCACTCGCGAGGGCAAACCGTTCACCGCCGCCGACATCGACCGTTGGCACCGTCAGCAAGGTTTCCGAGCCGTAGGCTACCACTACGTCGTGCTGCTCGACGGACGCATTGAGATAGGCCGCCCTATCTCCCAGGTAGGAGCTCATTGCCGCGGCCACAACACCGCCAGCATCGGCATCTGCTACATCGGAGGCCTCACTGCCGACGGACGATTCCCCAAGGACACGCGCACGTCGGAACAACGCCGCAGTCTGCTGCTGCTGCTCTACACCCTGCGCCAGATGTTCCCCAACGCCACCATCCACGGCCACCGCGACTTCGCCGCCAAGGAATGCCCGTGCTTCGACGCCACGAAGGAGTATGAGGGGCTGAAGTGAATGGGGCTGAAGTATTCATGGTCACAATAAATAAGAAGCCCCAACCTTTCCACAGAGAGGGAGAGGTTGGGGGGACTTCGATGTATCTCTACAAGTTTTCCTCCGCTTTTTTCACGCTGCCAGCCCTCATTATCATCTCTTTCACCTGCGAGTAGTCGTCGTATTCGGGATTGCGCTCCATGAATATTCGCACGGCTCGGTCGATGAGTTTATGGTTGATGAGCTTGGCGTTGACCATCTTGTTGCCCTCCACCCTGCCGAGCCTTATCTGTACTGTTGTGCTTATCATGTCGAGACACATCTTTTGGGACGTTCCTGCCTTCATGCGGGTGGAACCAGTAACAAACTCAGGACCTGTGATTACCTCAACTGGATAATCCGACTCACGGGCAATGGGCGAATTTGGATTGTTCACTATGCAGCCTGTGGCGATGCCCGCCTCACGGCAATGCCTAAGGGCGGCAAGCACAAAGGGCGTAGTGCCGCTGGCAGAAAAACCCACGACAATATCCTTGGCTGAAACATTCCTGCCGAGCAACTGCTGCCAGCTGTCCTCCACATCGTCCTCGCGCGACTCACGGGTCTGCGTAAGGCATGAGATTCCACCAGGAAAGATGGCCTGTATCTGCGATCCATCGATGCCATAAGTGTTCTGCACCTCGATGGTGTCGAGTGTGGCGAGTCGTCCGCCTGTTCCACAACCCACGTAGAATAGTCGTCCACCATTCTTCAATCGCTGCTCAATGGCGGAAATCAAGGTGTTGAGCTGCGGCAGGGCTTTGCCCACGGCTACAGCCACCGACAGGCTCTCGCTATTGATGCCCTCGGTGATTTGCTCTACGCTCATCCGCTCCAAATGATCGTAGTGGGATGGCTGTTCGGTAATGCGTGTTTCCATAATAAATAAAACGCAACAAAGCCGCTGAAAATCAGCGACTTTGTTAATGTTTACTATAAGTTTGTTTCGGTTTGTTTTTATTAACCGAAATTGTCGTACATAATGCTTTCCGGGTCTACGCCGAGCGAATCAAGATAGTCGGTAACTGTCTTGATGAGCATAGGAGGACCGCAGAGGTAGTACTCGCAATCCTCAGGAGCCTCGTGATCCTTCAAGTAGGTGTCGCGGATACAGTTAACGGCAAATCCCTCGTAGTACTTCACGCCCTGAGCGTCGGCAACTGGGTCCTTGCGGTCGAGCGAGAGGTGGAAGTGGAAGTTAGGATATTCCTTCTCCAATTCCCAGAAGTCCTCAAGGAAGAAAGCCTCGCCAAGAGCACGAGCGCCGTAGAAGAAGTGGAGCTCGCGGTCGCGGGTGTGCAGAGTCTTTGTCATGTGCATAATCTGAGCACGGAGCGGAGCCATACCAGCACCACCACCAATCCATATCATCTCCTTGCCCGAAGTGAAGTTAGGATGGAAGTCGCCATAAGGACCTGACATCATAACCTTGTCGCCCGGCTTCAACGAGAAGATGTAAGAAGAGGCGATGCCCGTAGGCACGTTCTGGAAGCCTACCTGCGGACGTGGCAGGAACGGAGTTGTGGCGATACGCACGGTGAGGGTGATGATGTCGCCCTCGTCGGGATAGTTGGCCATTGAGTAAGCACGCACAGTAGGGTTGGGGTTGTGGGCCTTGAGCGAGAAGATATTGAACTTCTCCCATGCGCCGATGTATTCCTTGCCAATGAGGTCCTTGTCGAAGTCCTTGTCGTAGTCGATGCAGTCGTATGCAGGAATCTTGATCTGAGCGTAAGAGCCAGGAACGAAGTCCATGTGCTCGCCCGGAGGCAATGCCACCTTGAACTCCTTGATGAACGAAGAAACGTTCTTGTTGGAGATAACCTCGCACTCCCATTCCTTAACACCCATAACCGAATCGGGCACCTTGATCTTCATGTCCGACTTCACCTTGCACTGGCAACCCAAACGCCAGTTGTCCTTGATTTGCTTGCGTGTGAAGTGAGGCTTCTCGGAGTCGAGAATCTCGCCGCCACCCTCAAGCACCTGAACCTTACACTGGCCGCAGCTTGCCTTACCGCCACAGGCTGAAGGCAAGAAGATGCCGTTCTCGTTGAGTGTAGTCATCAACGACGAGCCCTGGGGCACGTTGATGGTCTTGTCGCCATTGATTTCGATGTTGACATTACCGCTCGGGCTGAGGAACTTCTTAGCTACGAGCAGGATGACAACCAAGAGGAGTATCACAACAAGGAAAACTCCGATACTTGCAAATATAAATGATGTATTCATAACGTTGAGTCCTCCTTATTATATTTTAAGACCAGAGAAGCACATCATAGCCATAGCCATGAGTCCTACTGTGATGAATGTGATGCCGAGACCCTGGAGAGGCTTTGGCACGTCGCTATACTGCATCTTCTCGCGGATGGCACCCATAGCTACGATAGCCAAGGTCCAGCCGATACCGCTACCAAGGGCATACACAATAGCGTCAACAACACTACCTATGTACTGCGAGTTGGACGGGTCAAGATTGATGCGCTGCTGCATGAAGAGCGAAGCACCCATGATGGCACAGTTAACGGCGATAAGCGGAAGGAAGATACCCAGAGCCGCATAGAGCGACGGAGAGAACTTCTCTACTACCATCTCTACCAACTGCACGATACCTGCGATAACGGCAATAAAGAGGATGAAGCTCAGATATGAAAGGTCTACGCCCTCAACCAGACAGTCGGGACCCAACACCTTGGTCTGCAACAGATAGTCGACAGGCACGGTGACGAGCAATACGAATGTCACGGCAAGACCCAGTCCCAATGAAGTCTTCACATTCTTCGATACGGCAAGGAACGAACACATGCCGAGGAAGAAGGCGAATATCATGTTGTCCACAAAAATGGACCGGAAGAAAAGGCTTATTAAATGTTCCATTGTTTACTTCTGATTATTTTTCTTTGTAAAAGTAAGCTCTATGAATCCATATTACGCATCCCAAGAGGATGAGCGCCATGGCGGGCATTGTCATCATACCATTGTTGATGTAGCCTGCGTCGTAAACTCCCTGAGGAATGAGCTGGAAGCCGAGCAATGAGCCACGGCCAAGAAGCTCGCGCACGCCGCCAACCACCACAAGGATGTAGGCATAGCCAAGACCGTTGCCCACACCGTCGAGGAACGACGGCCAAGGCTTGTTCTGCATGGCGAAGGCCTCAAGACGACCCATGAGGATACAGTTGGTGATGATAAGACCCACGTAGACAGACAGCTCCACGCTCACGTCGTAGACGAAAGCTTTGAGAATCTGGCTCACGATGGTAACGAGAGCGGCAACAACCACAAGCTGCACGATGATACGGATGCGGTTAGGTATGGTGTTGCGGATGATTGAGATAATCACGTTGGCAAATGCTGTAATCACCGTCACGGCAAGACCCATCACGATGGCAGGCTTGAGCTGGGATGTCACGGCGAGAGCCGAGCAGATACCGAGCACCTGTACGAGGATAGGGTTGTCGAGGTTCAGAGGATTGGTGAA
>CAKQEI010000099.1 GCA_934230115.1 uncultured Prevotella sp. | reverse complement strand
CAACTATTGGAGCAATATGGACCAGGAAGGCTGGGGACACGTTAAGGGTGTAGCCAACCGCTTCGGTCAGTGGTACGACAAGGAGACTGGTAAGGCTGCTAATGTTGAGATTTGGGATAAGTGTAGCTTCGGTCCTTGCCGTTACACTTACAAGAACTCTCTTTACTATCAGTTTGACGAGAACGATTCACGTGTGAATATGTTCTATCCGCAGTGGAACCTCACTCAGGAGGAGCGCGACAAAGGCATTAACTATCTTGACAACTTCGACCCGAAGGACGGCGTGCATAAGTTGGCTGGTGCATTCGTTTGCAAGTTCCGTCCGTCAATACCAAGTGGTAGCACTACCTATCAGATGGTTGTTGATATGCCTATCTATCGTCTGGCTATGGCTTATCTCTATGCCGCTGAATGTGCCAACTATGCAGGCGACAACGCAGTTGTAGTCAAGTACATCAACAAGGTGCGTGAGCGTGCTTACGGTGACAACTGGGATGAGAACGTTTATGGCTACAAGGCAGGCGACTTCAAGGCCAACGAGACCGCTCTTATGCGTGAGTGGGACAAGGAGTTCGTAGCTGAGGGTCAGCGCTGGTGGAACCTCCGCCGTCTGACAACCGTTAAGGGTGGCACACAGAAGGATCACTTCGTATTCCAGCCTGAGGGATGTCTTGGCTTCGGTCTTGACACAGCTAACAACCCATGGATGGTTGACATCAATGGCAACATTGTTGAGACAAATGTTCCTGTGCTGAACGGAACAACTCAGGATGAGCACTTGCTCCTTTGGCCTCTCGACAAGGGCTTGTTGGGCTCAGATGCGGAACTGGCTGACCAGCAGAACCCTGGTTATTAAAAGCATTATAGTGCGTCATGATGGATTGGGCAATAAATTTGGCTTTAAGCCAAATGCCAAGCCCATCGTGGCGCATTTTTTTGTTAAATACATGCGTCATACTAAAATAATACTTATCTTTGCAAAAAGAAATCCTTAAACAAAAACCCGAAATTATGAAAAAGTATTTTTTTGCATCCCTTTTAGCGTGTGTTGGCTTAATGTCATCATGTTCTTCTGATTCCGATGATCAGTACAACTTGACTGTTGGAGAGGAAATCAGCAGTATAGTGAAAGTTGGTGAAAATGGTATGGATTTGAAAAATCCAGAGTCAAAATGGAATACCGATACAGTAGCTTGCTACCATTCGGAAGCTGAATGGAAGGTATTCTGTGATGATTATCAGTATCCATCATCAGATAATACGAAAAATCCTTTGGATGCAGTTCCAAGTGTGGATTGGAGTAAACAGACATTGGTGTTCGCGCAACATTTTCATTCTTATCTCGTTGAATTGAAAGACTGCAAAGTTGAGAAACAAGGTAAGAAATATGTTGTAGAGCTTTATTATTCAAATAAGTTGTCTTCTTGTATATCTGCAGTAGGAGCTTTTGTAGTAATAAACAAACCTAATGTGTCAATTAATGATATTACTGTAAAAAGTATTGCAATTGACGATACGAGCAAATAAGGTAATTGCTTATACAGATGAAACAGATTCTTATAGCTTTTACCATATTAGTAAATGCTAACCTTGTATTTTCGCAAACCACATTCGACCCTCAACAGCATAGGGTAGTGACAACAGACCGTCCAGATGGACGGTTTGTCAGCACATACGGAGTGGTTCACAACATGCTAAAGAATACGACTCCTGAATGTGCTTTCAATCCAGACTTCAGCCGCGAGCAGTTTGCTTCGTGGCGCGAGCGTGTGCGCACAGCGATGGAAACGATAATGTGCCACCCCAAGGCTCAAAACATGCCCAAACCCAAGCGTGTGTTGGTGGAGCAGAAGGACGGCTACCGTCTGGAGACATGGGAGGCTTATCCTTTGGAAGGCTGCGTGACAGGGTTTAAGGTGATGGTGCCCGACGGCAAGAAGGGAGCCATTCCTGCTGTGCTCTGCATTCCTGGATCGGGAATGGCAAAGGAGCATCTCACAGGAGAGATAGAAGTGAAGAATCCACACGCAGCAATGGCTTTGAATATTGTGCGTCATGGCTATATAGCCGTAGCTGTGGACAACGCCTGTTCGGGCGAAGCCTCCGACCTTGAGCGTCTGGCAGGAGTGGGTTATGACTACGACACTCCCTCGCGCATTCTGTTGGAATTAGGCTGGAGCTGGCTTGGCTACACCTCCTATCTCAACAAGCAAGTGTTGGAATGGATGAAGGAGCAACCGTCGATACGTCGTGACCGCATCGTGGTGAGCGGATTCTCGCTTGGCACAGAGCCGCTGATGGTTCTTGGAGTGATGGATAAGTCGATATACGCCTTTGTGTATAACGACTTCCTTTGCCAGACACAGGAGAGGGCTGTGGTGATGACGGCTCCCGACAAGAGAGGACGCCGCCCATTCCCCAACTCCATACGCCATTTGATACCCCGTTTCTGGAACTACTTCAACTTCCCCGATATCGTTGCGTCGCTTGCCCCACGACCGATAATATTCACAGAAGGAGGACTCGACCGCGACCTAAACCTCGTAAGACGTGCCTACGAGATAAGCGGCAATCCGGATGGAGTGGAGATTCATCACTATCCAAAATACGCAAATCCCGAAAACCGTAAGGATGTGAAATCCCTGCCCGAAGGTCTCGACAGAACAGAATATTTCGATGCCGTGAACGTGGATGGGCCCAATCATTACTTCAAGGATGAATTGGTATTGCCTTGGCTTGACAAAATAATTTAAAAACAAATACTTTATAACAGATAATATTTTATTATCTCGTTATAAAGTATTAATTTTGCAGGCGAAAACTAATCAAAACAACAAACAAATGAAAATAACTTCATTATTACGCCTATTGGCAATCGTAATCTTAGGCTTCCCAACAGTAACAAACGCACAGACAAAATGGATGAATCCGATGGATTCAGACGAGCCATATATCTGCGGAAGAGCATGGAACAAGGAAATGGGCAAATCGTTCAACCGTCTGCCCGACCGCTTCAAGGCAACAGTATCCGAGAAGGTGTGGGGCAACTCCACATTGACCGCCGGTCTTACCGTGCGCTTCGCCACAACATCACGCAACATCAGCGTGAAGTATGTATGCGCATCGCAGAACTTCGGAACACTCAACCTTTCGGGCATCGTGCATTCGGGTGTCGACCTCTATGGCAAGGCCAAGGACGGCAAACTCCACTGGATAGCCAACCACATGAATTGGCGTCATGTGGGCGACACAATGACAATATCATTCCCCGACCTGACCGTGCCTACAGCACGAGGCGCAGAATATACGCTCTATCTGCCCAACTACAACGGAGTGAAATGGCTTGCCGTGGGAGTGGACAGCAAGAGTGACTTCCATTTTATCCGTCAGTCGAAGGAGCGTCCTATCGTGGTGTATGGTTCGTCGATTATTCATGGTGCCTCGCCCTCACGTCCGGGTATGTCGATACCCAACATCGTGTCGCGCGAGATGGGTTATCCCTTGATAAACCTTGGCTTCTCGGGTAGCGCGTATATGGAGCCAGGCATATTCGACATGTTGGGAGAGATAGACGCCCGCCTGTTTGTGCTCGACCCTATACCCAATAGCGTGAACCTCACGGAGAAGGAAATAATCAATCGCGCCGTGGCAGGAGTGAAGAAGTTGCGCAGCCTTAGCAAGGCTCCGATATTGCTCAACGAGTGCCACCCTATACCCGACAGCATCTTCCGCGCCAACGTGGCAGAGCGTTACACGCGTGCCAACAAGGCATTCCGCCAGGCTTATCTCCAACTCAAGGCTACCGGCATAAACAACCTATATTATATGCACAGCAACGAAATCAACATGAGCGAGGACGACATGATTGAGGGCACTCATCCCAACGACACGGGTTGCCGTGCCTATGCGGAGGCCTACAAGCGCAAGATAAGAGAGATACTGTCAAAATGGAAAAAATAAAAACAACAAAATTCGGACATGCGAAATCTACTGACAACCCTTCTGCTCATGTTGCTATGCTGCTTTGCCAAGGCGGCTGTGCAGGAGCCGGCGTTGCTGCCCATGCCACAGAAGGTGGCCTACACGGGCAAGTATGCCAAGGCAGCCAATCCGGTAAAGGAAAAGATAGTGGGCAGCATCAATGGAGCCGTATTCCAGGATGAGGCCTATCATATTGTAGTGGGGCAGAACGAGACTCTCGTTGAGGCAACAACCGAGCGCGGACTGTATTGGGCGCGCCAGACATTGGCTCAGCTCACAATCGACAATAAAGGCAAGAAGACTCTGCCACAATGTGAGATAACCGACTGGCCCGCTTTCCGTATACGTGGCTACATGCACGACACGGGTCGCAGTTTCATCCCGTTTGACGAGCTGAAGAAGGAGATAGAAATACTCAGCCGCTTCAAGATAAACACTTTCCATTGGCATCTGACCGAGAACCTGGCTTGGCGCATGGAGAGCAAGCTTTATCCACAGCTCAACGCGGCAAAGAACATGGAGCGCGACAAGGGCAAGTTCTACACTCTGAAACAAGCAGCAGAACTGGCCGACTTCTGCCGTGCCCACAACATGACGCTCATTCCCGAGATAGACATGCCGGGACATAGTGCTGCCTTTGAGCGCACATTCGGTTTCGGAATGCAGACCGAGGAGGGCAAGCGCATCATGAAGGACATAATAAGCGAGGTGTGCGACGCTATCGACGTGCCTTGGCTGCATATAGGCACAGACGAGGTGCAGTTTACCGACCCCACATTCGTGCCCGAGATGGTGGCTTACGTACGCTCAAAGGGCAAGAAGGTGATTTCGTGGAACCCAGGATGGAAGTACAAGCCAGGCGAGATAGACATGACACAGTTGTGGAGCTACCGTGGCAAGGCGCAGCCAGGCATCCCTGCCATCGACTGCCGCTACCATTATGCCAACCACTTCGACAACTATGCCGACCTCGTGGCCCTCTTCAACAGTCGCATCTACAACCAGCCAATGGGTAGCGATGACCTTGCAGGCTGCATAGTGGCGTTCTGGAACGACCGCAACATCGACAACACACGCCAGCTTCTCGACGAGAACTTCTTCTATCCCTACATGCTCACTCTTGCCGAGCGTGCCTGGCGAGGTGGAGGCAACTGCTATTTCGACGGCAAGGGCACCGTGCTATGGGACGACGAGCCGGAACAGAAGAAGGAGTTTGCCGAGTTTGAGAACCGTATGCTGTGGCACAAGACTCATACGCTTAGCTCGGAACCTTTCTCTTACGAGCGCCAGTCGGACGTAGTGTGGAGCATTACCGACGCCTTCCCTAATGATGGTGACTTGGCGCGCAGCTTCCCTCCAGAGCTGTATCTGCATGGCGACTTGTCGCCTGTGGACGATCCCACAATATTCTCCTACAAGCGCAAGACCTACAAGTCGCGCACCTTCACGGGCAATGGTTTCTACCTTCGCCATGTGTGGGGAACGCTTGTGCCTGGAGTCTACGCCAATCCCGAGGAGAACCATACGGCTTACGCCACACGCTGGATTTACTCAAAGAAGGCACGCACGGCAAAACTCAGCCTTGAGTTCCAAAACTACAGCCGTTCGGAGAGCGACCTGCCGCCGCTCCAGGGCACATGGGACTACAAGGGCAGCCGTGCCTGGATAAACGGCGAGGAGATACAGCCGCCCGTATGGCAGAACACGAACACGGAGCGAAGCAATGAGTTGCCTTTGCGCAACGAGAATGCCGTATCGCGTGAGCCAATAGAGATACACTTGCGCCAGGGATGGAACAAACTGGTGCTGAAACTCCCGGTGGGAAAGTTCAGCGGCAAGGAGACAAGACTTGTAAAATGGATGTTTTCGGCTACTGTGAAGTAGCAATCTACTATCAAAATGACATTAAACAATGCAATTTATAACTTAAAAGAATATTTTTGCGATTTTTAAAGAAAAAAACAACAAGAAATCTTTGTAGCAATAGAAATTATTTGTAATTTTGCAGCAGATAATTAATAACGCTAAAAGTAGCGAAGATTTTTTGATTTGTTTTAGTAGATTAGTTTTTAAGTAGTTTGTTTTTGAGAATCGGA
>CAKQEI010000098.1 GCA_934230115.1 uncultured Prevotella sp. | reverse complement strand
AAACACCTTTTAATGCAATTCAAGCCTTATTTGAGGTTTGACGATTCGTCGTGCACCTACCGCTGAATAGTTACGTTGCAAATGTAGCAACAATAAATGATACCACAAAGTATTTTTTAGTTTTTTTTATGCGGAAAACAAAAGTTTTTTCAGAGTTTTTATAAATCAAAAGCGGTAATACCAATACTTTTTAAATTTTATCAACAAACTACGGGGGGGGGGTAGATAATTTTTCGCAATTAACGATTGTTTAGAAAATTACGTTACAAAAACCTTTAAAACATCCTATCACTCCATATTCAAGATGGACCCTCAAAAAAAAACGACGGTCTGCAAATGCGTTGAAGCACCTGCAAACCGTCGTTGGTTTATTTTAGTTCTATTGTCTACACGGACATTACATCATGCCGCCCATGCCTCCCTGACCCATAGGCATAGCCGGAGCCTTGTCCTCGGGCTTGTCACAGATGAGGCACTCTGTTGTAAGGAACATGCCTGCGATAGAGGCAGCGTTCTCAAGAGCAACACGCTCCACCTTGGCTGGATCGATAACACCAGCAGCACGCAAATCCTCATAAACGTCCTTGCGAGCGTTGTAGCCGAAGTCACCCTCGCCCTCGCGAACCTTCTGTACCACTACGGCACCCTCGCCACCTGCGTTCTTCACAATCTGGCGAAGCGGCTCCTCGATAGCACGGCGAACGATGTTGATACCAGTCTGCTCGTCGGCATTGTCGCCCTTGAGGTTCTCAAGAGTCTTCTGGGCACGGATGTAAGTAGTACCGCCACCTACAACAACACCTTCCTCCATAGCTGCACGTGTAGCGCAGAGAGCGTCGTCGACACGGTCCTTCTTCTCCTTCATCTCTACCTCGCTGTTGGCACCTACATAGAGTACAGCTACGCCACCTGCGAGCTTTGCAAGACGCTCCTGAAGCTTCTCCTTGTCGTAAGAGCTCTTGGTGTTGGCAATCTCATTCTTGATCTGAGCAACACGGTCGGCGATGAGCTCCTTCTGACCAGCACCACCAACGATGGTTGTGTTGTCCTTAGAAACAGTTGCCTTCTCGCAAGTACCGCAAAGGTCGAGAGTAGCCTTGTCCAAAGAAAGACCCTTCTCCTCGCTGATAACAACGCCACCAGTCAATGTAGCGATGTCCTCAAGCATAGCCTTGCGACGGTCGCCGAAGCCCGGAGCCTTGACAGCACAAATCTTCAAACCTGCACGCAGACGGTTGACAACCAATGTGGTGAGAGCCTCTGAGTCTACATCCTCAGCGATGATGAGCATTGGGCGTCCGCTCTCTGCTGCTGGCTGAAGGATAGGAAGGAGGTCCTTGAGGTTGCTTATCTTCTTGTCGTAGATAAGGATGTATGGGTTGTCCATTACACACTCCATCTTGTCGGCATCTGTAACGAAGTAGCCACTCAGGTAGCCACGGTCGAACTGCATACCCTCTGTAACACCGATACTTGTGTCGCGGCTCTTGCTCTCCTCGATGGTGATAACGCCATCCTTAGACACCTTGCGCATAGCGTCGGCCAAGAGCTTGCCAATCTCAGGATCGTTGTTGGCAGAAACGGTAGCCACCTGCTCAATCTTGTCGTAGTTGTCACCAACAATCTCGGCAGTCTCCTTGATGTGGTCTACTACGGCTGCAACAGCCTTGTCGATACCACGCTTCAAGTCCATAGGATTGGCACCAGCAGTAACGTTCTTCAAGCCTTCTGTTACGATGGCCTGTGTAAGGATGGTAGCTGTTGTAGTACCGTCACCTGCGTCATCACCAGTCTTGCTTGCTACGCTCTTAACGAGCTGGGCACCTGTGTTCTCAAACTTGTCCTCAAGCTCCACTTCCTTAGCTACGGTAACACCGTCCTTAGTAATCTGCGGAGCACCGAACTTCTTCTCGATAACTACATTGCGACCTTTCGGGCCGAGTGTAACCTTAACAGCATTAGCCAATTTGTCGACACCGTTCTTCAACAGGTCGCGTGCGTCTATATTGTATTTAATTTCTTTTGCCATGATTATTCAAATGTTGAATGTTAAATGTTGAATGTTGAATTGTTCGCTTACGCGAATTTTGAATTAAGAATTTTGAGTTTTGAATTACTTCTGAACTACGGCGAGAACGTCGCTTTGACGCATGATGAGGTATTTTGTACCCTCAACCTCAAGCTCTGTGCCTGAATATTTGCCGTAGAGAATCTCGTCACCTTCTTTAAGAATCATTTCCTCATCCTTAGTGCCATTGCCAGCGGCAACGATAGTACCGTGCTGCGGTTTCTCTTTTGCTGTATCAGGAATGATGATTCCGCCAACTTTTTCTTCTGCCTGTGCAGGAAGTACAAGCACTCTGTCTGCTAATGGTTTAATGTTCATAATTCTTATGTTTTTAAATTTTTATTATTCTGATGTTGTTTATGAACGGCATCCGTTTTTAAAACCGCTCACAAACGTTATAGCTAAAAGCGTGCCAAAAACTTAAAGAAACGAGGTTTTGCTTGGTATATGATTATTAAGGGTGACAAATCTGTCATACGTGTCTGCCAAATTTTCAGTCTGTTATGTGTCGTTCTGCCTTCGCTCCACGTTCGTTCATCATTCGTTCCACATTCGCTCATCCTTCGTTGTACCTTCGTTCATCCTCCATAATGAACTCGATCTGCCTTCGTTCGTTCTTCGTTCGTTCTTCGTTCGTTCTTCGTTCGATCTTCGTTCGGCAATCGAAGGATGAACGAAGGCAGAACGAAGGATGAACGAAGACCGAACGAGAAACGAACGAGAAACGAACGAGGAACGAACGAGGAACTATCGAAAAACTATCGAACGGCTAACGAGAATTGTTCGGGATGCCTTCGAGATGCGTTCGGGACACCCTCTTGTCGGGCTTTATATATCAAGCTCTAAAGACTTGCTATGTCAGTATCCTTCAAACCTGTAAGCTCAAATATAGTCGCTGCATCCATACCCTTTGCAAGCATTGCTCTTGCCACTTCAGCAAGGCTATCCGCACGACCTTGAGCCAAGCCTTCCGCACGTCCCTCTTCCCTACCCAGAGCCAATCCTTTCTCAAGGCTTATATTATTAGAGTCAACCAATAATAGACGTTCAGCACCAAGCTTATCCCAGAAGTCCTCATAGGCATCAATCTCCTGTTCTGTATAGGCTGACTCCTCTACTTCCTTGAGAGCTTTGGATGTTTCAGGGTTATCCAATAGTTCTTCAGGCACTATTGTTGTATCCTCATTTATTTCTGTTAGAAAGCGCAGCCATAGTACAGCCATCTTGCGTTCGGCAATAGAATGTGGCTTAAATTTGGGTAACTCAACAAATGTAAGATGTAGACCATCTATTATCTTGTCACTATGAAGTTCATGTACAATATTGTAATTATGTATAAATTCATCTGGATAATCATTCATGAATGACTCGTTGACGAGATTAAGAGAATATACAGGTTGCAGCAGTTCATATTTACGGTTGCGCTTTAGTTGGCGTACAAATGCTTTTGACGCATTAAAAAGCACACGCTGCTGAAAAGCAGGTGTCCATATCATCTGCATCTCCACAATAAACTGACGTCCTTTCTTATCCTTACATCTCACATCTACAATACTGTTCTTTCCCAAAGGAAGGTCGGGTACAAGTTCAGCAGGCAAATATTCCAAACTCTCCACTTGTCTGTCTTTTTCAAGTGGTAACAAAGCGTTAAGCAGACTCATAAGCAAGTCTTTGTGTTCGCCAAATATCTTCTTGAAGGTCAAATCGGCCTTCGGGTCCAAATATCTCATATTGCCAACAGGGGATTATTGTTATTAATTTGTGCTAAGATACATATTTTATAACAGACCAACAACATTTTTAAAGTTAAACTTTATGAATATGAATTTTATTCTTAATGCTATAAGCCCGACATATTCAGCTTGCAGACAATTATCAATAAATATATTTTGTAATATATTAATGCAATCCATTATTTTTGCTTATCTTTGTGAGCGTAACAAAACGAGAAGACTATGGCAAACCTCAAGCATAGGAAATTACCTGTGGGCATACAATCCTTTCAAGAAATTAGGGAGGAGGGATATGCTTATGTTGACAAGACCGAGGAAGTATGGTATATGGTGAATAGAGGAGACAAGTACAACTACCTTAGTCGTCCTCGCAGATTCGGCAAATCGGTTCTTGTCGATACACTACAGATGTATCTTGAAGGAAGAAGGGAACTCTTTGAGGGACTGAAAATAATGGAATTGGAGCATGACTGGACCAAATATCCCGTCATACGGCTTGACATGAGCGAAGGCGGAGACACCGCTTTCGAGATAGAGTCGTATCTTAACAATATATTTAAGAAATACGAAAAGTTATATAATATCGTATCCACAAAAGAGGACTCACTTACCGTAAGATTCAGCAACATTATTGAAGCTGCCTACGAACAGACGGGGCAGCGTGTCGCTGTGCTTATAGACGAATATGACTCACCTCTTCAACACTCCTGGAACACTCCCGAACATGAAGGATGCTCGAAAGTCTACCGCAATGTGTTTGCCGTGTTGAAGTCTGCCACAAAATACGAGAAGTTTGTATTTATTACTGGCATTACGAAGTTTACACAAATATCTCTGTTCTCTGTGTTGAACAACCTTACAAACATCAGTTTCCTTCCTGAATATGCCACTATATGCGGTATTACAGAACAGGAGATAACAGAGCATTTCACAGAAGAAATAAGATTGTTGGCCGAAGCCAACCGCTGGACCGAACAAGAGGCACACAAGCGATTGAAGGAATACTACGACGGTTATCACTTCTGCGACACTAACATGACGGAAATATACAACCCTTTCAGTTTTATCAACGCGCTGAAGCATAAAAGAGTGAGCAACTACTGGGCTGCATCAGGAGCTACAAGTCTGCTACCCAAGTTTGTAAGCGACATGGAACTAAGACTGGGCAGATTTGACAATTGCTCTATCCTTCGCAATACACTCGAAACCTCAGACGTGACAGATGGTGGTGCCGAACTGTTCCTTTATCAGTCGGGATACTTGACCATCAAGCACGCTGATGAATTTGGATATATACTGGGATTTCCTAATGAGGAAGTGAAACAAGCACTCTATGATATGGTACTTCCAACATTGACTATGAGAGCGGAGCCTGAAATAGAATCGCTACAAGCATCATTGTTTCGCCAATTGGGCACAGGACAATTAGACGAAGCAAAGAAGACATTAAAGGCTCTCATCGCAGACGTGCCATACAGCAACAAGAAGCTTGCCTCGATGGATATGGAAGAGCGTTACCGCCTTATTATCAGCAGCATTCTCAATGCTATCGGCTTCCGTGTAGAAGTGGAGCACATGCTTGCTACTGGCAGAATAGACATTGTTGCCTCTTCATATAAATATATATATGTGATAGAACTAAAACTGAGAAACAACGGTGGAATGGCTGCTGCAAAGAAACAAATTATCGCAAACCAATATATGGAACCCTTCAAGGCAGACAAGCGAAAAGCTATTGGACTGGCTGTGGAACTGGATGAGAAAGGGAAAGGGTTGGTAGATTGGGAGGAAGTGATTGAGGACTAATGGTTCAGTTGTAGAAAATATAAGCCCGACAAGAAGTAAGCACATGCGTCACTCTTGTCGGGCTTGCAACTTTATATAGAAATAGCCTGTAATCTTAGCATTCCAATCTTTGCCTATGAAATCTCCGTTCCGTGTCGTTGAACGGCCATTCCGTGACACTATAAATTTTAGTTTGACGGCAACCTTAAATCCAGTAAAGAACATGCAAATACTACTTAATGATTCCGATTAATAGTTAAATAACAATAACAAGCAACTAATTGTTGCTCAAATATCTGGAATTATCGTTCAGAAAGATTATCTTTGTGAACGATAATAATTAAGGCTTAACATTATGGAATATAATAGATTAATAGATAGAAAGGCGGAGACAGACCGAATAACAGAAGCTCTGAAACGAGAGAACACCCAATTTATCGTTATATATGGTCGTCGCAGAATAGGAAAATCTACGCTCATCAAATATCTTGTGAATAGTCAAGAACAGGCTATTTACTTCTTGAGCGATACTTCTACAGAGGC
>CAKQEI010000097.1 GCA_934230115.1 uncultured Prevotella sp. | reverse complement strand
GCAATGCTGAGACCGACGTAGCCGGTTCCGGCTACAGCGATTTTGATGTCTTTAAAATCACGCATATCTTTAAGAATGTTGAATGTTGAAGGTTGAATGTGGAATGGTTGCGCGAGGCGCAATGTGGAATGTTGAATGTGGAATGTTGAGTGTTGAGTGTTGAGTGGTTGCCGTTGGCAATGTGGAATGTGAAATATGGAGTGTTGAATGTAGAACTGCTTCATTCTTCATTCAAAATCGGCTTCGCCGACCATTCCACATTCAAAATTCAAAATTCAACATTGCGCTCTGCGCAACCATTCCACATTCAACATTCCACATTCAACATTCAAAAAGGTAGCCATAGTTGGCTTGCAACGCCTCGAACTCCGACTCGCAACGGTTATGTAGCTCAATATCAGTGGTCTTGAACTGAGCTATGGCGTGCTCTATCTCCTCCATTACGGCACGTCCTGCCTGGAAGATGGGATTAAGGTAAGAGCCGGAGGTGTCGACGAAAGGAGCATAATAGTAGTTTATCTCCTCGATGATGAAACAGAAGGTGGCAAAAGCATCCTTAAGGTCCAGTTTCCTGTCGTGCACGTCGGCGAGAGTTTGAATGCGGAGGATGTTGATGTTCTCCACTTGGGCAGCCACCTCCAGAATGGACTTGACACGATGGAAATAGCGGTCGATAAAGGCGTTGCGCTCATGAAGGTTGCGATGGTAGTAGAACGTGCGTTCCTTTTTGTCTGCCTCGTTCTTGTTCACCTCTTCGAAGCGTTCGGCATGAATGCCAGATATGGCAACAGCCATTCCACCCACATCCATGACGAGTTTGCGGTCGCGGGCAATGCGGATGACATAACCCTCGAGTCCAGCATGTTCGCCAGTGACGATGCGAAGCTTGGTGCGGTTTTTGGAATAATAGACGAAGGGACGAAGGAGAAAACGGAGACGATCGGGCTCGGTTTCGGCAATACGCATGAAAGGCTCCATCTGGTTGCAGGGAATGGTAGCCACCTTGCCGGTGCTGCAATTCTTGCACAACCTATGCAAGGGAAACTTCTCGTCGAGATATTTCTGTATGTCGTCGGGATTACCTTGTATAAAAACAAGACCGCTGACAGTAGGCTTTTCCACCTCGCGCACGCCACCATTCTTGTTTCTATGGCGAGGCAAATATTTGATGGTTTTATGAACAAAGTAAGTGAGACCGTCGTTCTTCAGTTTCTCCTCGAACGACATAACCTTGGAGTGGTGGACAAAGAGGTAACTCCACGACACGTGGGTATACTTCTCTACCACTGGACCAGTCTGTTCGTCTGGCTCAGAAACGTGGGTGCCCTCTGGAAACGCCTTGTTCTCGGATGAAAGAGAACGCTTTGTCTCGTCGGCTGTAGACTGAGAAATCGTGCAATCCTGCTTCATAACTTCTCTACTACTTTATGTCACTGTTGGCTGCCATCATCTGGGATGGCCGTGCCTGTTTAGCAATAACATTTTTCATAAATCCATACCGTCTTTGTGTATGCTCGTTTTAGTTAGATAAGTACTGTTTTCTCATGATAAAACAGTATTTTCCTTGCAAAGGTACGATTTTTCCGTCATTCCTTATAATTTTCTAATGGAAAAGTTTAGCAAAACTACAAATTTGGCTTAAATTGTTTAACAAATTCGACATTCTTATGTTCTTAAAGCGTTAGTTTTCAGTGTTTTTCTCTTTGTGTATGTTTTATCATGAGAAAACCATCATTTTCCCCCACCATTTATTAAACATATAAACCTAATGCCCTGCGCCCGGCAAAGCCGAGCGCAGGGCATTAGGGGGTTGTTGATTACTCTCCCCCAGGGCGCTGCCCTGGGCTATGGAGATTATTGGGCTTTCAGCCCGCTTTTGTTTGAGTTTTGCCTCACCATCCTATGAAAAAACTGTCCTTTATTGCTCCAATAAGCGGTAAAACCGAGCGCAGGGCACATGGATACAATATTGAACTTCAAAATCGGCATTGCCGGAAATTCAAAACTCAACATTCAACATTCAAAATTCAAAATCGGCATTGCCGATAATTCAAAACTCAAAACTCAAAACTCAAAATTCAAAATCGGCATTGCCGATAATTCAAAACTCAAAACTCAAAATTCAACTTCTCACCCCTCAATTCTCTTTATCAGCATTCTGTTTGCCTCGTTGACCCTTGAAATGTCGACAGAGTCAAGATACACTTCGGTAGTCTTTATGGACCTATGTCCCATGCCCACACTAATGACGGAGACAGGCACATTCACGTTTCGTGCAACACTTGCCCATGTGTGGCGCGCAACATAAGTGGTGAGCGGAATTTTCAGTCCTATCCTCTCCCCTATCTTCTTCAAGGCCCGATTGATGTTAAGCTGCATACGTTGGCATTGCTCGTATTCGGTGCCATCCTCCTGCTTGATGACGGGAAACAGATAGCGACTGTCCTTGGTTTTAGAGGCATAGCGGTCGATAATTCTCTGTTGAGCTTCCTCCCACTCCACCGTCAGGCTTTGGTTGGTCTTCATGCGGCTATAGGTCCACATGCCATTCCTAAGGTCGGTTTTGCGCAGATAGGCAATATCAACAAAGGACATTCCACGCATGTAGTAGCTGAAGACAAAGATGTCGCGGGCGAGAGCTAAGGTAGAGCCTTCACGCAGCTGAAGTTTGGCAATCATCCTCATCTCCTTCTCGCCAATGGCACGCTTGGCGGTAGGAACATACGACAGGTGGACGCGACTGAAGAGATTGCGATTGCGCAAGAGTCCTTCTTCCAGAGCCTTGGAGAACATGGTGTTGAGAGTGCGCAGATAGCAGCGGATGCTGTTCTGCTTAAGTCGGTGGTGGATGAACCATGCCTCGAAATGCTCGATCATGCCGGGCGTGAGTTGGTCGAAGGTAAGGTCGACATCATTGCGGAACGCCTTGAAGCGTCGATAGGCATTGCTGTAGGTGCGGGCTGTGCCATGCCGCATCATCAACTCCTTGTTGACCACTTGCTCCTGAAGGAACATGAATACAGTCTTGGGCAATGGATTGCGGTTGAAGGCATCGCATAGCTCCTCCACCGTGAAATCATTGTGGTTAAGTTCCATACTGTTGAGAACAAGCTTCCACTGCCTTAAAGCCAACTCTACCTTGCTTTGC
The DNA here is from genome assembly GCA_934230115.1 of uncultured Prevotella sp. Taxonomy (GTDB): domain Bacteria; phylum Bacteroidota; class Bacteroidia; order Bacteroidales; family Bacteroidaceae; genus Prevotella. Next base: position 2,982 of record CAKQEI010000097.1, on the reverse strand, counting down.
ACAAGAGTCAACACCGCATTACGCTTGCCAGCGGCAGGCACTAAGACAGTAGCGGTATTGGCGTCCCACTCGTGGGGAAAAACGTAAAGTCCGGTGCTAAGCCATTTCACCTTGCGCTTGTGAGTCACCTGAAAATACAATGTGCCCTCGGCAGACTGCACTGTCGAGGGACGAAACTTAAGTTTTACTGTTGCCATAAATCGGTTATTTTATCTATAATTTATATATATAAATATAAATAAGTGACAGTTGCTTTATATATTGCCCGAATTTATGGTTCTTCCAAAATTTTGAGAAAAAAAATTAGAGCCGTATGCAATTGTTGCAAATATCGGCAACAAAAGCATACAGCTCTATTTCCTATATACAATCTTTATTAACTTCTAAAGCTACGGTTTAGTTCTCCATGAACTTCTTGGCAGCTCTCAACTGATGTCGCATGTTGCTAAGCAACTGCTGACTCTCCTGGAGCAAGTTGAGATAGACGAGCGACACTTGCAGGTTTTTGTTGTCCTGAGCCTGCTGGATGCGGTCGATGTGAAGCTTGCGCACTACTGAAAGCTCATCCTTGCACTTGTCGGCCATAGCCAAGGTCTCGCGATAGTTCTCAAAACGGCCAGTGGAAATCTGCGCCTCGGTCTGCTGCATCAGTTCGTTGATGGTGGTGCGTATGGGGCGGAACTCATCGATGTAGGCCTGCGGCAGAGGGTTGAAGTTGTTGTCGACATGCTCCTTGATTGGGTCGAGGATGCGGCGGAGACAGTAGATATACTGCTCGGAAGAGTTGATGCCAAGGTGGAACCATGTGTTGCGCTCGATGGCAATGTCGGCAGGCACACGTCTCAAGGCGAGAAGCTCCTGGCGGCGGTACTTCTTAAGCATCTCCTTCTCCTTGGAAAGCTCGTTGGCAACCTTGCGGAGGACGCGTGGACGCTCCGACTCCAAACCGTCGATAATCTTGTTGAACTCGTCGGAAGCAAACTTGGCTGTGAAGCTCTGGGTGCGTGACACGTGCTTTGAGAGCAAGTCCCAGACAATCTCGGGGTCGCGGGTGCTCATCATAAGGCGGAACACATTGCTCTTGTCGGCATCCTTCTCCTTCTTGGAGTACTGGATGTTGCTGCGAATGAGCAAGAAAATCACGAGGGCAATGAAGGCTACCTTAGCAAGAATGCCACCGTAGAACATAATCAGGCAGACCACCGCACAAGCTCCGAAAGCCACGGCTGCCGTGATGAACCATCCACCAATAACACTTATCACACCAGTGACACGGAACACGGCACTCTCACGGCTCCAAGCACGGTCGGCAAGCGAAGAACCCATAGCCACCATAAAGGTAACGTAGGTAGTAGAGAGCGGCAACTTGAAGTTGGTACCAATGGTGATGAGCATTGAAGCCAACACAAGGTTGACGGCTGCTCTAACAACGTCGAAAGCGGCACCATCGTTAAGCTCAACCTCATTCTTGTTGAAGCGGCTGTCGATCCAACGCTTCAGGCACTCGGGCATGTACTGCATCAACCAGCTGTTGGAATCCTGAGTGACGCGGACGATGCTGCGGGCAGCACGGCTGGTGCCAAACATCTCGTCGCCCTCGTCCTGACGGCTAAGGTCGACACTGGTCTTAATAACATTGCGGGCTTTCTTGGATGTAGCCATAGCGACAATCATCACTACTCCGGCTCCGAAGAGATAGAACGGAGGGGTCTGGGCAGACTCCATAAGCGAGGTCATAAGGAACGATGTGTCGCTTGCGCCATTGGCATTGGCTACGAAATCGTTGTAGGAATCAAGACCGGCGAGAGGCACACCGATGAAGTTGACAAGGTCGTTGCCGGCAAATGCCATAGCAAGGCCGAAGGTGCCCATGAGCACAACAAACTTGAACACATTGATGCGGAGAAGATGAAAAACCTGCATCACGATGGAAGAACCGATGAAGGTGTAGACGAGCAACATACCGGTATTGGCATCTACCCAATTGCGGATGTCGTCGCTAAGATAGTGGCTCTTGCCAATGCCCTTGAGGAAGATGAAGTAAGCAAGCGATGTGAAGGCGATGCCACCGAAGAGGGCGATGGAATAGCGTGAGTGCTTCTTGTAATTAAAGGTGAAGACAATACGCGAAATCCACTGAACCACGATACCAAAGACAAAGGCTATGGCTACACTCACGAAGATGGCAACAATCACACTCAAAGCCTTGTCGGTGTTGAGCAAATCGCCAAACTCAAGCGACGGGTCGGTTGCAATCTTGATGGCTGCAAGAACAAATGTACCGCCGAGAAGTTCGAACACGAGTGAAACGGTGGTGGAGGTAGGCATTCCCAATGTGTTGAACATGTCGAGCACAATGACGTCGGTGACCATCACCGCAAGGAAAATCGTCATCACATCGTAGAACGTGAAGTTGGCTGGCTGCATGATGCCGTGGCGAGCCACATCCATCATGCCCGTAGACATGACTGCTCCGAATGCCACACCAAACGAGGCTACTATCATAACAGTGCGGAACTTTGCCACCTTGGCTCCAATGGCACTGTTAAGGAAGTTAACGGCGTCGTTGCTGACACCAACGAAAAGGTCGAACACTGCCAGACATAGCAGAAAGACGACAATACACAAATACATTGTTTCCATTTATTGTTTAATATAATGTTTGTACTTTGTTATGTATATAATGTTTCACTTGCTCTTTTTCACGATGCAAAATTACTGTCACTATATTACACGGGGTTTAAACACATGTTACAATCGTGTTACAATTTCTGGTGGGAGTAAAGGAGAAGTTAATCCCCCATACTGTTATATGCTAAATATTGTTAACCACAGAAAGATAAAGAAAGAATTGTTTTCGTGAACAGCAGAAAAACTGTACCTTTGCACCCGCAATTTTGCAACAATAATTATATTTTAATTTTTAACAACAATGAATCGATACGAAACCGTTTTCATTTTGACTCCCGTTTTGTCTGATGA
>CAKQEI010000096.1 GCA_934230115.1 uncultured Prevotella sp. | reverse complement strand
AATGCGGGAGAGTAGGTGGCTGCCTTCTTTTACTTGGGTCTTCAAGGTCTAACGACTTTGGAGACCTTTTTTTATGCCCATAAACGAAATACCATAAGTACTGTAGCCTTATTTATATCTTATATCTGCGAAGATACAGGTTAAAAATGATAACCTCCAAACTTTTGTAATCATTTATTTTTTATACAAGATAAAATTGCTATTTTTGTGGAAAACTCTTATAAAATGGATAAACAGTTAAAATATCGTGAACTTCTGTCACAGATAGAGGTGTTTGCAAATGCAGAAGACAAAGCCATAAGTGTGTTGTCGAATTGTGCTGCGGTGATGAAGATGGTCTTCCCTAAGGAGTATTTCTGGGTAGGCTTCTATATTGTCGATGGCAATGAGTTGGTTCTTGGTCCTTTCCAGGGAACTCCAGCCTGTACAAGGATAAAGCATGTACGTGGTGTTTGTGGCACCGCTTGGAAGGAAGGCCGCAGTATTGTGGTAGAGGATGTGGAAGAGTTTCCCGGTCATATAGCATGTTCGTCGTTGTCAAGATCAGAGGTCGTTGTACCTATCTTTTCAGAAGGCATAGTAGTAGGTGAGATAGACATTGACAGCACCGAACTGTCCACATTCGACGACATGGACAGAGAATATCTCGAAAAGGCAGCTGAAATCATAGCTCCCTTTATGGCAAGGCTTGCCACGGTATGAAGAAAAACTACACATACACATTATTTAATATGGCGTTAAAGCAGTCTGTTTCATTTTGACGAAACGATTACTTTAACGCCATAGTTGTTTCTACGGACTACCTTGTCCGTATAATTTTCATTTGTGAACCATTATGGACTTGTATGGGTCATATATATCTAATAACTTTGCGCAAAAGTTAATGATAATAAAAATTAATAAAACATAACATGAAAAGAATCGCATTTTTATTTGTGTTTATGATCATAGCTTTCAGTTCGCTTAATGCCAAGAGTTATCCTTTTGATATGGCGCATAGCTATGAGGTACAGATTGTTCGTGTTGCCCAGCAGGGCACAAAATTCTTAAAAGCTTGGGGCGTTGCAGGTTCTCCTGATAAGGCTATTGACATGGCTATGCAGGATGCTGTAGCAGCTTGTATCTTTACTGGGGTGGAAGGAAACGAGATAGCAGGTAAGATTCCACCACTTGTTGCTGATAGGAGCGTTTACGAAGAGCACAAGCAATTTTTTGATACCTTTTTTAAGAAGGGCGAATTCCTTCAGTATGTGAAGAATGCCAACACTGGTTATCCCACTGGCGAAAACAATGTAAAGACGGGTAAAGGACGTAAAGTCGGAATCTTTGTTGTTGTGATGTATGACAATCTTCGTAAGCTTTTGGAGGATGAAGGTATCATCAAGAAGCTCAATAGCTATTTTTAATCCCATATTATAAAGGTAATTATTAATTCAAATTAAATCATAGATAATGAAAAGAATTGTTTTGTCTTTTGCGGCTTTCCTATTTTCCGTATTAACCTTTGCTCAGACCACAGCCAATCAACCTAAGGCCATGAAACCTATTATCATGGTTATTCCTGAGAAAGCTTGGTGTGTGAACAATGGTTTTGTCAAGAGTAACGACCCAAAGACACCTGATTATGAAAAGGCTCTTCTTAATGATGATGTGCTTAATGTCATCACCAAGATGGGTGGCATTATGCAGGAGCGTGGCTATCCGTTGAAGAACTTGCAGAGTGCGCTCGACGAACTTAAGAACGAGGGTGCGATGGATATGGCTCTTACATCGAAGGCAGACGGAGAGATTGTGGAGGACGAGCTCGATCAGCTTACGCGTGTGGCTCAGGCTGACATCCTTGTTAATATAGCTTTCACACGCACCGCTCATGGTCCGCGCAATATGGTGGAGTTTCGTGTTACCTCAATTGACGCAGCTACAAGCAAGCAGATAGGCGGTGAGACGGGTCGCAGCTCGGCATCAGGTGCACCAATCTCAACATTGCTCGAAGAGTCTGTATTAGGATTCATTGATAATTTTACCGGAAGCATACAGAGACATTTCGATGATTTGATTGCCAATGGACGCGAAGGTTCGGTTATCTTCAAGATTGCCAGCGACTGTCCTCTCAACTTCGAGTCGGACGTTACTCTGAATGGCGAAACCGGTGAGTTGAGCGAAGTGATTGACTACTGGATGAACGAGAACACCGTGAATGGCTCATTCACACAGAACGGCAAGACCCGCAACCGAATGTCTTATGAGCAGGTTCGCTTCCCGCTTTTCGGCAAGGGCAAATTCGGTGGAAAGCCTAAGGCCATCAATATGGAGGGCTTCATAAAGCCTATCACATCTTTCCTTTCTCAGTTCGGTGTGTCTGTTGCCACTGTACCAGTAGGTATCGGCAAGGCATACGTTGTGCTTGGCGGAAAATAAAAAATACGTTATAACATATTATCATGAAGGTAAGGATTTTAGTGGTGGCATTGGCTGCATTGTTCTGCGGCACTGCCACAACCGTCAAGGCACAATCGGCGAAAGACATCGGAGTGATATGTCTCAATCCAGTAGTGCCAGAGAACGACGGTCTTGAAGCGAAAGCCACCGCCATGCTAAAGACTAAGCTCAATCAGATAGCCACAGCTAATGGCATGTCGGGTTCGGGCTTCGACAACCGTTTCATCATAACGGGGCACATACAGAAGTTGAGAAGCGAGCAGACTCAGACCGTTCCGCAGAAGAATGCCGTGTTTGTAAGCATAGGCATATACGTAGGTGACGGTCTTGACGGCACACTCTATTCTAATTTTTCTACCGAGGCGAAAGGTATCGGCGACTCTGAGGACCAAGCCATAGCTGCCGCCGTGAGAAAGCTGAATCCTGCTTTGCCACAATTGCAGGAGGCTGTGGCAAAGGGAAAGCAGCGCATCACGGAATATTATGACCGTATGGCTGCCAACATCATCCAGACCGCCAAGGCTTCTGCCGCAGCAGGAAAGTATGACGAGGCGATGAACATGCTCTTTGCCATACCGATGGGAAACAAGGATTTTCAGACAGCGCAGTCGCTCATAGCACAGTATGGCAGCACGTCGCTCGAGAAGAAAAATCTTGACATTGTCCGTCAGGCACGCTCGGCATGGAGTTCTAATCCAACAGAAAGCGGAGCAGCAACGGCAAGCAATATACTTAAGAGTCTTGAGATGCCATCTGCAAAGGTGCAGGCTGAAGCTAAGAGCCTACAGACTGAGATGGCGGCACGCATCAAGGCTGTAAGCGACCGTGAGTTCCAGCTTGAGAAGCAGAAGGCACAGGACGAGAAGGAGGTGCAGATTGCCACAGTACGTGCGGCAGCATCAGTGGCAAAGGCATACGTGGAGAGCCAGCCTAAAGTTGTATACCACTATTATTGGTGGTAAGAAACATATAAGAATCATAACAATAAACACTTATTATGAACAAGAAATACTTGTTTGCCTCAATGATATTTGGAGGCGCAATGATATTCACGTCGTGCAGCAGTGACGACAATGAAATCTTCGTGGGTGACAATTTCTTTACCGACCGTCAGGCAATAATTGACGAAATCAATGCCTTGACTTATCCTCAGGGCTTTACCGAGTCTGACGATAAGCATCCCGAATATAAAAACATGGACCCTGAAGTCTACACAGACAAGAAAACGACCGAAGGTCGTGGCATAGAAGGATATTATGGCTATGTGGACTTGGGACTATCTGTGAAGTGGGCTTCTTCAAACCTTGGCTCTGTGAGCCCTGTCACTGAGCACAAAACTTTAGAGCAGACCTTGCAGGAGTTGGAGGACGAGCTTGGCATCAAGCCTATGGAAAAGCCGTCGTTCACTAATAATAAGAACAACACTTATCCAACGACAATGAGCTACGAGGAGTATCTCAGATCGATGGACATAAAGGCGTTGTATTCGGCATACAACAGATACAACAATTATTGTATGACCAAGACAAGTGCCCATGATAACGCGATTGTAAGATATAACAACACCCAATATGAGAATCACAAGTATCTCTTTGCAGTGGGTGACGGTTATCCTTGGGGAGGACTGGGCATGTGGGATTATCTCGGAACCAAGGAAGCCCCGATGGATATTGCTGGCAATGCTGAGTTTGATGTCGCTACTTACATTCTTGGCGAAGGCTGGAGCATGCCGACTAAGGCACAGTGGCAAGAGCTTATCGACAAGTGCCAATGGAAAAAGTATGACAATTACTACGTCGTGACCGGACCTTCTGGCAAGAGTATCGTGCTACCTTGTGCATGGTATCACACGTCGGAGCAGACAGGCAGAGAAGTATACAATGTCTATCTTTACGACAGCAAGGAGTTTAAGCTTGGCGGTTTCAGAGATTTGTTCTCTATCCGCCCCGTACATACAAAATAACAATCAACAGCATTTTTATAATAGGATACAATGAAAAGATATATATTAGCGACTCTTTTGGCTGGATTCCTTGCTGCTCCAATCTCAGCAAAGGAAAAGCCTTTCTACGATTCAAAGAGCAATATTGTCTGCATCACGGGCAATTATAATCTGCTGGCATATGGCAATAAATACCGCAAGGTGGAGGTTGAGATACCCGCTTCATGTTCGGCATACAGTGGCAAGCAGCTATGCAAGATTCTCAACGACCAGAAAATAGGTAAGCAGATACTCGACTATCTATTCTGCTATAATGGCACATCGCTTTCAGAAGAACGACTGAAGGACCTTGCACTGCAAAATGTACTGAAGTCGGACGACGAGCGTGCGGCGATAGGCGTGATTTCAAAGGATGACATATTGAAGGAGGATTATCTCCCGATATTGGAGAACAACTACATTTTCCTGGTGAGCACAGTGGGAGGCAAGAAGATATGGAATGCCTACAAGGTTGAGATTGACAAGGATGTACTTGAGCAGGTATTCAACTGCTGGGACGATATGAGCAAGTATAACCAGATAAGCGTGCCCGTTTCATTAGTTGCTTCCGACAAGGCAAAGATGACTTATGACGTAGACACCCAGGAATATGTGCTTAAGAACAAGACCAAGAGAAAGATGTCTCTGAAGGTACCAGCTTTCGCCATTCGTGGACAGGTGACAGGCAGAAATCCTTTCGCTATAAATATCGGCTATGTCAATGGTCTGAATTCGTGTGACAAGGTGGCCATCTATCGTACAAAGGAAAAGAACGGCAAGATGTATTCGTCGAAGGTGAGCACCACAAGAGCTTGCAACGTGAATGACAGCACTGCCAACCTCTACACTTTTGCAGGAGGACAGGCTTCTTATAAAAAAGGTGACGTAGCTGTCTATCAGGCAAGCTCAAACACCAGTCTGAGCATCACTGGCGGATACATGGAACACTCGTATGATGTCAGTCTGACCTTCGACATGCGTTTGAGTCTGAGCACAGCCGGCATATCTCAGTATCTTATGGTAAAGGCAGGAATGGGAACATATGAGAACAGCAAACGTCTTTATGCCACAAATACAGGCGATGTTGTGAAGAGCCCGCTTATCATGAATGTTGGTTTGGGTTATGGTGTAGGATTTGAGTTTGCCCATTGCGTTGAGTTTATGCCTTACGTGATGGCACAATGGGAGGGCAATTATTTCGCCAACAAGTATGAGTCGCCCAATGCCACATATAACGACGGCATAAAGGACTACCACTCGTCTGACTACGGAAAGTCTGTACTCTCGAATGCAGTGCGCATTCCTATAGGTGCAAAATTTAATGTCAACATCTTCTATCCCGTCCAGTTGGTTGCAGGTGCAGAATACGCTGTCAATATAAATCTTGACAATATAGGCGACAAGGATGACTCTACATTACATGGTGATGCAGATAGATTCTTCTTCAAGCCCACAGGCTACAAGCGCGACGGTCTGAGCGTCTTTGCAGGCTTAAGATTCAACTTCTAACACCTTATTTCTAATATAGAAATGTGGCATTCTCGGTACCTTCAGAGAATGCCACATTTATTATTTTCGTTTGTGAACCATTATGGACTTGTACAAGTCGTAAATATCTGATAACTTTGCCATAAACTTAATTATAAGTAAGTGATCTAAATTATTTATATATATCAGTACTAATATGGTTCATTTTCCGTTTTATAGAAAAAGTA
>CAKQEI010000095.1 GCA_934230115.1 uncultured Prevotella sp. | reverse complement strand
CTAAAAGTAGCGAAGATTTTTTGATTTGTTTTAGTAGATTAGTTTTTAAGTAGTTTGTTTTTGAGAATCGGATGTCGCGAGACAGCCGATTTTTTTTGTGCCTATCCGATATCTGGAGTGATGTAAAGAGGATGTTATTGGTCTAACGTTATGACAAAAACATTTAAAACACCGTATATATTTTAGACACGGCTGTTGTTTTTCTGCTTGATTTTGTATAACTTTGTATTACAAAACATCTTATACATCTTATATATATTATGGAAATACTAAAACGACAGTTAAACATAAAGATATTGGTGCTGTCAATCATCATTATTGGCGGCACATACATCCTCACAAAGTCGCTCTGCATCACGGCAGGCGTGGCGATACTCCTCTTCGTCATCAACACGCTGTTTGACCAATGGGTAGACAAGAAGGAGAAGCAATATTTTCACAAAGACCAGGACAATGGAGAAACTGATTAATCTTTTCACAGCATGGCACGGTTCGGAGCCTGCAAGCACAACGCGACTTGCAGGAGCGGGCAGCAACAGAGAGTATTATCGTCTTGTCGACGAGGACGGACAGAGTGTGATAGGAGTGGTGGGCACAAGCCGCGACGAGAACCACGCCTTTGTGTATCTGGCTGAGCATTTCGAGCAGAGGCAACTGCCTGTGCCGCACGTGCTTGCCGTGAGCGACGACGGGCTGCGCTATCTGCAGACCGACCTTGGCTCTGTGTCGCTCTACGACGCCATACGTGGAGGCCGCGAGGCGGGCGGACGCTACAACCTTGAGGAGCAGGATCTGCTAAAGCGCACCATACGCCAACTGCCTAACATCCAGATACGTGGAGCGCGCGGACTCGACTGGCAGAACTGCTATCCTCAGCCCGAATTCGACGAGGACAGCGTGCTCTTCGACCTCAACTACTTCAAGTATTGCTTCCTCAAGCCCTCCGACCTCGACTTCCACGAACTGAAGCTTGAGGCCAACTTCCGTCTGTTTGCCAAGGATCTCACCTCCGAGCCTACCGACTCGTTCCTCTACCGCGATTTCCAGGCTCGCAACGTGATGCTCGATGCCGAGGGCAACCCCTTCTTCATCGACTTCCAGGGTGGACGCAAGGGACCCTTCTACTACGATCTTGCATCGTTCCTATGGCAAGCCTCCGCACGCTATTCCAACAAGCTGCGACGCGAACTCCTGCGCGAGTACTACGAGGCTCTGAGCCAGTATACCGAGGTGCCCAGTGTGCGCCATTTTGTAAGCCGACTAAGCTTGTTTGTGCTCTTCCGCACCCTGCAGGTGCTTGGAGCCTATGGGTTCCGCGGATATTTCGAGCGCAAGAAGCATTTCCTCGACTCCATTCCCCCGGCTATGGACAATCTGCGCGAGCTGCTGAAGCTTGGCGAGGACGTGTTCCCTTATCCATACATGATGGATATGCTGCGCCGACTGACCGAACTGCCCAAGTATGCCCATATTCAGGAAGCCGCCATGTCGCGTGCCGATGGCTACAAGACCACAGACAACAATGTATATGAGGCTCATCCCCAGGACGGACCAGCCACATTCTCGAAGTACGACGGCAAGGGTCCACTACGTGTGCGCGTGTTCAGCTTCTCCTATCGCAAGGGAATCCCTGCCGACGAGTCGGGCAACGGTGGCGGCTATGTGTTCGACTGCCGCTCCACCCACAACCCCGGACGCTATGAGCCTTACAAGAAGCTCACGGGTCTCGACGAACCGGTAATACGATTCCTTGAGGACGATGGCGAGATACTCACCTTCCTTGATAGCGTCTACAAGCTTGCCGATGCCCACGTGCAACGCTACATCTCGCGCGGATTCACCGACCTGATGTTCTGCTTCGGATGCACAGGCGGACAGCATCGCAGCGTCTACTCGGCACAACACCTTGCGGAGCATATACACGAGAAATTCGGCATCGAAGTGCATGTGTGCCATAGGGAACAAGGCATAGAGCAAACATTTAATAAAAAACATTAGTACATTGTTTTGCCATTTACAGGATTTTGAGTAATTTTGTAGGCAACATATTTTATACACTATCATCTATGATGCAAGCAATGATATTCGCGGCTGGATTGGGCACACGCCTTAAACCGCTCACCGACACTATGCCAAAGGCGTTGGTGAGGGTAGGGGGTGAGCCGTTGATAAAGCGCGTGATAGAAAATCTTGCCCGTGCCGGTGTTGACCGCATTGTAGTCAACGTGCATCATTTTGCAGGGCAAATCATCGATTATCTCAACGAAAACAATAACTTCGGTCTCGACATACGCATCTCCGACGAAACAAGCGGACTACTTGAGACTGGAGGGGGAATAAAAAAGGCTGCCCCGCTGTTCGCTCCCGATGCTCCTATTCTGATTCATAATGTCGACATTCTGAGCAATGTGGACTTGAAGAAGTTCTACATTGCGGCTTCGGTAAGGGAAGAACGAAGAGTGAAGAGTGAAGAAGGAAGAGGGGTGAGTGAAGAACGAAGAACGAAGAGTGAAGAAGGGGTGGATGCTGTGTTGCTCGTGAGTTGGCGAAAGACAAAGCGGTATTTGCTCTTTGACGATGACATGCGACTGGTGGGATGGACGAACATAGAGACGGGGGAGGTGAGAAGCCCTTATCCCGAACTCAACCCGAAGGAATGCCGAATGTATGCCTTTGCAGGAATACACGCGATTTCTCCACGACTGCTGAAGATGATGGACTCTTTCCCAGACCGATTCGGTATCATTGACTTCTATCTCAAGGCGTGCGCCACACATAATATAATAGGTTACGCCAAAGACGATCTGAAGCTCATGGACATTGGAAAACTCGACACGTTAGTACAAGCGGAAGAGTTTCTTGCATCAATGGGAGAAAAATAATAAAATAGAAGAAAGACTAATAATTAAATAACAAATTAACAAATGCAACAGAAGATTATAATTCTTGATTTCGGTTCGCAGACCACACAGCTTATTGGCCGTCGTGTACGCGAGCTCGACACCTTCTGCGAGATTATGCCCTACAACAAGTTCCCTAAGGACGACCCATCCGTGATTGGCGTTATCCTCAGCGGAAGCCCCTACTCGGTACACGACAAGGAGGCCTTCAAGGTGGACTTGAGCCAGTTTGTGGGACGCATTCCTGTGCTCGGCATCTGCTATGGCGCACAGTTCATCAGCTACGCCAATGGCGGAAAGGTTGAGGCTGCCAACACCCGTGAGTACGGACGTGCCAATCTGGAGCACTTCGACGCAGAGAACCCTCTGTTCAAGGGATTTGTAGAGAACTCGCAGGTGTGGATGAGCCACGGCGACACCATCACAGCTATTCCCGAGGACTACAAGTGCATCGCCTCTACAGCCAACGTTAAGTTTGCTGCCTATGCATCTACCAAGCAGCCAGTATGGGCTGTGCAGTTCCATCCAGAGGTGTTCCACTCATTGCAGGGCACACAGCTCTTGAAGAACTTCGTGGTAGACATCTGCGGAAGCCGTCAGGACTGGAGCGCCGACTCGTTTGTAGAGACAACCGTTGCCGAGCTTAAGGCTCAGTTGGGCGACGACAAGGTGATCCTTGGTCTTTCGGGTGGTGTTGACTCAAGCGTTGCAGCCGTATTGCTCAACAAGGCCATTGGCAGCAACCTCACATGTATCTTCGTGGACCACGGTATGCTCCGCAAGAACGAGTTCCACGACGTGATGGAGGACTACAAGTGCCTCGGTCTTAACGTGATTGGCGTGGACGCTTCGGAGAAGTTCTTCGCCGATTTGGCTGGCGTAAGCGACCCTGAGGAGAAGCGCAAGATTATTGGCCGCGACTTCGTTGAGGTGTTCAACGCTGAGGCTAAGAAGCAGACCGGTGCCAAGTGGCTTGCCCAGGGCACAATCTATCCCGACCGTATCGAGTCGCTCAACATCACAGGCAAGGTGATCAAGAGCCACCACAACGTGGGCGGTCTGCCTAAGGAAATGAACCTCCAGTTGTGCGAGCCGTTGAAGTGGTTGTTCAAGGACGAGGTGCGCCGTGTGGGTCGCTCAATGGGAATGCCCGAGCATCTCATCACACGCCATCCGTTCCCAGGACCGGGCTTGGCTGTGCGTATTCTTGGCGACATCACTCCCGAGAAGGTGCGCATCCTTCAGGATGCCGACGACATCTATATCCGCGGCTTGCGCGAGTATAAGGTGAAGCTGAGTGGCGAGGACGCACGCCGCGTGCTTGCAGCTGGCGTTCCTGCCGACATGCAGAATGGCGAGATTGAGGTTTCGCTCTACGACCAGATTTGGCAGGCAGGCACAGTATTGCTCTCTACCGTGCGCTCAGTAGGCGTTATGGGCGACGAGCGTACCTACGAGCATCCGGTTGCTCTTCGTGCCGTTACCTCTACCGACGCTATGACAGCCGACTGGGCACATCTGCCTTACGACTTCATGGCAAAGGTGAGCAACGAGATTATCAATAAGGTGAAGGGTGTAAACCGCGTATGCTATGATATCTCGTCAAAACCACCATCAACAATTGAGTGGGAATAATAATTTTTGAGTTTTGAGTTTTGAGTTTTGAATTGTGCGCTTTGCGCATTAGGAATTGTTCAATTATGAGTTTTGAATTATTAAATCAAAATTGAATAATTCAAAACTCAAAATTCAAAACTCAAAATTGAAAAACTCAAAATTGAAAAACTCAAAATCGCCTACGGCGATAATTCAAAACTCAAAACTCTCAAACGCCTTTGACTAAACATACTCTCCTATAAAGAATATGGCGCCTGTATTTTCCTCAGTAATCATGTAGATGAACGGACGGTTGGCATGGAAGCTTACGCGACGAGGCTCCAAGTCGGGCAAGGCAGACATCGTCATTATGCTTGCTGTTACAGCTGCCGCTTTCGTACCCTCTTCGCTAACTTCAATCTTAGCCTTCTGTAGCATGGCAGACACATACATCGAAGTGGCAGACATATTGCTGAAGTCGGCTTTGTCGGACAGGAACATCGAAGGTGCGCCAAGCTTGGCGATAGGGTTGTTGAGCTTTGTCTCTGTTGTTGTGGAGAAGCGTGGCAACTTCAGGTCGACAATACATTTCTCCATGCTTTCGTTCATCTCATGTAGCTTCTTTGTGTCGAGACCGTTGATTATTTCCGACACCGACTTGTTCTCGTTGGGCAGAATCACAGTCATCGAGTAAGTTCCGTTGCCGTAGGGCAGACGCACGGCAGCGAAGTCGTTGTTTTCGGTGTACTGGAACTCATGCTCGTTGTGCATCATCTTCACGCGTCGTATATCGCGTGTGTAGCCACGGAAATTCTCCTCCTTAGTCTGATTTGGGTCAAACTTGTTGGTCCAAGTGCCGTTGAAGTAGATGGCATTCATGAGCATAGAGGTGGTGTTGGGGTCAAGCTGGTCGATGATACTGGGAATCATGCCCTCAGTCTGCTTCTTGCACCAACCGTTGATATGCTTTAGCGCCTTTGGCGACGAGAAGTCAATACTCTCCACATCCGCTTTATACATGTCGCCCACGAGCTTAGCGAACTCAGGTTTGATGCTTATGTCCTTGTTGGCGGCGATGATGTTGGCAATGTTGATGGTAGTCTGTCGGTCGTGTTTTGAAGCCATGCTGATGACCGCCCTATACGACTCGTTGAGACTGTTGATAGAATTGGCATCCATATTGAGAGTCGCCATAATCTCCTTCTGAGTGTCGCCATTAGTTCCGTTGGCAAGCATTCCCATAAGGTAGGCTACGCTGAGCGGTGACACCACTTGTGGCTCCATGCCCGTGAGAGTGTGCATGAGATTGAGCGCAAAGGCGTTGGTGTGGTCAATGGCAGCTTTCTGCTCGTCGGACAATATCAGATAGTCGTTGTCGAGGTCTTCCATGTTATTCTCCATTTTTGTTGCTTGCATGTTGTCGGCAGGCTTCTGCGCTTTGTTGGCTGATGCACATGAGGCAAGGATCATGGTTGCAAGGCTTGCCATGGCTGCTGTCTTGCCAATAGTTTTCATTTTCTTCATATTTTTATCCTGTTATATTATTATGTTCTACAATCAAGATTGTTGCAATGTAAATGTAGATAATGATGAAACCTTGTATGAAAAATGATACGATTAACTATAATTAAGTAAGTGAGCAAAATTAGTTTATATAAAATATTTATTGTCTTTTCCCGTTTTATATGCAATGGGAAAGCCA
>CAKQEI010000094.1 GCA_934230115.1 uncultured Prevotella sp. | reverse complement strand
CGAGCAACGGATTTGTCAAGGACACCTACGGCACACCCACCTACGGCACGGAGAACGACAAGGGACGCATGGCACTCCGCATAGCCGAGGACATGAAAGCCGTGTGCTCGTTCAAGCCATTCGCCAACACCAGCATCGAGCAGAACGGCATGGCACTGAGTTTCACGGTAAAGGTGAAGAACGTGGAAGACCGAACGGCACGCATCATAGACTGCCTGGGCGACAACCAGCTCGGCTTCTACTTGACAGGCGAGAAACTCGTGTTCACCTGTGACGGAGCGACCGCAGCCAACCCCGACGACTTGGGCGCACAACAGACAGCCGTAGCCCTGTACGCCACCGACAAGGAGACACGTTTCGACATTGTGATAGAGCCGACCAGCATAGCCCCATACAGCGGCATAGGCTCAATCAAGATATACATGAACGGAGACGAGGCCGCAGCCACCTACTACAATGCAGGGAAGTTCGCCCACAACGACATGCAGATAATGTTTGACGGCACGAAAGCCGACCTTTACCTGTACCGCGCCATAGGTTGGGCGACCTACTACAACTACCGACAGGCATTCAACAACTACTTGGTGGGACAGAAAGACACCGCAGCCATGCTTGCCGAGTATGAGAAGAACCAAGTGATGGCCTCGCAGACCGCAGAGGGAACGACCAAGGACAGGCCAACCCTGCAAGCATGCATGAACGCAGGGCTGTGTTGCGTGACCCTGCTGAAAAATGCCGACACGCCCGACATCGAGCAAAGCTACCCCGGCTACCTTGACAAGCTGGACGGAGACAAGAAGACCAAGGCATACTTTGACTGGGTAATCCGTTTCCCCGACAGGCCGTGGCAGGATTGCATCGTGTACAACGTGCCGACCACGAACCAAGGTACGACCTCATCGCTGCGCCCCATCAAGAACAAGAAAGGCAAGTTCAAGGGCTGCAAGATAGAGATGCTCCACACCGAGGAGGACTTCAAGAACGACCCAGTGGCACTGGCCAAGTTCCAAAAGGCCAAGAAGATGGCTGCGAAGAGCCAGATACAGGTGATAGACGGAGGATTGTGGGTGAAGACCATCACCATCAAGGTGGACTATTCCGACTCGACAGGCGCGAACAACGGAGCGACCATGGAGCTGATGAACAAGACCCAGCGAGCCATGGGAGCAGACTACATGACCCCTGCGCAGAACGCCTACAACGGAGGCGACACGATGAACACCAGCATCGACAGCGTGACGTGCGCCCTATTCCGCACCGACCAGCAGAGCGTGGACGCGACCAACGAGACCTACGCCTACTTCCATGCCAAGGCCAACTTCAACGTGGATAAGGGCAACCCCTCGTTCTTCGGTTTCGAGAAAGTGAGCGGCTACAACAGCGACTGCTTGAACTACGGAGACTTCGTGGAACTCGTGGCCGAGAAAGACCAAGACCTCAACATCTTCAAGGTGCAGACCTTGGCCAACAGTGACGCGCTAATAGCATCGAACATCTACATGCTGAGCGAGTACTGCGGAGAGAAGCACATCTTCCTTGAAAATGACGGTACAGGCAGCATGGTGGAAACCACCGCCACAGCCGACCCGACCGAGGTGGACAAGAGCCTTGCCGAGGTGTTGGCAGACGATGTGAATAACTACGACTGGGGAACGGTGTACCTGACGAACGACTACAAGTATGTGAAATACAGCGGAGGCAAGTGGAAAGACACCACAGGCAAGATGCAGTATGACACAAGCACCAAGAAATGGGGCGTGACAGGCAGGGTGCTGAACCCTGTGGAGTGCTACGAATACTTGAAGTACGACTCCCTCTGCTGGCTGCAAGGCGTGAACGGCATAGACGACCTCATGCGCATAGACCAATCGACAGGCGAACCCGTGTGGCTCAGCTACTACGAGAGCCGATACCCCGACGATGACGACTTGAACGACCTCTACGCCAAGGGAAAGAAAGTGCCGTACAACTTATATAAATGGCTGCTGTGGACGCAGGAGTGCTCGCAAGACCGTACCGAGGCAGACGGAAACATCACCCTGCACGGCAAGAGCGTGGCAGGAACAAAGGAGAACCGACTGAAGAAATTCTGCGAGGAACTCTATCTGTATGCCAACGTGCGCTCCACTGGGTGCTACATCGTGGGCACGGACTATGTGCTTGCCGTTGACCAGCGGTCAAAGAACATGATGATTTCGTTCTACCTCGACACCAACGGACTGACACGCGCCTACTTCAACCACTGGTATGACGGAGACTGCTGCTGGCTTGCCGACAACGACTGCGGCATCACCGTACCTTGGGACTTGGACAGCGTGACCGACCCCAAGCACTACTACCAAGGGTGGAACTCCGTGATGTTCCAGCAAGGCTACGCAGCCGACAAGTTCTGGCTTGAAGATGAGGGCAAGACCACCATCACGCTGCACGACATAGTGGGCGACATGCGCAGCGCGGAGGCAGACGGCATCAAGATATTCTCCGCAGACGGCTGCAAGAAACTCTGGATCACCGACCGCATAGCGAAGTGGGCGAAGATAACCAGCTCGTTTGACGGAGAGCGCAAGTACATCGAGAACTCCAAAGCAGGTGCAAACTACTACTATGCCGTACACGGACTGCGGTATGAGGACTTGCCCATCACGTTTGAGAAACGCTTTGCCTACCGTGATGGCTACTACCAAGTGGGCGAGCTGTACACCAATCCGTTCAAGATGCGTGCCGTGGGTACGGACATCAGCATCAAGATAACGGCAGCGCAGGACGGCTTCTTCGGATTAGGCGTGGACCGTGCGGACGCTTGTGTGGACAGCTGCTATCTGAAAGCAGGAGAAAGCTACACGCTGAAGAGCGGCATGACCGCCACAGGCGCAGGAACGATGCTCTACGTGTTCGGAGCGACACGCCTTGCCAGTCTTGACATCAGCGGCTGCACCCCGAAAGCCGAGGGTTGGGACATCTCGAACTGCACGATGCTGCAAGAACTGATACTTGGCGGAGCGGACTACACGCCAGCCGAGGAAAGCGGAGCAATCACGCAGCTCAACATGGGCAACAAGAGTTTCCTCAGACGCATAGACGCACGCAACACCAAAGTAACAAGCATCATCGCCTCGTACTGCCCGAGACTGAAAGAAGTGTTGGCGAGCGGTTCGCAACTATCGAGCATCGACCTTGCCGAGACAGCCCCGATAGAGACCCTTGAACTGCCAGCCACCATGACCACGCTCTACTTCAAGAACCTGCCCAAGCTGACCTATCCCGGCGGACTGACCATAGCAGGAATGACGAACGTGAAGAAGATGTTCCTTGACGAGTGTCCGCACATCGACACCATGACCCTGCTGCGGCAGATAACCACGGCAGGACAGCTGAAGAGCGTGCGCATACCGGGCGTGAACGCCACCGCCAGCGTGGAGATGCTGCGCGGCATCATGCAGAGCGGAGCCGTGGGCATAGACGCTAACGGCAGCACCTATGACGAGACCGGGCAGTGCAGCGGCATCATCGGCCGATGGATACTGACAGAACTCGTTGAGGACAGCGAGGTGGAGGCATTGCAGAAATACTTCCCGAAACTGACCGTCATCAACTCGCAGTTCTCGGTGGTGAAGATAGACGACATCGTGAGCGGAGACTTCTGCGAGCGGTACAGCAACCCCGAGAACAAGACAGGCTCGGACTATGAAAAGACCTTTGTGGCGAGCGGACACACGCTGAAGATATTGCAGGAGACCCACGCCTACAAGTGTACCTACAACTCCAAACTCAAACAGATGGAGGGCGTGCAGCTGAGCGACACCGACTTCAACTATCTTGCCACAGGCGAGAGTTTCGATGTGGGCGACAGCGCAGGAGAGGGCTTTGACATCTTCCACCATCTGCCCCACCACTGGTACAAGGGCGTGAACGACTACAAGAACCAACAGAAGTACATCGTCTATTCGACCACGGAGAACGAGCCGCTATCCACCGTGAACAACAAGCGCGAGGCCATGCTATCGGCACTGCTCTATGCGGAGAACACAGGCGTGTATGCTGACGAGGCAGAGGTAGGCACGGTAATAGACGAGAACATCATCACCACCGCTGCCAATGTGAACGCCTACCGCATGGACGTGGAGGGCATGAAGCAGGTGAGATGGCCGGGACTGAACCATGCAAGGCTCGGAGCCGTGTTCACGGACGCGAACGGACAGATAGTAGGCAAGTTCAACATGATGGTGAGCCACACCTACTTCGACTTCTCGATAGGCAACTACGTGTTCTGCGATGTGCCGGGCGGAGCGAAGTGGATGTACTTCACCTCGTACCGCGACATAGAGGACTGCCTGTGTCTTGCCGTTGACAGCGAGCATATAGAGGCCATAGAACCCGAATGGACGGAGCACACCGTTGGCGAGAACGACAGCCTCTTGGGAACATATCCCATCACCATAGACGGACTGAAACGACCGAGGAGCATATCGGGCGCGGTGCGCTCACGCAAGGGAGACGGCACTTCGCAGACCTCGGCAGAGTGGGCATACGACACGGATGGCAACCCGACAGAGACACCGACCGGGACGATACACTACACGGCAAAGGACTTCCAAAACAGTGCGCACATGCGCGGAGAGGGCTACCAGCTCCAAGACTACGAGCAGCACAAGGAAATCAGCAACCTGTGGTGGGCGACCCACGGCACGACCAACGAGCAGTCTGTTGTTGGCAATGGCGCACACGATGTCACGCTGAACAGCCTCGACAACATAGGTATGGCCGACACCTCGTATGTGGGCAACGCAATGAACTCCATTATGGGACTCAAACACTATGTGGGCTGCGACTCGGAATGGATGGACTACATAGCAGGAAACGTGCGGAGCTACGAGGCATTCTACAAGAACCGCTGTGTGGAGACCAACGATGACCCCATAGACTACAAATTCCACATCTATGACCCGGTGAAGAAAACCGAGCGTGTGGTGCAGAGTGTGAACTCTAACGGCAACTGCGTTGTGAGAGTGGTGCATGGAGCGAAGTGCGACATCTTGCCAAGCAAGGTGCATCAGACAGACACAAGCAAGTACACCACACACTATGCGGCAGGTTTGTGGTTTCCGGGCAGCAGAGGCCGCTGTGTTCTGCGGTCTGGCTACTACTCGGGTGCGTACAGCGGTCTCGCCTGTGCGGGCGCGGCCAACGCTTCTTCGGACTCGAACACGTACTGCGGTGGGCGGCTGGCCTTCCGCGGCAAATTCGTAATAGTCGGATAAAGCGGCAAGCGTAGCCACGAAAAAAGCGTCAGAGGGAGAGCCGACGATAGGAGGCTGCTCCCTCTCCCTGCTTTCTCGCGTAAGCGAGTTTTTTATGAGCGATGCAAAATAATTGCAAAAGTTGTAGGATATATCAACTTTAAGTATTACCTTTGCAGCATGAATTCAGAGAGGAAGATATTACTTTACAAAGACTACTTCCTCACGTTCTACCGCTCTTTGGAAATGGGCGCACAGAAGAAGATAGACTATGTGCTTGATGTGCTGAAGATGCAGGAGAGAGTGAGTGAGAAATTTGTGAAGTTCATCAAGGACGGACTCTATGAGATTAGAGCCAGTTACAATGGGAATATATACCGTGCATTCTTCATCTTTGATGAGGGCAACATCGTGATGCTGTTCAATGGCTTTCAGAAGAAAACCCAAAAGACACCCTCAAAGGAGATAGAGAAAGCACTTGAACTTAAAAAGGAATATTATGCAGCAAAGAAATGACATTAGCAGTTTCGATGCCATTCTTGATGCCAAGTATGGCGCAGTAGGAACTGCGGAAAGAGAAGCGTTCAGAAAGGAGGCAACCAACTATTGTGTAGGTCAGATAATCCTTGACGCAAGAAAGCAAGAGC
Organism: uncultured Prevotella sp.; assembly: GCA_934230115.1. Lineage (GTDB taxonomy): Bacteria > Bacteroidota > Bacteroidia > Bacteroidales > Bacteroidaceae > Prevotella. Next base: position 390 of record CAKQEI010000094.1, on the reverse strand, counting down.
ACATGACGCAATCAGACCTTGCCAAGAAAGTGGGAACAGACAAGACCTATATCTCACGCATAGAGAAAGGCGTGATAGAGCCGGGTGTCGGCATGTTCTTCCGCATCATTGATGCGCTTGGTCTGAAAGTGGACATAGTGCGTCCGATTATGTAAGCAAAGGAGCAAAAGGCAGAAAATCCCACGCGCCGCTGTGTTCTGCGGTCTGGCTACAGCTCGTTTGCGTTCAGCGGTCTCGCCTTTGCGTACGCGTACAACGCTTCTTCGTACTCGTACACGAACTACGGTGGGCGGCTGAAATTCTTTGGTTAAGTTTAATCGGAGGTCTCTGACGTGGCACGAGGATTGCCACAAACAAACTCCGAGGGATTAGAGCCTCGGCAACAGCATA
>CAKQEI010000093.1 GCA_934230115.1 uncultured Prevotella sp. | reverse complement strand
CGGCCAATCTTGCATCCCACAGCTTTTGTCCATCTGGGGTTTCGGCTTTTAGTTTTGCCCTAAGTGCAATGGCTATGACTAATGCATATTCTGGTTTTTCAACAACAACTTGGAAACTGTCGCCCCGATACATCTCTAACTTTATTGGAGTTAGCGGAATGGATTCTTCAACGCATACATGTAACGCATCTACTACCGTTTGCCTCCATTTGGCAGCTATATTGGTGGAGTTTACTAAATCCCCAGTGATAACACCTTTTATCATAGACTTTAAATTTGATGATTACTGATGCAAAGATAATACTTTTCCTTTGTTAAATCAAAGAGAATGCCTTGATTTTGCAAAATCAAGGTTATTTGTTTGATTCAAACGGTCTAAAAATAGCTTACCTTCTTAAGAGAAGCTTTTATTATGCCAGTTAAAGGAAAAACGTTGATTTGTAAAAATCAAACATATAGCCTTGATTTTGTGTGATTAATGACCTTCGTGACCTTCATGACCTTCGTGACCTTCATGACAAGCTTCCGACTTTTCAAAAGATAGTGGGGTTTGTACAACGCAAGACAGGAGGTTATGGCGTCATTGCCATAGCCTCCTGAATAAATAAAAGAGTCCTCACTTCAGTCCCTCATACTCCTTTGTGGCGTCGAAGCACGGGCATTCCTTGGCGGCGAAGTCACGGTGGCCGTGTATGGTGGCGTTGGGGAACATCTGGCGCAGGGTGTAGAGCAGCAGCAGCAGGCTGCGGCGCTGTTCCGACGTGCGCGTGTCCTTGGGGAATCGTCCGTCGGCTGTGAGGCCTCCGATGTAGCAGATGCCTATGCTGGCGGTGTTGTGGCCGCGGCAATGAGCTCCTACCTGGGAGATAGGGCGGCCTATCTCAATGCGTCCGTCGAGCAGCACGATGTAGTGGTAGCCTACGGCCCGGAAACCTTGCTGACGGTGCCAACGGTCGATGTCGGCGGTGGTGAACGGCTTGCCCTCGCGTGTGGCGGAGCAATGGATTATGATTTCGTTAATTTGTCGCATAATAGAATGTTGAATGTTGATTGTTGAATGTTGAATGGTTGCGCGGAGCGCAATGTGGAATGTTGAATGTGGAATGTTGAATGTGGAATGTTGAATGTTGAGTGTTGAATGTTGAATGGTCGTCTTTGGCGATGTTGAATGATTGAGTGTTGAATTTCTTCACTCTTCACTCCTCATTCTTCATCGGCTCTGCCGACCATTCCTCATTCCTCATTCCACATTCCTCATTCTTCTTCAGACTCTCGTCCAAGTAAGTTTTCATTTCCGTGTACTTCGTTCTAATATACACGGTTACACCGAAGATGCTGCCTGCATAAATCAGGCACTCAGCGAAGATGCCGAGCACACTCTCGTGGATTTGGCCGAGTGGCGGGACGATGAAGCCAGCCACGGCGAGTGCCAAGCCACCGATGAGCATGAACACGGCGGTTGCGACTTGAATGTTGAGTGTTGAATTTTTCATTTTTGAATTTTGAATTATGAATTATGAATTTTGAGTTTTGAATTTTGAATGGTTGCGCTTTGCGCAATGTTGAATGTTGAGTGTTGAATGTTGAATGGTCGCCTTTGGCGATGTTGATTGTTAAATGATTGATTGTTGAATTACTTCACTCTTCATTCCTCATTCTTCATCGGCTTCGCCGACCATTCCACATTCCTCATTCCACATTCCACATTGCGCAAAGCGCGACCATTCCACATTCCACATTCCTCATTCCACATTCAAACAAACATCCTTCCCCCTCGCCATACTCCTCTTAATCCTCATATACAGCTTCTCAAACACTTGTGCCGATTTGTTTATCACTCCCAGCATGTAGCGTTCGCCCACGATGATGCTGCCGTCCTTCAGGATAAAGGGTCCGTTGCCAGGGCGGATGTTAGCGCCATTGGGCAGGGTGGGGAGTGTGAGCTCCAACTGCTTGTTGCGCTCCAGTTCTATGGGGTAGCGGCCAGGAGGCAGAAAGTTCTGCGGATGCTCCAGAGTGTCGCATACCTTGCGCTTGTTGATTACCAAGGCGCCCTCAACGCCATACTTCGAATAGTTGTGTCGTATAATTTCTATAGTCATAATAATGTGTGTTTTGAAATAACTACTGTGTCTTCTGATACGTCATCCACTCCGTGTCGACAATCAGTCCCTGATTGCGCCAGTTCTTCAGCATCTGGTGCACAGAGTTGCGCGAGGTGTTGGCACCCTTCACGGCGATGGAGTTCTGCAAAGCCTGCTCGAAGCTGAACGTTACTCCGAGACGCTCGAAAATGGAGTCGTTCTTGCTTGCCCTGCGGCGGTCGTGCTCAGCCCTGCCCACATACTCCCTCGAGGTGAACGCCGTCTCGATGCGGTCGCGGAAGAAGTATAGGGCGTTGTCCATCTGGTAGTCGGCAAGCACGTCGAAGGCGGCGAGGAAGGAGGGTTGCTGCATCTTCACAATCATCTCCTTCCACAGAGCGGGCTGCTCCTTGAGGCGCTTCTCTGCCCCCGCCACGCCGTGCTTGTCTATGAGCAGCGCAGCCACACGGCACAGCATCAGGCAGGTCATCATGCGCATAGTGGTGGGGCAGATGCGGAACCGCTGACGAGCCTTCACCTTGTCGTCGTTCTTCATCGCCTCAAGTCGCACCAGTTCGAGCCACGCTCTGCCCTTAGCCTCCAGCTTGGGCAGCGCCACAGAGCCATGCATCAGGGGCAGCAGGTGGGCAATTTGCCGGATGCGGTCGCGATGCTTTTCGGTGAGCACGTGCAGGTTGTCGCTGAGCGGCGAGAAGGTGTTGTCGGGCGTGCGTGCGATGCAGATACGGCTTTGGAAACCGTCGGTGTAGTTGGTGACAACGCGGTAGAGGGCATCGGGCGTTCCGCACAACACTACGTTCCACAGCAGGTGCTCGATATGCACGTTCACCGCCTCGGCGCTGCGAGCCTCGCGTTGGTAGCTTGTGCCGTCGTAGGCTTGTCGCAACATGACAGAAAAGTCGCTCATAGCCGAACGCCATTTCTGAGCCACAGTGTCCGCTTCGGGCGTGAACGAGAAAGCGTGTTTGCCGCCCGTATTGCTGAGTCGCTCGGCAAGGTTGGCCACTGTGTTGTTCAGCGTCAGGCAGCGCACGGGCAGTTTGGGCTCTTCGGGTTGATCCTTCTTGTTCTTGGCGGCTCGTTTCTTGGCTCTCCACTCGTCCTCCTGCTGCTGATACACCTTGTCCATAGCCCTCACCTCCTTGGTCCATTCCTCCACCACGGGGTCGATGCTTCCCTTGCCCGAGGCAAAGTCGCCGGCAATGTATGAGATGAGGTTTAAGGCACTTAGCTTGCCGTGTATTTCCACCCTCACGTCGGTGGCGAGCATTCCGATGATGGGGCAAATGGCTGTAAGCACGGGCATGGCCAGGGCAGGACCCACGGCTTCTATCGACTCCTTCACTCCTTGTGGCATACGTGGCAGGGCGTTGTAATAGAAGAGGTCGTCCTGGGCGAGAGCCTCGTCAAGCTCGTCGGTACGCCCCTGCTGCTCCTCGCCGCTCTTCCCTTCCACCTGCTCTTGCCGGATGGCAAGCAGCACATCCTTCAGACGCTTGGGCATCTGGGTGCGCTTCTCGCTAAGGGCGTTGTCGATGCAGGCGAGCTTCTCGGCCTCGGGGAAACCGTCGTAGCAGGGGATCACGCGGTCGAGTAGCTGGCGGTCGAAGCCGCAAATGTGGCGAAGGTTGACGGCAAGCTCGAAGGTGAGGGTGTTGCGGTTGCTGCGCACAGGCTCCTGCGAGTCGTTGTACATCTGCCACCACTTGCGGATGATGTCGGAGTAGGGAATGCCGAGGTATTTAAGTGAAGAGTGAAAAGTGAAAAGTGAAGAATCCAATTGTTCTGCGGAATCAGCGGAATCCGTATTCAATCCCTGTTTTTCCGAATACGGATTTTTCTGATTTTTCTGATTTTTATTATCAGCAGAATCAGCAGAATCCGTATTCAATCCCTCTTGTTTTTCCGAATACGGATTTTTCTGATTTATCTGATTTTTATTATCAGCAGAATCAGATGAATCTGTATTCTTTTCATTGGCCTCTGTATTCTCAAACAGTTGGCTGTCCACGAAGAGCAGCCTGTCCGTTGGCGGCGTGAAGAACACACGGGTGATGTCCTTCGCTCCCTTGTCGTACTCCACTCCAAGCAACCCAGACGCCCACTTTAGATTGTCCTCCTGCGAAAGCTCCGGTCGGCGCTTGAAGGCGATGTGGTAGCCCTTGTTGGCCGACCGCTCGAGCATCAGCAGTCCAAGCTCGTCCTTCTTGCCCATCACTAACTCGGGCACGCTCTTCATCCGCTCCTCATAGTCGGGAGCCTTCGGGTCGAAGTCGATGTCCATGCCCACGGAATTGCTCATTCGGGTTGAGCCTTTCAGCGAGCCGTCGGGGTTAGGCAGACAGGAATAGTTCATCTGAAGCATGTGGTGCTTGTCGGCGCGCCGGTTGTGCTCCGTGTCGCGCGCCAGTCGGTATTCTGTCTCGTTGGCGACGGGGCGCATAAGCTTTGCCCCGTCTTTGTAGTATATGATATGTACGCTCATTTTGAGTTTTGAGTTTTGAGTTTTGAGTTTTGAATTGTCGCCGTTGGCGATTTTGAATTTTGAGTTTTGAATTTTGAATTGTCGGCAAAGCCGATTTTGAATTTTTGAATTTTGAGTTTTGAATTTTGAGTTTTGAGTTGTTTACTTTGATTTTGACTTAGGAATTCTCAATTCTAAATTGAACAATTCCTAATGCGCGTAGCGCACAATTCAAAACTCAAAATTCAAAATTCAAAAATTCCTAATGCGCGTAGCGCACAATTCAAAACTCAAAATTCAAAATTCAAAATTGCATCGGCTGCTTCCGCGCTTTCAACGGCTATTGTCTGAGCAATATTGATATTCTCGTCGGGCGTCACCTTCAGCGTCAGCTGAATAGCCTTGTCCTTGGTCATGCTCACTCTGCCATGCGCCAGCTTCTTAATGAGCTGCGACTGCGCCCTTACCCTTGGCGTGGGCACAAAGTCGAATGTGCCGTCGGTCATCTGTTGCGCCACGCCGTGCATACGCCTCATGCGCTGCACAAGGTCGGGAGTTGGGTCGTCGGGCGAAAACATGAAGTAGTTGCTCTCGTCGTAATAAGCCTGTCCATTGAGTTGCACGTTGTGGCAGTTGTTTATCTGCACGTTGTTAGTCTGAGCCTTGTTGGGCTTTGTTTTGTTAGACTTTGTGTTGGTCTTTTTATTGTTTTTATTAACCATAATACGAATTGATTTTGCGAGAAGGAAAACATTGGATTGTTGCGCGCTTTACCATGGAATATCCTCCGCAGTCAACCGTTTCTCAGTTATTAATTATTAATTTTAGAGCTGCCCTTACAGGGCGCGTTGTTCGTAACTTCCTTATACCCAGGGCGATGCCCTGGGCTGTGGAGGAGTTGCCCTTTCAGGGCGCTTTGGGCGATTTTGAATGTTGAGTGTGGAGTGTTGAGTGTGGAATGGTCGGCGATGCCGATGTGGAATTATTCAATGAAGACTAAATTTATTCAACAATCGTCACTCAACATTCAACATTGCGGCTCTGCCGCAACCATTCAACATTCCTCATTCCACATTCCTCATTCAATCCGTGGAATAACGTCGGCGAAGCCTGACGAAAATCCGTGGAATCCTCTGCACGACCAGAATGCTATGTCAACAGTTCTGTGAAATCTGCGAAATCTGTGGGAGATATTTTTCACTTTCACTTTTCCCTTTTCACTGAATCTTCGCAATGTCCGTCACCAAGATATCTTGATAATGTGCCCCATTATACTCCCTCGTTGTGAACCTCAGCGTCACCGCCACTATCTGTCCTGTACTGAACTTGCATTGCGCCAAGTTGCCGAGCATAGCCGCCACATACTGGTTCTCATACTTGCCGCCCATCTCCTGAAGCATGATGTTGCACTTCATAGTCTGGCCGCTCTCCGTCTTCTGACTCTGCACAGCGAAGGCCTCGCCCTGCTGCACCACTCTCATAATTTTTGTTTCCATTGTCTCTTAGTCTTTTTTGTTATTTACACTACTGTTAATACTCACGCTGAAAGTAAACTTCCAGACAGAAAAATTGAAATAAATACTCATTGTTTAAAGTAAAATATAAGAAACTATTCAGAATTATCTTTACATATAGTAGGAGGGTATGGCATCCTTGCCATACTCACTAAATTGGCTGTACAATCATTGCAGAGTGGGGGGGTGTGTCAAAAGTCAAACAATGCGGGCTGAAAGCCCAATGTTCTCCATAGCCCAGGGCAGCGCCCTGGGTATATAGCAT
>CAKQEI010000092.1 GCA_934230115.1 uncultured Prevotella sp. | reverse complement strand
CAACCAGAGATACTGGAACTCAGTCTCGCTGAACAATCCCGGCGAAGTGTACTCAGGAGCTCTGCCGCTTGGCAGAACATCGCTTCCGAGCTTGCCAATCTCCCATGCTCCAGCAGCATCAGGGTTGTCGCCCACATTGTTGCTTGCGAGGATGGTCATCTTCTTCGGGTTGTCGTTGTTGCCGTTGTCACGTCCCTTATACCAGAATGAGACGCCCTTCACCTTCTTGCCAAGGTCTACACGGATGTAGTGAGGCCATGCAGAAGGGGCACTCCAGCTCATGTGGAAGTAGGTGGCGTTGTTGCCGTCGACGAGGGCTGCGATAGGACCCTCTGATGACTCCTGGTCGTCGGTCCAAAGCTGTGCGGCTGTAAGGCTGATAGGTCCAACCTCATAGTCCTTGATGTCGGCAGGCACGTAGCCAGCCTTGGCTGTCTTTGTGAAGAGAGCCTTCTCGCCGCCGTCCTCGCTTACTGCTGTGAACGAGTAGGCCAGTTCGCCATACTTGGCATAGAGGCCGTCGATCATGATAGAGTCGGCATAGGTGCTGGCGTTGAGCACACGGTGACCCTTAACCGGGTCGTCGTAAGCCACCTTAATATAATAGAAGTCTGCGTTCTCTGGAGTCTTCCAGTGGAACACCACTTTGCCTGGCTGACTGCTGTCAACGGTAACGCCCGACTCCTCGATGTTCACCTTTGGTGTTGTCTTGTCGTCGTCGGAGCATGATGCCATAGTGCCTACAAGAGCTACAGCCATAAGCAATTTTATGAATGTCTTTTTCATCATTGTGTCTTTTTAATTGTAACAATGCTTAAAATTAATAGCCAGGAGTCTGCACTACGTGGCTGTTACGGTTGATGTCGGCTGACGGGATTGGCATGAGGTAGTTCATAGGCGACTGGAACTTACGTTCGAATACAACCTCCTGAACCTCGCCGAAGTCGTTGATGTTCTCAGCGTCGATGTTCAAGCCCTTCACCTTCACGTTGAAGTACTTCTCAGCGAGCAACCAACGGCGCATATCCCAGAAGTTCTGGTTCTCAAGATAGAACTCGTTCATGCGCTCGTTGCGCACGATGTCGCGCAGACCTTCCTTGGTAGTAGCCTTTGCAGGATCCTTGCCAAACTGTGCCCATGCTTCCTCTACGTCTGGCAGACCAGCACGTGTGCGCACCTTGTTAAGGTAAGTACGTGCAGTCTTGAGATCGCCAGTCTCAACGAGACACTCAGCATAACCCAAGTAAAGCTCAGCCAAACGTATGAGTGGCCACGGAGTATTGGTGTAGTCGGCACCTGTCTTCGACTTTGTGAGGTCTGGATTGATGAACTTCTTGTTCAGGAAGCCTGTCGGTGAATAGTTGCTGGTACGCTTAGAGTTAGCGTCTACACCACGGCTACAGTTGCCACCGAGCACGAAGTCGCAGATAAGTCGACCGTGAGTGTTGTCTGAAGTGAGTGTGTAGTTGGCATCATCACTATATGCACCGTTGTTTGAAGCACTCAGAATCTCGTAGTAGCCATCCTGGAAGGCAACCCAAGCATAGTAGCGTGGCTCGCGGTCGAGGTTGAACTTCTGAGTCTTGCGTCCTGGATAAGCTTCGTCCTCATGTGCTTCGTCCACTTCTACCGGATCCCAGCGGTTGGCATAGTCGAATGTCTTGTCCTGGTCGATAGGCAGACCGTTCTTGGTGTAGAAGCGGCTAAGCATGGCAATAGTAGGAGCCACACCATTCCATCCCCATCCACCATTGATGTACGGTATACTCTTGTTCTGCAATCCATAGTAGCCCTCACCACGTGAGTCAGCCCAGATAACCTCAGAGTTGGCACCTGCCTTCTCGTCCTCAGCCGAGTAGTCGGTGATGGTGTAGCGCAGAGCACGCACTATTGGGTCGGCAGGATAGCCGTTTTTGTTGAGCTTGCAGTCGCCACGATCATAGAGGTGGTAACCGGCTGTTTCGGCAGCAGCAATAGCGTCCTTGAATGCGGCAGCGGCCTTTTCCCACTTGGTTGCATCGTATGTCAAAGGCATAAGGGCGTTGCCATCATTGTTCTTGAAGTCGGAGTAGAACTTGCTGTTGCCGTTGAACAGAGGCGAAGCAGCATAGAGCAACATCTTTGCCTTCATAGCCTTGGCAGCTACACTTGTGGCAAGACCGAATTCGCCAGCCTGAGCACCAGTACGTGTCTCAGGAAGACCCTTAGCAGCCTCGTCGAACTTCTCGCAAATGAAGTTCACGCAGTCGTCGTAAGGCTCCTGACCCTGATAGTCAGACGGCAGAAGCATAGGGTCTGGAGTCTGGTGAACAAGGATGATAGGACCATAGCAGCGAGAGAGCAGGAAGTGATAGTAGCCGATGAGGAATGTCACCTGTGCCTTGTAGTCGTTGCGGTCCTTTTCTGCCAGTCCATGGAAGTTGCCAGTCTTGTTAAGCTCGTCCTGGAACATGTAGCACTGGCGTATGCCCTGATACAGAGTGTTCCAGTAACTAATCACTGGGTTTGAGGCCGAATAGTTGCCCTTCGGGAAAGCGGCGAATGTCTCATGCTCGAAAGCTGTCACCACCTCGTCACCGGTAAGGAAGTCGAGCGACGTAGGTCCGGCGTTAGGTGTAGGCAAATATCCGTAGCAAGAGTACAGATAGTTGAGGGCTGCCTGGCGGTCCTTGGTCATGTCGGTGCCAGTGGTTGTCTCGGCAGGGATTACGTCAAGGTAGTCGCACGATGTCATCGTGAGTCCCGCAGCGAGCATGCAGCCTATGATTGCTTTATTTAGAATTTTCATATTGTTTTTTTAATTAATTGTGAGTTGAACACCTACGTTAACGGTCATCTGTGTCGGGTACTTGGTGGTGTAGTTGCCACCGCCCATCTCAGGATCCCACTTCTTGAACGGTGAGAATGTGAGCAGGTTGGTACCGTTTACATAGAATCGCATGTTCTTCAGCGAGTAGCCAATCTCTGCGTTCTTGAGCTTGAGGAAACGACCGTTGCGCAACCAGTAGCTTGATGATGCTGTGTTGTGGTTGTTGTAGTTGTCGGTCAGACGCGGATACTTGGCGTTCGGGTTCTGATTGTCTGGGCTCCAGTGGTCCTCGTCAACAAACTCCAATACGCCACGGCGGTAAGAAGAACCGAACGGCTGGATGTCGCTGAGCATGAGAGCCACGTTGCCACGACCCTGGAAGAATACCGAGAAGTCCCAGTTCTTGTAGCCTACCGACGGACCGAAACCGTAGATAATCTTCGGTACGCTTACGCCCAATGGCACCTGGTCGTCGGCTGTGATGCGTCCGTCGTACTCGCCGTTGCGGTCTGGCTGGTCAACATACTTGATGTCACCAGGAGCGATGGCGATATTGCCAAGGGTAGATGTCGGGTTGTTTGCGACGTCAGCCTTGTCAATGTAAAGACCGTTGGCCACGTAACCCCATACGGTGTTGACGTTCTTGCCCTGGCTCTTCATGGCCTCGCGCTTGCCCGGAGCCTCGTCGTATACCGAAATCTTGTTGTTGTTGTAGGTGAATGTACCCTGGAACTGGATAGAGAGATCGTTGTTGATACGCTTGCTGTAGTTCACAGCCATATCAAATCCCTTGTTAATCACCTCAGCAAGGTTACCGTAGATCTTGGTGTTGGCAGTTCCCAAGTAGTTAGGTATAGAGAGCTTCTGCTGGAAGATGTTGGTACGACGCTCACGGAACCAGTCGAAGGTGATGTCGAGAGCGTTGAAGAGCTGCATGTCGAAACCGAGGTCGAGCTTATGACCTACCTCCCATGACACGTTCTCGTTGCGCAGACGGTTCCATCCCGGACCTGAATATGTAACGAAGTTGCCTGGCAAACCAGTTGTGAACCCACCGTTGCCGGTGAGAGCTACATCCTCACGATAGATGAAACGCTCGTAGCCATACTGGTCGTTACCTACAAGACCGTAAGTACCACGGATCTTGAAGTTTGAAACAACGCTCTTGACTGGCTCCCAGAACTTCTCCTCGCTGATGTTGTAGCCTAAACCTACTGATGGGAAGAAGCCCCACTGGTGGCCCTTGGCAAACTGCTCCGAACCGTTGTAACCAGCATTGAACTCAATGAGGTAGCGGTGCTTGTAGTCGTATGTGGCACGTGCAGCGAAACCAATCTTGCGCTGTGGCAGAGATGCGAGCACATTGTCGGTGAAGATGTTAGAGCTGTACTGGTTGATGTTCCAGAGGAGCATACCAGTTACGGTGTGGTCGCCGAATGTGCGGTTGTAGTCGAAGTATGCCTGAGCATAGTAGCGACGGTCACCGGCATTCTGACCAGAGTTGCTGAGCACTGGCTTAGATGGGTCGCCCTTAGGAGTCTGCACGTAAGAGAATGTGCCGTCTTCGTTCTGGGTATAGTTTTTCAACTCATAGTGGTTGAAGTTGAGCGAGCGGAATGTAGTGCTCTTCGACCAGTTCTTGAATGAGAACATCACGTGGAAGCCGAGTCCCTGAGTGATGAAGTCGAGCTTCTGGTCAAAGTTCAAGTTGGCTGTGATGGTACTTGCGAATGAGTCCTGATAGCCGCTCACGAGACGTGCCATAGGGTTGAAGTTACCACCGTTGGCAAGCTGACGATAGCCCCAGTGTACCCACTCGTCGCCCTCATTGTCGTACTGGATAGGGAAGAGCACCGGGTTGGCGTTCATCATCTGTGAGTAGAGGTCGTTCAACGAACCAGAGATGTCGTTGCTGCCAGCAAGCGGACCGTGCATGTTGTCGAGACCTGCGTACAAGTGGAGGGAGATCTTCGACGACTTCGACATGTTGAAGTCGATGTTGTTCTGGAACGCATAGCGCATGTAGTCGATGTTGTTGTTGTAAGAATAGTACTCCTTACTGCGGTTGCGCAACATACCAGTCTCATGGCTCACGTTGAGGTTCATGAAGTACACAATCTTGTTGGTACCACCACGCACGTTCATGTTGGCCTTCTGGTTGTAAGATGCTGTCTTGAACATCTCCTTATACCAGTTGACATCAGGGAACACCTCGCCATTGACATGATTGCGAGTGTTTGCAATCTGCTCGGCTGTGTAGAGAGTGTTGCCAGTGCCTTCGTTGGTCACAGCCTCGTTGAACAGCTCCATGAAACGTGCGCCGTCGACAAACTTAGGCTTTGATGTAGGCATAGTGACGTTGGCCTCCACACGGAACGAAATCTTCGGACGGTCGAGGTCCTGGCCGCTCTTTGTGGTGATGATGAGCACACCGTTGGCACCACGCGAACCATACATGGCGGTGGCAGAAGCGTCCTTAAGGATAGAGAAACTCTCGATTACGTCTGGGTCGAGGTGGTTGAGGTCGTCCTGCGAAATCTCCATACCGTCCATGACGATAAGCGGCGACTTGGCACCACTAATGGTGGCGATACCACGGATGTAGAAGTCGGAACCGTTGGCACCTGGCTGACCGCTGCTCTGTGTGGCGATGACACCCGACAGACGTCCTGCGAATGATGATGAAATACTTGCTGATGGCACGCGCAGACTCTCAGGCTTAACCTGCTGCACCGAACCTACCACAGTCTCTTTCTTCTGTGTGGCACCGAATGCGGTCACCACAACGTCGCCAAGCTGCTTGGCATCATCCTTAAGAGTTACTGAGAAGACTGTCTTGCCCTTCATCTGCACTTCCTGCGTCTGATAGCCGAGGTAAGAGACTACGAGCACGTCCTTGGTGTTGGTAACGTCGAGCATGAACTTGCCGTCAGCGTCGGTTACTGTGCCTTTCTTAGGGTTGCTCTTCAAAACAACGGAAGCACCTATTACGGTCTCACCGTTTTCGTCAAGCACCAGACCGGTAATCTTATGATGCTTAGCCTGCTGTGCGGCAAAAGCAACATTCTCGGTCTTAGGCTTCAGCAAACTTGCGACATCAGCTGTGTTTTTGCTAATGGTGTTGTCAGCAGCAAAAGCTGATATAGGCAGCAGAACGGCTGCTCCTATGATACCACTTCCAATGCTGATTTTTTGTTTGTTTTGCATAAGTAGTAAGTAATTAATATGAATGATTACACCCGTAGCCGGATGCGTTGTTATTTAATTCAGATTTGGTTGTAATACTCTGTTTATGGTCTGCATAGATTGTTATGCTTCATATATACGTCTGCAAAATTACAGAATATTTATTAACCGACAAAGATAATTTTATAAAATTTTATAATAAATGATGTTTTTGTGTGGAAATGCAAAATATCAGATTATCTTTTGTGTATATGTGGCGAAACGTTAAAATGTTAATTTGTTAATTTGTTAATTCTTCTCATTCATCATTCAACGTGGGGTTGGGGGCAAAGCGAGAGATAGAGGAGGGGAGGTGGAGCAGGGCAAAGGTTATATAGTTGGAATAAAAGTAATCGCGCGCGCGTATATAATAATGTGTAATAATATAATGATATAATATAATGATAAGTAAGTGAGCAAAATTAGTTTATATAAAATATTTATTGTCTTTTCCCGTTTTATATGCAATGGGAAAGCCA
>CAKQEI010000091.1 GCA_934230115.1 uncultured Prevotella sp. | reverse complement strand
TTGGGAAACAACATTTATAATGTAGACTCCTTGGTGGTCAGAGGAACTGTGGATGCTGCTGATATTCGTACTCTTTGGGATGCTTCTTTCAAAGGAAGGCTTTCTGTCATAAATCTTGAAAATGCTGAGATAGAGAATGGAATTGTCCCAGAAGATGCCTTTTGGCATCAAAAAGAACAGTTGGACCCAAGTTGGGAATTTATAAACACTATCCATCTAAGGAGAATCATCCTGCCAGATGGAGTCAAACGAATAGAAGAAGGTGCTTTCTCTTACTGCATCAATCTTGAAGAGGTAAACATTCCCTCTTCATTGCAGTATTTGGGAACTTACGCATTCTCGGATTGTGTAAGCCTCAAGACCGATCCGTTGGTGTTTCCAGAAGGCTTTGAACGGTTCGGACAATTGGTTTTCATGAATTGTCGTAGTCTGACAGGAACAATTGTGTTGCCTTCTACCATCAAGGAAATCGGTGACGGTGTTTTTTTTATGTCAAAGATTTCATCCATCAATTTACCAGATGGATTGGAAAAGATTGGCGATGCAGCTTTTTACGCTTGCCGTTTGAAAGAGGTATGGATTCCAAATTCATGCCAAACGATAGCAGGTACCAATACTTTTCAACAGAACTATCCTCTGAAAAAAATACATTTGCCAGAAGGATTGGGAAGAATCCCCAGTTGTTTTGCTAATGATTGTTGGGATTTGCAAGAGGTAAACATACCATCTACTGTGAAAAGTATTGATCGTGCAGCATTCGAACAATGCGAATCATTAAAAAAAATAAATTTGCCAAATGGACTTGAAACGATAGAAAGAGAAGCCTTTTATCATTGTGACTCGTTAGAACAGATAATCTTTCCTGCAACATTGAACTTTTTGGGACAAGAGTGCTGTTCCTATATGCCAGGTTTAAAACGTATCTATTGTATGTCCTCTGAACCTCCTGTATGCAAGGAAAGCACCCTTAATCCGGGAAACTCTCCTTTTGGAAAATACAATTCTGATTTTTATTTAAGAACTCCTAACGATATTCCCATCTATGTCCCAATCGGTGCCGCAGAAAAATATCGAAATGCTTGGGGATGGGATTATTTCACTAATTTTATAGAGACAGATGATTTCCCGACAGCAATACATAATGTCACCACAGAACACTATGATTCCAAGAATTGTGTTTATGATTTAATGGGCAGAAAAGTGATAAATCCACAAAAAGGACAGGTGTACATTAAAAATGGAAAGAAGAAATTATTTGCTTATTGAAATAGTTGAGATTGATAAAAGATGGATAAGTTACAGAGAAAAAGCGATAAAAGCTAAGGTTGCTTAGGATCTTTTTGTATCCTTGCACCACTAAGGAACTACGTGATGGTTTAAGCCACCAACGTAAAAAGTTTGAGTTGGGCATTGAGCCCAACCCAAACTTACCAAGGAAGCTACGCTCAGGATTATCCCACAACATGTTTCTTTGCGGAGATATGAAGGGTAACTTTATTTGTGACTATAGGCATAAGTAGTCAACTATAATTATGACTAAAATTAAATAAGTCAACGTGAATTATAAATAAGTAATAACTGAGTCAACTTGTATTATCAATAAGACTTAGAGTGGTCAACTAAAATCGTTAAATCACAATAATTAATATCGTATCATGGGCATGATACGGTCGTTTCAAGTCATGATACGGTTATCAAGTCTAACTTCACTCTCCGTATTAAAGATAAAAATCCATAAGAGTTTAATACTTCTGTTGGCAATATTCATGTTTTAGATTAACTTTGTAGGAAAATGCAAGATGATGGACAAGATAAGCACTCAATACAATCAAGCGGTACAACTTATAAAGTCGGCTATACTTCAAAATCAGTTGGAAGCAGCCAAGGCTGTCAACAGACAGATGCTCGCACTATACTATGGTGTGGGCAAGTATGTCTCTGATAATACCCGCAAAGGAGTTTGGGGCACAGGAGCCATTGAAACGATTAGTGAACAGCTTAGGAGAGAACTGCCAGGATTGCGAGGATTTGGAGTGTCTAACATTAAAAACATGCGACAATTTTATGAATCATGGAATGTCGCTGTAAATCGCCAGCCGACGGCTGACGATTTACAACTTACTGAAAAGGAGATAATATCACCCACATTGACTCTACTGAATATAAATCGCCAGCCGACGGCTGGCGATTTGGACTGGCACGAATTCTTTTCTCTGAGTTTCACACATCATATGGAAATATTATCAAAGACAAAGACTCTTGAAGAGCGTGTATTCTACATCCATCAAGCTGCAACTTTGCATTGGGACAAATACACCCTTCGTGACAATCTCAAGGCAGACTTGTTTCATCACCAGTCGCAGATGCCAAGCAATTTTGCCAAGACTATGCCGTCAACACGTCACGCTCTGAAAGCCATATCTATGTTCAAGGATGATTATCTGCTTGACTTCATCAATGTAGAGGAACTTGACGAGCAAGACCCACAAGACATTGACGAGCGGATTATAGAAAACTCAATAGTGTCTTCGAACCTGCCTATCTCGGTCAGTTGTCTGCTTATATCCGCATGCTGAATGATGACGAGCGCAAACCTCATGAGAATCCGACTATAGGAATAGTGCTTTGCCGTGATGCAGACAAGACATACGTTGAATACCTTCTTCAAGACTACACCCAGCCAATGGGTGTCGCAACGTATAAAGTAATGCCTGAGAAACTAAAGAAAATACTTCCTCCAGAAGAAGAATTCAAGAGATTGCTTGACGGAAAAGAATTCGATAAATAAGAAAAATAAGGAGCGAATGCCATAGCATAGTTGTCCGTGCTTCCCCAAAGGGCACGGATAGCCGTATATGGTGATAAGTCATGCTTTTTGGTTGTTTTTGCAATAGAGTGTAGTAATTTGAAAATGTAGTCTCTGCACTTAAATTGGTGAATTATCATATTAAATGGTTGCTTTTTTCGTTTGATATTTGTATTTTTGCATTGTCTGTTGTTGAATTTACTACAGATATCGCAACACTAATGTGGTATGGTTCAACCGCAAGGCCTACCTTATGGCATTATTATGATTATCATAGTATGTATTATGTCATAGGTTCATGGAAAGTGTTTTAAACAAATAGTGTTGCAATATTTTGTCGTATGAAATTTTATGAAAATCTTTTAGTGGAACTTGCTTTGATGGCTTCTCCACTTGCAGCGATACCTGTATCTGCTGTTTCATGGTCATATCCCACTGACCCTATCCAACGATTGCCTTTTGACAGTGGTGAAGGAACTATTAATGCTCCTTATGTGATAACAAATGCACAGCAGCTCGCAGACCTGTCGTGGTATGTCAATACCGGCAGAACCTACGAAGGTGCATATTTTGTTCTTGGCAACGATATTGAACTCAATCCTGGGTTTACATTTGAGAAAGACGGAACATATAAGGGTGAGGGATCTCCTAAACAATGGGTTCCTATTGGGTCTGGTGAGAAATCTGTATTTAAGGCACATTTTGATGGTTGTAACCATAAGATTACTGGTGTTTACCAGGACTCGTTGGTTGTTGTGAAGGATACATATCCATCTGAAGGTATGCATTCTTATATGGGACTATTTGGATATGTAGCAAATGATACTCTCTGTAATATTACAATTGCTAATTCTCTGATAAAACTTAATTGTAATATAGAGGGAATTGAAAATGTGAATATCCGTGTGGGTGCATTGGCAGGAAGTGCCAATAACTCTGTGGTTTATAACTGTGTCAATGAGGCTAATGTTGGCATATACAGTGATTCTCGAAGTGGATGTGGTAATTCATTTTTAGGTGGTCTTGTGGGCGATATGTATATCAGCTACGAAAAGTCAGTTAATATCTCGGATTGTCACAATAGTGGTGCTATAAGTACTGATTTGAAGGAAACGTCTACTGGAGGTCTCTTCGGAAATATTAATGGTGATTTCAAGATGTCAAATTGTTCAAACAATGGAGATATTTCTGGAACTTGGTTGACAGCTGGATTGGTAGGTGAGACTTGGACTAATGTCGCAAAGAATACAGGTCTTGAGAATCTTCAGAATTCAGGGAATATCTTAGGAAATGGCAGTGTGGCTGGTATATTGGCTTCTTGTAGTGGCTATATTATTCACGCAACAAATTGTGTGAACAAGGGTAATGTAACATCTACTGCTGATAATAGCTATTCTGGTGGTCTCTTTGGACAATTCATTGGCGGAGATATTATTAACTGTCATAATGAAGGCGAAGTGTATGGTGGTAGCGGTATTGTGGAATATACTTATTCCCCGAGAATAATTGATACCTATAATACAGGTAAGATAACTGGTGGTAGTGGTCTTACTGGCGATTGTCCTTATCTTGTAGAAGCAAAACGTCTCTTCAATACTGGTGACGTGTTTGTACAGAAAGACAAGGACGGCAATTTTAAATACAATCATCTTAGTCAAGTAGGATTGATTAATGCTGTGTCAGGTTTGGGACAAGATTCATTAAGCTTTGAGGACTGTTATAATGAGGGTAGAGTGGAAGGTATCTCAGGACTTTTTGGTTCGTTGAACGTAAAAAACGTTAAGGTGAAGAACTGCCACAATACTGGTGATGTAACTACTATTGGATATGATAACAACTCGGTATATTCTGTTTCGGGAATAGTGTTGTATGCACAGTCAAGTAATATTGTTATAGATAGTTGTTATAATAAGGGTAATATATCTGGTATGGAAAATGCGTCTGGTATTATTGAGAGCGGCTCTTTGACAAAAATTCATAACTCCTATAATAAGGGTAATATCTCAGGTTGTGTATCAGCGGCAGGCATAACTACAGGGGCTGTGTATGAAATACAAAATTCTTATAATGAGGGTGATGTCTATAGCGATGACATTGCTATAGGGCTGGTTTCGTATATTGGATATAGTGAAAATGGGGTGCGTCTAATAAATAACGTATATAACGCTGGTAATGTGTCATCAACCAATGCTGTTGCAGGAATAACCAATGATGTAGGATATCTGCCAGGCCAAAAGGCTGTATTTTCTAATTTGTTCAACTATGGCAAACTAACGAAAGGTTCAGCTACAGATGAGTTGGTAAACCCAATAGTAAAGAAGATGTATTATCCCTATGAAGATTTAGTTTTCTCAAACTGTTTTAATCTGTCTCAACCAGGTGTTGAAATATCTAAAGAAGTAGGACTTAATGTGACAGAAGAAGAATTTGCATCTGGTAAAATCTGTGTATTGCTCAATAAGGGTCAAGAAACAGCACCTTGGGGACAGACACTTGGAGTTGATGCCTATCCTCGTCTAAATGGCAAGGGAAATCCTGATGTCAGCGGTATTGTCAATATAGTTGAAGACACAAAGGTTAAAAAATCTGGTGTGTTCGACTTGTCTGGACGTAAAATTACTGGATCAAAACTCGGTAAGGGTATATATATAGTGAATGGCAAAAAGATGGTATTTTGATTAAAGCCTAAATGTCAAATAAGTTTATAACAAAAACGACGAGAGAGGGTGTGTCAAAACTGTAACTATTCAGCGAATGCCATAGCATAGCTGTCCGTGCTCCCCCAAAGGGCACGGATAGCTTTATATGGTGATAAGTCATGCTTTTTTGCTGTTTCTACAATAGAGTGCAGTTCCAAGAAAGCGTCAGCTCCAAGTTCTGACCGGAATGTGCCAGAGTTTTTCAATTTGATTTTCAGTTTTCTAATGCCACGTTCACTGTCGTTGTTGTCTGACGGAATCAAAGGGTCTTCAAGAAAATTGAACATGTAGTCTCTGCACTTAATCAATCCGTTCTTCAAACGCTGAAAGTCTTTGCCAAGACTTGTGACACTCTGCTTGAGTGTATCATCAAGCCTTTTAAGCCACGGCTCTTTAGGAATGATGTCTTGCGGATGCTCGTTACGTTCATGTATGGCTTGTTGCAGAATGCTTTCAATGCGCCTTGACCACTGCTGTTTGTCATCAACCTCATTCAGATATTGCAGTTCTCGCAGAATGTGGGCAAGACACACTTGGTGATTCAAGAAATGCAATGCAAAATATGCACTGTGACGGTCTGTTACCGCAATCATACGCTCAAGTGAATCGCCAAATCTGTCCGTCAGTTCCTTGCTGCTCCGTCCATTCCCCCTGAACAGCAAGGTGAAATAGACGGTTTGAGCAATCCAAGCCCAATCAAGTCTCTTATTGCAGTAGCATCCCGACTCGTCAAAGCCAACAACGGCAGACTGCATGATGCATTCCTTTATTTTCTCAATTGCCGGCAGTGCCTTGGCTTTCGCGTCGTTAATCCAGTTTACAAGTGAGCCTTGCGTCAGTTCAATGCCGAATATCTCGTGAAATATGTTCTCAATCCGTCCATAAGGAAGAAATTGCACGACAGAAAGATACACGGCAAGTGACTTTACGCTGGCATCGTATATGACGGCGTTGCCTCCGCGTTTTCGTGGCTTGTGTGACTGTACCGTAGCTCCACATTTATTGCATATCGTCTTGTAGTGTCTGATCTCCTTGATGACTGGTTTCAATTCCGGCAAGGTTATCACCTGAGTTACATGCAACACTTGTAAATGACCTTACTGATACGAAGCAGAATGATATGATGTACAAAACGATGGAAAATACGACACAG
>CAKQEI010000090.1 GCA_934230115.1 uncultured Prevotella sp. | reverse complement strand
GTATCAACTCGTAGGACACCTGCTCCCGCAGGTCGGAGATAAGTCCGGCACGCTCCATGAGGCGGAGCTGGGCAGCACGGTAATGCTCTTTCTTGGAGGCATGACCGCCCACACGCTCGTTGCCGTACTTATTCCGGCCTTGGAAAGCAAATGAAGAAAACTTAGCCATTGTCGCTCGTATTAACCTTGTAGCGGAATAAATCCATAATCTTGGTTTCGTCAAGCGTGGCAATCTCGTAGTCCATCACAGAACCTTTCATGTGCTCGACAACACAGATGTGGGCGTTGTTGATGTCGGAGGCACGGACGATGAAGTGAACCGCTTGTTTCTTCTCCTTGCCTGTTTTCTCGTCAATGGTGATGTACATGAGTTTAGCCTTGAACCATTTGTCGGCAGTGGACAGCCCCTCTACAATCTCGGAAATGTTGGTGCGCTTGATAGTAACCACATCGAACTCGCCCGAAATGTACGGCTCCATCTCATTTGTGATGCGTCCCTCAGCCTCGGCAAAGGAAAGTGCATCGACAAGGTACAGCTCGGTGACTTTCTTTGTCATGCCGTTCTCCATAGTCCGCTCGTAGCGGACACCACATTCATAGAGCATCATACGGTAGCCTCCTTTCCTGCTTCAGCGTTGAGAAACTTGATGAAGTCCTTGCTCACACGGAACTTTGCGGACTTGTGTGCCGGAATAACGACAGGCTTGCCAGTCTTGAAATCGCGTGCAGGACGCTCCTTGCACTCGGTGGGTTGGAACGTGCCGAAACCACGGATGATAACAGGCTCACCCTTGGCGAGTGTCTGCTTGATGACACGGAGAATGCCGTCAACGGCTTGGAACGTAGTGGAGAGGTGGAGTTTCTCGGAAACCGCAACCTCCTTTGCCAATTCATTTTTTGTCATGATTGAGTTTTGATTTTAATTTGTTTGTTAATTGAGTTATCATGTAAGCGCGGCACTTGCATTTCTGCATGGGCAACGCATCGTAAATCTTCGCAGCCTCATCGAGGTAGGAAATGACCTTTTGCAGGTCGGTCTTGCAGAGGTCAGCCATCTTGCACTGGATTGAGGAACAGACTTGCAAGTTCATCGAAGTACATTTCATCCTGCGGAATGTCGTCATCGGTGGCCATTATCTGGTTGGCGATGGACTTCTTCTTGTGGATGATGGAGTAGAGCGTGCTGTCGATGGTGGAACGGCCAAGCAGGTAGTAGCACGTAACGTTGTCCTTTTGCCCGATGCGGTGGGCACGGTCTTCGCACTGGCAGCAGTCGGCATAAGTCCATGGAAACTCAACGAAAGCCACGTTGGAAGATGCCGTGAGCGTGAGGCCCACGCCAGCCGCCTTGATGGAACAGATGATGAGTTGCGCCTTGCCCGACTGGAAAGCATCGACAGCCGCCTGTTTCATCATCATGGAGTCGCGCCCGGTAACGGAGACCGCCTTGGGGAACGCTTTCTTAATCTCGTCCACAATCTCATGCAGGGAGCAGAAGAGAATGAGCGGCTTGCCGTTGGCGAGGAATGTGCGCGTGAAGTCGATAGCCTGTTTCACCTTGCCTTTGGCAGAGAGCGAGCGCAGCGTCATGAACTTCACCAAAGCCTCCATGCGCATCTTCCTGCGAATGTCGAGGTCGTCGCACTCGGTGTACTGGCGCAGGTATTCGGCAAGGTCGTGTTCTGCAAGCATATACTCGTCACGGTTGGAAATATCCACGATGAGGTCGGTGCGCGTCTTGTCGGGCAGCTGTGTAAGCACCTTAGCCTTTTCGCGGCGTATCATGCAGCGCGAGTAGAGTTCGGCAGAGAGCCGTTCGAGGTTGCGCGGAGCATCTTCCTCCTCCTTGTTGCGCCTCTCCTTAGTAATCTCTCCACCGCCATACTCGGCAAGAAACTTGGATCGTCCGCCAAACTCGGGCAAGCGTCCCATGATGGAGAGCTGCGCGATGAGGTCGGCAGGGCGATTGACCACAGGCGTACCAGACAGCAAGATGCGGTATTCCTTTCCCTCGGCAATGCCACGCGCAAAGATGGTCTGCTGTGCGGACGGGTCTTTGACACGGTGACTCTCGTCAATGATGATAGACTTGAACAACTTGATGTCGGGAGTAAACACAACATCTTTCAAGCGGAAACCGCCACGCGAGCCGCCCTTGATGTCCCACACGAAATACTTGCGCAGGGACTCGTAATTGACGATGGTCACCTGCTGCATACCCATTTTGAGGAGGTACGGCCATGTGGTAAGCACGGAGTTGTCGAGCACAAGAGCGTGCTTGTCGGTAAACTTCTCGAACTCACGCTGCCAGTTGATTTTGAGCGAGGACGGACAAATGACCAAGCAGGGGTAAGCGTTGGCACAATCCACGACACCGATGCTTTGGAGCGTCTTGCCAAGCCCCGGCTCGTCACCGATGAGGAAACGATGCCAGCGCAGCCCGGCAAGAATGCCCTCCTTTTGGTAGTCGTAGGGTTCGACACGGAGGTGATGTTGGAGTGTTTCAGCCATACGCATTGAGTTTGTGGGTTGATAGTGTGATGTCGTAGCCATTGCGAAACGCAGCCTTGCGCAGGTCAATGCAATTCAAATGGCAGTGGCGAGCCTCCTTTGTCTGCGCCCCCATGCCAGAGGACGAGCGCACACCATTCTTCATGCCGCCACAGGTGTAGCCGTATTGTCCCGACCATACGGCAAACGGACACATACGTCTGAGGCGTTTGAGCAGACTGATTTGTGCGGTCTGTGAAAGTATCTTTGTCATAACTTTGTTCTTTATTTGATTATGCGAGCGAGAAAGCCCAATACTGGAAAGCAAGCTCGTTGTACTTGTCGAAGCCACGGAGGTAGGTATCATCGCCACGCTCGATGAACTTCTTGAAGATGCGGCAGTTCTTCTTGCTGATGGCATAGATGAAATCGCGGTCGGAATGGGCTATGTCCATGTACCAGGCACGCGACCTGTCCCAATCGAAGAAATCGACAGCGTTGTCGAACTCAGCCTGTGTGGAGGCGAATGTGGTCTTTAGGTCGCCACCGAAATGGCAGGACGGTAGCCACCAGTCCCACTTGCAGCGCGTGTCGAGCGTGAAATGGAAACCGCCATTGTCGAAAGGCTGCTGCTTGTTGACCATAAAGCACTGCGTCTCGGACAACTCCAGCACCTTGGCAAGGAATGGGTCTCTGCGAGCCTCGGCACGGAGCGCACGCTGCATTTCGCGAGCGTGGAGAAACTCCTCCTCGGAGCATTGCTCACCATCAATCGTCATGTGGAGGAAGTCCACACGCGAGGGTTCGGTGATGATGGCATCCACGATAGAGCCAAAGCGGAATGCCGCCTCACGGTCGCCATACTGCATGTGTGGGTGGAGCTGGTTCTTCAGTTCAGTAAGGTCAGAATTGCTGACCTCACTGCGCTGATAGTATTCGTCCGGGTTGATGATAGGCTTAATCTTCGTCATAATCATCGTAATCGGGTTCATATTCCACTTCGCCCTCACCATCGCACACCTCGCAGGTCTCCTTTTCGCCATTGATGAAGTGCATGCGCTTGGCAATGGCCTCCTCTTCCGTTTCGGGGAGCAACTCCCACGTTTCCTCGGTACATTCCGTTTCGCGGTCGGCCTCAAAGTCGTAGGCGTGCCAGTGATAGCCTTTGCCGCCACAAGCCGCACACTCAATCATTGTAGGCTCACGCTCATTCCATGGGGCGCGAGGGTCGTACTCCGCGCCAGCCGGGTAATATCCACTTTCGTACATAATCGTTTACTTTGCTTTAACTTCGTCCTCGTAAGAGACAGATGTTGAACTGATAAATTCGGGGTGGTCTTTGTCGTTTGCGAGTTTCTCGCAGTAGGTAATCTGTTTCTTGAACACCTTTGAAAGGTCTTCGACAGACTGGTATTGTCCCTCCTTTGACCACCAAAGAGACAAGGCAGCGAGGACACCCTGCGCATCGTGGAACACAAGACGTTTCTTGACGGAAGTCTTGGGCTGATACCCGGCAGGGGTAACGATGGCCTGTTGTCCAAAGAGGTTGCCCACTTCGGCCGCTTCCTGCTGCATCTTCTTCTTTGCCGTCTCTTCCTCCTCCTTGCGCTTGCGTTCAGCCTCAATGCGTTTTGCCTCGGCCTCCTCACGCGCTTTCAGTTCAGCAGCCATGCGAGCCTTTTCTTCCTCATTGGCTTTCTGCATACGCTCCAATTCGGTTTTCTTGGACGGCAGTGTGTCGAGAATGTTGTCGCGGTAGTCGCCCACCTCAAACTCGTACTGCTTGGCAAACTGCTCCATGAGTTTGAGGGCGATAGATGTGCGCACCTCACGGAGTTTGTCCTGCATGTCGGCAAGTTCGGCAGGAATGCGGACATTGGATGGAGTCTTTGCAGCCCAATCATCGGGCAGCTTGACAGGAAACTGCTTGATAGCCTTGCACTGCGCCTCGTAGTTGTCGAGCGTGATGGCAGCGTTAAGTTCGGTAAGGGAGTTGATGGCATTGGTGGTGTGGGTGTTAAATGACCGCTTGTAGTCGTCCTCCACGTCAGCCTTGTAGCGAGCGAGGGCTTGCTCACGCTGTTGGCGCAGCATCTCCTCCCTGCGCTTGCGCTCCTCCTCGGCACGTTTCTGTGCAGCGTAGGCATTGCGAGCCTGTTGTATCTGGTAGGGAACAGAGTTTGTCTTGGTGGGGTCGATGGCATTCTCCATGCCTGTGAACTCCGAGCGTATCTGGTCAAAGATTTTAGTGATGGCAGAACGGCTGGTGTTCATCTTCTTCACCGTGTTGCGAGCCTTGTTGATGTAGGTGGCGCACTGCATATCGAGTTCGTCAGTCATGCCGTGCTCCTTGATTTGGACGAGGAGCCGCTTGCCGAAGTCGGTACACTTCTTGCAAGAAATGGTGTTGTTCTTGTACACCTCGGGCGCAGTCTGCGCTATCATCTGCACGTTCTCCTTGCGCACGATGGTCAAATCGGTATTTGTTGCTTGTTCACTCATAGTTGTCGGTTGTTAGGGATTAGAAAGTGTCGTCATCATCATTTGCCGCAGGATCAACGGTTACGCCAGCCGCTGTGTTGTCGGCAGGAGCAAAGGATTGTTCGGGCTGACGGTCGGTAATAATCTCGCCTGTGGCAGTATCTACCTGTTCGCCATTGTCGGTGATGCCGTAGATGTCGTCAGAGATTTCTGTCTCGTCAACCTGCTGTGACTCCAACTGTGTGGCATGGCCGATACGCGCCTTGGGATAAGTCTTGAAAGCGTGCTTGATACACTTGGCAACGAGAAAGCCGGGGTCTATCTGTCCGCCCTGTGCGGTGTAGAGGGCGTTGGGCTTGCCGTTCTCCCACTGCTTGGTCTGATAGTTGAACTTGGAGTTCTGACGAGCGGAGTAGTTGGAGAGCCGCGCCCAATCTTCGGGCAGCATGACGGCATAGTCGGCAGAACCATCAGCACGGGTAATCTTCATGAAACAAGCCACGATGCGCCCAGACTGGTGAGGGAGGCGGCAAGTGTAGTTGACGAACTTCTGACCGTTGCGCTCGCCAAACTCAAAGCTGTCCTCCTCATAGACGATGACAGGGTTGTCGGCATGGCGTATCTGACCGCAACGAGCGCGAAGCACCAACTCGCCATAGCCGCTGACGGTGAGGACGCACTGCGTCTCGTAGCGGTTCTTCTTCTGTCCGTGGTCGTCCACGTAGGAGTCAACAGCGATGGAGCGTGCGAGGAGGTAGGCTTGCGCCTTTGTGCCGGGGTCGAGGGTGAGGCCAGAGATAGCCACATCAAGAAACGAGGTGAAGAGGGAGAAGTGGCTGCATTTCTTGCGCACGTCCTCTTTCTCGGAGAGCAGACGGTTGAAGTTGCGAGCCTCTTTCTCGTAGGCAGCCTCGCCCGACACGCCAGTGGACTGCGACCACATGGCATCGTAAATCTGAATGAACTTGTCGCGCACGTTGTCGTTGCGGACGATTTCTGTCGGCTGCAATTCGTTGAGCAGCTTGACTGTAATTTCTATTTGACTCATAGTTGTATGAAATTAAATGTGATTAAAATTTTATTCAGTTGAGCCGCAGGGAGGAGTTGAACCTACCTAATGACCAGAGCAGAGTTGATTGCCCTCCGTGGGTTGCGCCTATCCGATTAGCGCATTCTATCTGCGGCAGTTGAGGCTACTTGCCAAGATAATCTTGCTGTATCCGCTGCAAGAGCCGCAGGTCGGCTGTTCGGTATTCGACCTTGCCCGGACGCTTGTAGGCTGTTACCTTTCCCTGCTTGCGCCAACGCTCCACATTTCCGCGCCCGAACATTTCAAATGCTTTGTTCTGGCTGATGAACTCTGGGTCGTTGGCATCCTGCTTGAGCAGATGCACGACCCTTGCGGCCACATCATCGAGGAACGTAGAATACTTGACGCACATGTCAGAGAAGTTGAGGTAGTCCATTATCCTTTAATCTACGGCTTGTGCGTCTATCTCTTCGCACCATTCATTAATGGCTTTGAGCCAGTTGTCGGTCTTGCACCAACGCCAAAAGAGCACACACATTGCGGCAAGCATGGCAAGGCCAAACACCTTGTCGAAGAGGAAATGCAGGAAAAACGAGAGTACAGTTTCGTCCTGTTCCTCACCAAGGAGGAAGAGTACGCCAACACTGCCCATGAGGGCGAGAATGGCGATGCGGAAAATTGAGATTGCTTTTTTCATTTCTTGTCTGATTTTATAGGGTTTGAACATGGAGGCTCTTTTGTGTGCTCAACGTAGCGGTTGAGCAGGGTGCAGTAACATCCGTTGATGGCGTTGTAGGACTGCTTGCAGGATTTGCAGAACTGGTTGGGCATGGCTTAGTAGCTTTGCGTGATACCGAGTTTTGCAA
>CAKQEI010000089.1 GCA_934230115.1 uncultured Prevotella sp. | reverse complement strand
TTGACTGTTTCCTCAAACAACAGTAATGTGTAATCAGCCAACCGTCCTCCGTTGGTCTTGATTTGGCGTTTGTTGCAATACTTGTTGCGCTTATTTCGTCGGTACCTATTATATTGCCGTTTGTAACCTTGGCGTTTTAGCAAAACTCGTCCTTACGTTCGCCGTTTTAGGTATTAACGCCATAGCTACTTTACTGTAATTATTTCTCATTTTTAGTTGTTACAGGAATTGGATGATAAGATAGCCCACGTCGCATGACGTCAAACTTGCGCATAAAAAACGGGTGCGACGAAATTCACATTCCATCACACCCTCTAAGATTGACAATTTTAATTTACTCTTTCTTTTTATTCAGCGCGGAAGCTCGAAAGGTCTTCCTTTATATAGTTCATGATGTAGGCATGTTCGCCAATGACGTTGGCCTGAGCCATGCGCACATATACGTTGGCACTCTTGGCGAAGAGTTCGGCCGAGCGGGTGGCATCGTCGAGAATGAGGAGCGACATGATAATCTCGCAAGTCATGTTGTAGAGGCGGCGTGCGAGGAAGTCGTGCATCTCCTGGTCCTGAGCCTCCTTCACGTAGTCGAGAGCCTGCTCGTAGAGCTTAACCATCTCTACGACGCGAGTCTTGAGCGGCTTAAGTTCCTCTGCCACTTCCTTTTCGAGCATCTCCTTGATGATAGAGAGGTAGGTGCCGTTGGAGATGTAGCGGATGGCTGCCACCACCTGAAGCTGGGTTGTGCCCTCGTAGATAGAGAATATGCGTGCGTCGCGATACAGACGCTGGCACTTGTACTCCATGATGAAGCCCGAACCGCCATGTACCTGGATAGCGTCGTAGGTGTTCTGGTTGGCATACTCAGAGTTCATACCTTTGGCGAGCGGAGTGAAGGCATCGGCAAGACGAGAGTATTTCTTCAGCTCCTGACGCTCCTCGGCGGTAAGCTTGCGCTCGCGCTGGATGTCCTCAAGAGCCTTGTAGATGTCGACGTAGCGTGCTGTCTGGTAGAGGATAGAGCGGCCAGCGTCGAGCTTGCCCTTGATGCGGGCAATCATGTCGTAGACGGCAGGGAACTTAACAATCGCTGTGTCGAACTGTTTGCGCTCGCGTGCATACTTCAGAGCCTCGTCGTAGGCAGCCTGGCTTACGCCTACCGACTGGGCGGCGATGCCAAGACGCGCACCGTTCATAAGGGCCATGACATACTTGATGAGGCCCAAGCGAGTGGAACCGCAAAGCTCAGCCTTTGCGTTCTTGTAGACAAGCTCGCAGGTAGGAGAGCCATGGATGCCAAGCTTGTGCTCGATGTGGCGAACAGTAACGCCACCGTCGCGCTTGTCGTAGATGAACATCGAGAGGCCACGGCCGTCGCGAGTGCCCTCCTCGGAGCGTGCAAGCACGAGGTGGATGTCGGAGTCACCGTTGGTGATGAAGCGCTTAACGCCGTTGAGACGCCATGTGCCGTCCTCGTCCTGAGTGGCCTTGAGCATGACGCGCTGAAGGTCGGAGCCAGCGTCGGGCTCTGTCAAGTCCATTGACATTGTCTCGCCGGCACAAACGCGGGGAATATACTTTTGGCGCTGCTCCTCAGAGCCAAACTCGTAGAGAGTCTCGATGCAGTCCTGGAGCGACCAGATGTTCTGGAAGCCGGCGTCGGCACAAGACACAATCTCCGAAGCCATAGAGTAGGGAGTGATAGGCATGTTGAGGCCGTTGTAGCGGCGAGGCATAGAGATGCCCCAGAGTCCTGCCTTGCGGGTAGCCTCAATGTTCTCGTAGGTCTTAGAGGCGTAGTGCATACGTCCGTCAACGAGGTGCGGGCCCTCAAGGTCAACGTCCTCAGAGTTAGGCTCGATGATGTTGGCGGCGATGTCGCCAGTAATCTCAAGCACACGCTTGTAGTTCTCGATAGCGTCCTCGAAGTCTACGGGCGCATCCTCAAATTTGTCTTTGTCGGCGAAGTTGCGCTCCTTGAGTTCCACAACACGCTGCATTTCCGGATGATTAAGATAGAAATCGTATTCCGGATGGTCGGTATAATAGTTAGCCATTACTTATTATTCGCTTTATAGTACTTGATGAGTTTCGGCAACACTTCCTCTACAGTGCCTGTAATCACATAGTCGGCAATCTTGTTGATGGGAGCGTCGGGGTCGTTGTTCACAGAGATGATGATGCCAGAGTCCTGCATACCGGCGATGTGTTGAATCTGTCCTGAGATGCCGCAGGCGATGTAAACCTTCGGGTGGACAGTTACGCCAGTCTGACCAATCTGACGGTCGTGGTCGCACCAGCCAGCGTCTACAGCGGCACGGCTTGCGCCCACCTCACCATGAAGTTCCTTGGCAAGCTGGAAGAGCATGTCGAAGTTCTCCTTTGAGCCAACGCCATAGCCTCCAGCCACAACGATGGGAGCACCCTTGAGGTTGTGCTTGGCAGCCTCCACGTGGCGGTCGAGCACCTTAACCACGAAGTCGGCCTCTGGCACATACTTAGCCACGTCTGGGTAGACAACCTCGCCCTTTGCCTCACCCTCGTAGAGAGCCTTCTGCATCACGCCGCTGCGCACGGTGGCCATCTGCGGACGGTGGTCGGGATTGACGATAGTAGCCACGATGTTGCCACCGAAAGCCGGACGAATCTGATAGAGCAGGTTGTCGTAGTGGGTGCCGCTCTTCTTGTCGTCGTAGTCGCCAATCTCAAGCTCTGTGCAGTCGGCAGTCAAGCCGCTTGTGAGCGATGACGAAACGCGCGGACCGAGGTCGCGGCCAATAACTGTTGCACCCATGAGCGCAATCTGCGGCTTCTCCTCCTTGAAGAGGTTCACCATAATGTCGGTGTGCGGAGCCGATGTGTAGGGGAAGAGGCCCTCGGCGTCGAACACAAAAAGTTTGTCGACACCATAAGGCAGAATCTGATCCTCCACCTTACCCTTGATGCCTGTGCCGGCAACGATGGCGTTGAGGTCGACGCCAAGCTGGTTGGCGAGCTTGCGACCCTTGGTGAGAAGCTCCTGAGACACTTCCTGAACCTGAGTGCCTTCTATCTCGCAATATACAAATACGTTGTTCATTATCCAATGATTTTTTCGTCCAACAATTCCTTGATCAAACCCTCGATATCGGCATCGCTGCCTGTGAGGCTCTTGCTCTCCTTGGCCTGGAACACAATGTTCTTGACAGCCTTCACCTTGGTGGGTGAGCCGCTGAGGCCACACTGCTTTGGATCGCCGTCAACATCGGCAACGCTCCACTGGTTGAGAGTGAGATAGGGACGCTCCTCATACAGATAGTTGTACTTGTCCTCGGGCTTGCGCTCCATAGGAGCTGTGGCACGCTTGTACTTCATCACGAGCTTGGCGTTGGCAGGACGGCAAGGAGCTGCAGAGCCAGTGACGGTGACTACGAGCGGCATGGGAGCCTCTACTGTCTCCACACCACCGTCGATGTGGCGGCGGATAGTGAGCTTTCCGTCCTCGCACTTGAGAATCTCCTCAGCATAGGTGACCTGCGAGAGGCCGAGCTTCTGTGCAACCTGCGGACCCACCTGGGCTGTATCGCCATCAATGGCCTGGCGACCACCGATAACCACGTCCACATTGCCAATCTTCTGAATGGCTGTGGCGAGAGCGTAGGAGGTGGCGAGGGTGTCGGCACCTGCAAACAAGCGGTCGGAGAGCAACCATCCGGTGTCGGCACCACGGTAAAGACCCTGGCGGATGACCTCAGCGGCACGGGGAGGACCCATAGTCAATATACCTACTGTTGAACCTGGGTTCTGCTCCTTGAGGCGCAGAGCCTGCTCCAACGCATTCAAATCTTCTGGATTGAAGATTGCCGGAAGGGCAGCACGGTTGACGGTGCCTTCAGCGGTCATAGCGTCTTTGCCGACATTTCGTGTGTCGGGTACTTGCTTGGCAAGTACAACAATTTTCAAACTCATATAATATATATAATTATTATTGTAAATTCTGTGTTGCAAAAGTAATAACTTTATGTTACGCAGCCAAATATAAGGCTTTAAAAATGCACAAAAAGCCTTGTTATGAGCACGGTTTATGCACAAAATAGGTGTTTTGTGCAGGTAAATTGATATAAAATTCGGTTGTTTTGAAAAAAAAGTTCGAAAAGTTTTGGAATTAAAGAAAAAAGTTATACCTTTGCACCCGCAATCAAGCAACAACGCTTATTGCTCATAGGGATTGGCTCCGTAGCTCAACTGAATAGAGCATCTGACTACGGATCAGAAGGTTGCAGGTTTGAATCCTGCCGGAGTCACAGACTAAATAGAGAGGATATTACCAACGGTAATATCCTCTTTTTGCATTTAACAGGAGAGTATGGCATCCTTGCCATACTCTCCTACATATTGCCGCTCACATATAAAGATAATTGTGAACATCTACTTATACGAATATTAATAATTCGGACGCCAGATAGTTGTTACCGTGGCAGGAGCCTTGGTCCAAGGAGCCTTGCCCTTGCTTGTCAGCTCACCGATAATCGACTTAAGGATGTACTCAAAGTCGTTGAAGCCACTACTGATGTTGGTCTCGTGGATGACATTGGTCCATCCGTCGAAATTCTCCCAGCTTCCTCCGTTATAGTCGGTGCCATTAGGTGCAAACAGAATGAAACGTCTGCCAGAAGGCATTATGTTCCACTTGGCTTTCAGTCCGTCTAATGTCACATCAGAAAATACCTGCGAGTCGGTGTTGATGAGATATGGCGCATCGGTCCAGAGGATGATAACCTGTCGATGGTAGCCGTCGTCGGTGCCCCAGTCGGTCTTGTTGAATGCAGCCTCCAAGGCCTCAAGTCCACTTTCAGCGGTGTCGCCACCGCCATCGGCGTACAATGCGTTTACGAAGTTGTTGAAGTCGTCCTTCTGTCCGGGCAATGAGTAGGTGGGGCTTGTCTCAAGCCAGTTACTATCCTCGTTCTTGTCGCGGAAAGCAATCACCTGTGAGTTGAGTGCCGCAAGCTGTATGCCTTCCTCGTCGCAAGACTGCTTGAATGAGTCGTAGAATGAGATGGCGTTGGCCTTAACGGTGTTGATGATGCCGCTCATACTGCCAGTCACGTCGATACACATAACCACATCTACCGTAAGAATGTTGTCGCCAGTGGTGAATGTCTTGATGGTAGTGTCGTAAATCACCTCGTCGGTAGGACTGCCATGTCTTGGAGTGATGTTGCCGTGATCGCTGCTGTTAAACTTGTAGAAAGCTCTGTAGTAGTAGGTGGTGTTGGGCTTGAATCCGCGGAAGTCAACGCTGTAGCTCAGCTTGTTTTTAGGCTGAGTGCCAGTGCCCTCGTATTCAGCGTTGCCCACAGTGAGCTTTGCAGGGTCGGCGTCGCACACGATGCCATAGGTGCCATATTTGTTGTAGTCCTTAGACGGGCACCATATAGTGCCGCTCAGAGTGCATGACGAGCCACCTACCTTGAATGTAGCCTTGCCAGTCCACAAACAAAGGGTGTTGCATACACTTTGGTTGATGTATTTATCATACCACTCTTTAATCTTGTCGGCAAACTGATAGTTGCCCGTTGCGCCCTTGATGAGGTCCTTGATGAGCTGTTCGTTCTTGCCGTAGACGAGAACGCTCACCTGCTTGAATACATCGCAATATTTCTTAATCACCTGTGCCTGAGTCAGGTGCGACTTGTTCTTCTCAAGTAGCGAGACAGCTGCTGATAGAGTAGCCTTGAATGGGTCGGTGCCCGAAGAAAGCTTCAGCAGGTCCTCTTTGCTGTAGGCAATGCTGTCGAGCATGGTCACATCGTTGCCGTCGTCGTAAAGAAGCTCAAGTATAGAGTCGTTGGGGAAGCTGAAGTATACTATGCCGCTGTTGGTAACCATCTGTGTTGGTATGTTGCCCTCTCTTGTAGATATGAGGCTCACCATCTCGGTGCTGTTTTCTGGCATGTAGGTGACAGAGCGGTAGAGCCCCTCTGTGCCTTCCATTTCGTCGTCAACCACCTCTTTGTAGCAGAAATAGCCCAACTTTGTGAGATAGGCAGCGTCCCAGTCGCCTATGTCTGTCTTGACGGTGATAATACCTTCTGCGTTTTGCAAGTCGGCAGGTTTGTCGGTGTTGCCTACGTCAGGTAAATCAGAAGCTGCGAATCCAATAGCAAACAATGCTATCAGAAACAAAGGAAAAAATAACTTTTTCATAATTGTTTGGTTTAGTGTGTTAGGTTATAATTGTTATTGAAAAATATAATGTTTATTCTTTTTTGAGAGCTGATTTGTGCCATGTGAAATACAGAGCCAAGGGCAAGGCGTAGAATATTAGGTCGCAGATGTCGAATGTGCCCCTTGCCCATCCTATGCCTTGCGCAATCTCGTGCATGATAGCAACCGAAGGTATTAGTGCGACGGCAATGTTTCTTGAAAGCCCCTTGCCCTCCCACGCGGCATCCATCAGCAGTATGTACGAAGCGCAATAAAGTCCGTCAGGCAAGCTGTATAGAATAAAGTCGGGCACATGGCTGTCTTTTACCGACATGCGCATAGGCTCAACAAAATCGGCTATGCCCAAAGATTGGCACCATTTGTTTAGTACAATGTCCTGGTTTCGGAAAATCATGTAGATAGAACAGCCGCAAGCTAACAAGAGAAAACCCAATACCATTTGAGCCTTCTTGAACGATGATGACAATATGTAAATTTGCGACTGTTTCATCACCCCTAAATTTTAATTGTTGTGGATATGAAATAGCTCATATCCATAAATTCGGCATAAATTTACACTTTATAGTTTTATAAAGCAAGTGATTTAGGTAATTTTATTGAAAAATTAAAGTGATTTGACGTTTTGTTACATATTTTATCGAAACACCTACAGTCTTTTGTTTTGTTAGCGATTAAAATAATTGTTAGTTATAAAAGTAAGTGTTATTTTTTTACAAAAAAAATGTCCCAACCCTTCATCACGAAGAGCTGAGACCCAGATAGCTAATTAATGAGAAAAAACTACATTGCAAAGGTACGACTTTCCTTTAAACTGACAAGAGAAAAACCGTACTTTTTTGCCTTAATTTTGTATTATTTCTCTTTTTTACTTATCAAAGTAACTATTCAGCGAATATGTATCGCTAAAGGCAGTATGTGATTTTTTTTCAAAAAACTTTCAGTATTCCTGTACA
>CAKQEI010000088.1 GCA_934230115.1 uncultured Prevotella sp. | reverse complement strand
GGAAAGAACTTACAGATCGTTCTTTCCATTCTTTCCTGATGGTATGCAAGAGCTTGTGTCTTTCCATTCACAATCTTTATTGTCTCTACGAATTGCTGTGCCATATTAAAATCAGTTCTATTCAAAAGGAAGATACACTTTTTGTAACACTTCCTCGTATTCTTTTCTGCAATCACTCTTCGAAGTAATGCCTCCTCCTGCCTTGAAATACGTTCCTATACCGTCATTTTCAAGAAAGCGTATCATTACAGCCGAGTTGAGTTCACCATTATTATATATACCCATGACTCCTGTATAGAATCCACGGTCATAGCCTTCCGCCTCATGGATTATTTCCATAGTCTTGTCCTTTGGCGCACCTGTTATGGAACCTGCGGGCAACATTGCATCCAATATGTTTCCGATGTGCTTTTGATAACCAGTTGGCAACTTGCCGCTTATTTCGGAACTGGTCTGGAGAATATCCCCCTTATTGGTATGGAGCACATCAATATAACGGTATTTATCCACACTTACATGCTCTGCCACACGGCTAAGGTCATTGCGAATCAGGTCCACAATTGTAGCATGTTCGGCTGCTTCTTTTTTATCGCCCATCAACACTTGCTCAGCTTCGGGTAAGGAAGCGTCAATGGTTCCCTTCATCGGATAAGAATATATCATTCCGTTCTTTATTCTCACGAATGTTTCCGGCGAGAAGCATACAAACTGTCTGTTGCTATTTTTGTCTTTTAGCAGAATCTTGTACTTGCCTTTAGCACGTAGGAAGATGTCCTCTAACGTAAGGTTGCAGTCCACAGTCACCTTACATGTAAGGTTGGCAAGATAACTGTTTCCACGCAGGATGTTGCTTTTGACAGTTTCAAAACTTTTCGTGTAATCTTCAAAATTTGGCTCAAACACTTTCCACGTCGGATGTTTGGTAACCGAAGAGAGTGACTGCCGTTTTACATTGGTTATACCCTCAAAGTCATAAAGGCATTCATCGATAGCTATTTCAGACAGCTTCCGTATGTATGCTTCCGAACCTGCATAGTTGACGACAAAAAGGAAAGGCTCCTTTTCGTTAGCCAAATGATTGATACGGTCTATAATATTTTGTTTCATTGTCTTACATATATAAATGCAAAATTATACTATTTATGAGAGAACGCCAAAAATATCCATAGCCACATTGAGTACATTTGAAAATCACCCACACAACCATTTCGGGTCACGCAGATAAGCCTGGTATGAGTTAAATTATATCAGCTATAGCCTCAACCAAATGTGTGAATCTCGCCACGAGTACAACGATGCAGGCATAAAACGCAGCCAAGGCATCATCAAGCATGCATCCCCATCCTCCGTGGATATTACGGTCTACCCAACGGCAGCCAAGCGGCTTGGTAATGTCAATTATGCGGAATAGCACAAACCCCAGTGCCGCAAGCGATATCGACACATAAGCGGGACCATCAACAAAGAGTGCAGGAAGTGTTGCCATCCATGTGCCGAAATACTCGTCGATGATTACCGTGCGCGGATCCTCGTCCCAATAGCGTTCCATCACATTATCGGTCCACACGCCTATGAACAGCGACCCGAGCACAAGAGCTACAGTTGCCACACACAGTGCCAGCGGCGACAGAAGATAATAAAGCGCTATCCATATCAGCAAGGCTATGAAACCGCCAAATGTTCCAGGTCCCCAAGGGAAAAATCCTGTGCCAAAACCTGTTGAGACAATGACGTGGAACCAAGGAGCCTCGCCAAGTTGATGATTGTTGTTACTACTCATTTCTAACTAAATATAAAATTAAGAATGCCGCGCCTGCATAATAGCCGACGCGGCATTTATTGTTATTATGCCTTGCAAAGGTAGTTATTTTTGCTGTACTGCAGAAATAAATCAGACAAAAGCCACCATAACAATATACAATAGTCATTTCTGACGAAAAGTCATTCTCATTCTTCTTCCCACCACATTCCATGCCGGCATCTTGTTGAGCGTGCTTCTTATAGGTTGCACATTCCACAACAAGAAAACAAGTAGCACAGCTATGCCTATCATGCTTGCCACTCCATATAGTTGACGTATTGTGATAGACAAAATACCCGTCATGTCGTAGGGCAGTCCGCGACCAAGATTCTCTGCCACACCATGTCGCATGGCAAGTGAGAAGAGGCCGGAGCACATAGTGCCTATCGTACCGTTGCGCACAAGTCCACACATGGTGAGCCCCATGAAGAAATGCTGAAACGGCATCATGTCCTCAAGATAAATTGTCAGCATGACAAAGAATATGGCATTGCCGAAATTGCGCAGGAAAACTGGCAGATACAGCAGTTCTATGTTCACACCGGGAGCCACAAGCATATACATCATCACTTGATAAGCAGCCATTGCCGCCACTCCAAGCGGCATGAGTCGGGTGTACTTCATCTTGAACACCTTTGTCCACACAAGACAGAACAGGCATCCACTGATAGCAGCCACCCACTCTACAAGATTCAGAACATTAAGCGTAGTAATGCCAAAATGCAGCACTCCGCCCGTAAACGCAGTCTGAAGCACCTTTGGTGTGGAACTCATAAATTCCACAAAGGCAAAGACAATGAGCATTGGCACAAGATTCTTGTATTTCCATGCAGCTGGGTCGATATATGGATGGCGCACATGAAGCATACGTCCTATGCAAATCCACATCGTGATAAAGAACATCACAGCGCAAGCCTGCATTTCGGGTGCAAGCAGCCAGTTGTAATACTCACCATAGTTGAAGAACCATATAAACTCTATCATCGCAGCCGACCATAGAGCGCACCCCAACCAGTCAAGACTGACAAATGGCAATGGTTTCATGAACATGAAGTTATGCGTGGTTAGCACCAGGAACAATGCTATGCAGAACATTATGCCTGCCATGAGCCAGTTCATCACCTGCCACGACTGACATATATATATAAGGTGTTCGGTTATCCACGGCGATAGCGACATATTGCCAAGCACGATGCAATAGAGCAAGGGAAAGAACACCGTGAAGTCGCGTTTTGGTGTCATCCACAACTGTATGTTCGACATGCACTCAAACGTGCCGCACAGCTTGAAGAAGCCTGACACATAGGCAAGCACACACATCACCACCATCGACTGTGTTTGCAGGATGAGTACATTGCATACTCCCACTACCAAAGCCGACGTGATGAGCAACTGGCGATTGGTAAACCTGAACTTCAGTCTGAACAGAAACGGGAATGGCATGTTTACGCCTACCACATTGCACATGATTATCATCAGCACGTCCTCGCGCATAAGGCTATAGTCGCCCATAACGTAGGACATCGCACCACCATAGATACCACCTGCCATCTGAAACATAAAGGCAATGAGCAGATAAATCCATGGCTGTGCAAGGCGCGGAATGTAGGGGTTGAAGGAAGGGACACGAAATGGTCCCTGAAGGGTTGGAGGTCCGGGCATTGTTTCTATTTTTATACGTATAATGGAAGTTAATTTTTATTCGTGTAATAGCAGTTAATCATTAACGAGTATTATACGATGAAAGACATTAACGACAGTAGGTCTCTGCATTCTCCCCTGCCTTAAGCAGCGCCACCTGCTTAGCATCATTCTCCGCGGTTATCTTTATTCTCACTGGCACACGCTGCTCCACCTTCACAAAGTTGCCCGTAGCATTATCCACTGGAATCATGGAATAGGCACTTCCTGCAGCAGCAGACACCGACTCCACCTCGCCCTTGAACTTTACTCCAGGCACAGCATCGGTAGTGAACTCCACCTTCTTGCCCACCTCAATGCCCGACATCTGCGACTCGCGGTAGTTGGCTGTCACCCACACCTCCTTGTCGCTCACAATGCGCGCAAGCATCTGTCCCGGCTGCACAAGCTGACCTACATGAATGTCCTTACGGCTCATCACGCCGTCGCATGTGGCAAGAATCACGGTGTACGAGAGGTTCAAGCGGGCAAGACGCACCTGAGCCTCAGCCACACTCTCGCCTGCACGCTGACCGCCAAGCTCATGTGTCTGCACAGCCTTCACCGAAGCTGCCGACTGACGGCGACCCAACGCCTGCTCATAGCGCGCCTTGGCAGCAAGATAACGTGTATGAGCATTGTCATACTGCTGCTTTGTCACAGCATCCTTTGCAAGAAGCACGGTGAAGCGGTCGTAGTCCTGTTTGGCGTTTATCATGTCCACACGAGCCTCCTCTATTCCTGCCGATGCCGTAGACACATTGCTCTGCGTAGTGGTCATACTTGCCGAAACAGCCGACGAGCCCGACTGTCGTCCCTTCAATCCCGCCTCAGCCTGGGCGAGAGCAAGACGAAACTCGGCATCTTCGATAATCACAAGCGTGTCACCCTTCTTTACATGCTGGAAATCATTAAAGCGTATCTCCTTGATAAATCCCGGCACACGAGTGTTGATAGGAGTAATATGTCGGCACACCTGCGCGTCGTCGGTATACTCCCCATCCATTCCATGCCAGAAATGGCTGAAAGCCCACACGGCACAGCCTGCGACGATAAGGACAACTACTACATTGTAAACTCTCTTTATTACTTTCTTGTTCACTTTGCTTAAATGTTAAATGGTTTATTTTCCAAGTTGTATGTTTTCAACTTATTGTTAGATTTCTCCCGCCACAAACTTCATCTTGTAGTAGGCGTATACGATGTTTATGCGAGCGTCAACCTCCTGAAGCTCGGCATTAAGCCGAAGATTCGAGGCGTCGACCATATCCGTCACGAGAGCCAGCTGACTAAGATAACGCGCGTTCACCACATTATAGTTTTGCCTTGCCAGTTCCACACTCTTGCGCTGCGTGTCAAGTTCGGTATAGGTCTGCAGATACTGCGTGTAGGCAGCGTTCACATTGTTGTTTATCTGTTCACTCTGCACATCAAGCAACTGTTGCGCCTGTCGTGTCTCAGCCGCTGCCTGACGTATGCGCTTGTTCGACTTGTAAAGTGCACCGATATTAAACTTCACTCCTACTCCGACATACCATATATCAAGATTCTTGTCCACTGGAGGAAGCTCAAAAGTTATCGGGCCGTCAAAATTGTTGGCTGCCACCAAAGCCACCTTAGGCTTCAGCTCACTCTTGGCAAGACGCTCCTTCTGCTTGGCTATGCTCACGTTCAGACTGCTCTGCTCAAGAATGGGCGATGTGGCAACAGCGGCATTCTGCCAATGCGCCTCGCCATCCTTCGGGCATGAAACCGTGGCAAGCGTTGTGTCGGGCTGTATTTCGATGCTGTCTGCCAGCGAAAGCGTGTTGCACAACTGGTGGTTAAGGATAGATCGGGTGTTCTGCAACTGCTTCAAGCCAAGCTGCAACTGCTCCATCTGAAGCTCATAGCGCGTGATGTCGTTCTTCAGGGCCATACCCTGCTGCTGACGCTCCTTTATGTCGGCAATGAGTTGGCGTGTCAAGGCAATATTCTCGCGGTAGACACGCATACGGTTGTCCACCTTATAAAGGTCGAGATACTGCCCGAGAGCCATAAACCGTGTCTGCTGGCGTGTGAGCCTAACTCCTGTCTCTGCCTGTTTCTTGCCAAGTTCGGCAAGCGAGATGCCTGCTGATATTGCTCCGCCTGTATATATTGCCTGGCTTGCCTCAAGTGCAAACGAATTTCCGAGGTGTGGTGATTTCAGTCCGTGCACGTTTGAGAAGTCGCGGTCGGTAAGCAGCGCGTTGCCAATATAGCTCATCGACAGCTGTGCCGAAATGTCGGGCAGACGCTGCGAACGTGCAGTCTCAACACCCATCTGTGCAGCCTCAACACCCGTCTTGCTTGCAATCAGCGAGCGCGAGTTCTGCTCTATATGATTAAACAAATCGTTTATTGTCATTGGCTTCTGCATGCCTACAGTAGCCACTGACTGTGCCGGAACTGACGCCACACTCTGCGCCACTGCCGAATGTGAGGCTGCGAGAAGCAATAATGTTGGAAAAATAATAGTCTTTGTCACCTTATTTAAATTATTTGTTTTGCGTAATAAAAAAACATTTGTCGTTATCTTCATTTTCGGGTGCAAAGGTATTGGTTTTTCAGTATTAGCACGTTTTATATTTTTCCATGCGCACAGACTATTTGGGAACAAAACTTCTTTTATATCACATAAATTACCGATATTTGCAGACAAAAAGGAAATTCATAGACCAAAACCCACATAAAAGCGTAAAATATAAATGTATTCCGAAATAAATTTCTCCACCGCTGCCGAGCCGCGTCTTTTCCTCACCACGCTAAGCTCTTTTGTCAAGGAACAACAGATGGCACACTA
Organism: uncultured Prevotella sp.; assembly: GCA_934230115.1. Lineage (GTDB taxonomy): Bacteria > Bacteroidota > Bacteroidia > Bacteroidales > Bacteroidaceae > Prevotella. Next base: position 1,096 of record CAKQEI010000088.1, on the reverse strand, counting down.
CGGAGCTATCATTATTTGCCGAAGTGGCAAGGCAAACATTCAGGTCAACTTCGACGACTGGCAACTCTTCGAAGGTGCTGTCATCACAATATTTCCGAATGACGTAATAAGACTAATGCCCGACGAAACAGAGGAGCCTTTCCTTGTAGAAATGTTGCAATACGACGCTGCCATGCTGCGCGAGGCGAGTCTGCAACTGGAGCACACCGTTTACGAACAACTGCGCCAAGACCGTTGCCGCCAAGACTCTCCCGTCGTCACCAACATCATCAACAATATGTTCCGCCTGCTGCACGTTTACTTCGACCAAGTGGGCTGCACCTGCATCTCGCAACTTGTATTGCTACAGCTCAAGGCCTTCTTCATAGGTTTCCACGAATACTTGCAGCGCAATCCGCGCACTACAAAAAGCAATGGCGAGTCGCCACGTATGCGCGAAATGTTCAACCGCTTCATGATGCTTGTGGAGCGCGACTACAAACTGTCGCGCGACGTGGCTTACTACGCCTCGCAGATGAACATCACACCCAAATACCTCACTCTCATTGTGCGCCAAATGACCCACGAGACTCCCAAGCACATCATCGACCACTACACCATCCTGCAACTCAAGCTCCAGCTTACCGCCAGTCGCCAAAGCGTAAAGGAAATAGCATGGGAATACCACTTCAACGACGTGTCATTCTTCTGCCGTTACTTCAAGCGTCATACGGGATTAACTCCGATGGAAATAAGAACTGTAGGCAACGGATGAAGAAAAAGGACATCATTCTGTTCTTACCACTATGTAGTAATGTCCGGATCGTGATATAAAGTTATGTTGCGTACCTTGAAATGATCGTATCATGCCTTGATATGACCGTATTGTGCTTTGAAATAATCGTATCATGCCTTGATACGAAGGTTTTTTACAGAATGCATTAGCGCATTAAATAATGTTAAAATCAACAATAAAACCATGTCCTGCCTATAAAACAAGTATGAATATAAGATAAAAACATTACCTTTGTAACGTCAAAACCCATACCGAAAGCCCCGATGGGCAGAGGTTGGGCAGACATATATACATATAAGGCGTAACTGTACGCTTTGGTTT
>CAKQEI010000087.1 GCA_934230115.1 uncultured Prevotella sp. | reverse complement strand
CTTTGGCGGATATCGGAAAGGGGTTGCGTATAAACTTCTCTAAACATGTCGCTTAATATTGATTAGTTACTTATGCTAATAACTATAAAAAACTTATTTCACCTGAATAACAAGATACTTGCTTGTCGACCAGAATATCTGCGGGTTGTTGATGCGCAAAACGTACATCTTGTTGGCATCCTGATGCAGAGTGTAAGAGCTTGAGGGGTGCATGGTGAGAATCTTGGCCGACTTAGAGTAGAGCTTGATTTCCTTCTCCACGCGTATGTCTATCTTGGTGAAGTAGTTCTTGTTGAAGTTAGACTCCAGAACGCGTGAGCCGTCGATGATGTGCTGTGCCTTAAGCTCCTTCTTGGTGCCGAATACAAACCATGCGGTGTTGAGCTGCTTGTCCTGGGCGTTGATGGTCTCTGTCTTCTGCGAAGACTCGGTTTTAAGAGTCGACACGTTGTCGTTGAGTGTGCTCACAGTCTTGTCGAGTTCAGCAATATGAATATCCTTAGAGTCGAGCTCCGCACGAAGCTGACGCAACTGCTGGTCTTTCTCCTCAAGCTGTTTCACAAGTTCGTCGATAGTTTTGCGCATGTTGTCGCCCTTGATGCTCGACTCGCGCATCTGCTGACGCAGCTTCTCTATGAGAGCACGGTTCTGCTTCATAGTGTTCTGAATGAACTGAATGTTTTCCACGATCTGGCGGCGCTTGTTGGCACCCTCGCCATCCTTCACGATGTTTACGCGGTTTTCAGCCTCGTTAATCTCGCGCAGTCCTTCCTGTATCTGGTTGAAGGTTTCCATCATGTCATTGATTTCATTGTCCTTCTGCGAGATAATCTTCTGGAGAGAGTCGTTCTGTTCGAATTTCTCAGTTTGTGGCTTCTTTTCGTTGTTACCGCATGAAACGAACAACGTAAATGCCAATGCAAATAGTAAAAACGATAAATTTTTCATATTTGTCTGGTTTTTGGTTAATTATTCTATTTCCCTTTGTTTGTTTTATTTCAACTTATTCCTATTCAGCAGTTTCATCTTCCTTGTCTCTGAACTTCTTCTTCTTAAACTCTTGTGGAGCAGTCTCGCGCAGAGCATAGCGTTCCTTGTTGCTCAGTTTGGGCTTCTTCTCCTTGGCTTGGGCTTTAAGAGCCTTCAATGCCGACATCTCGCCCTCACCGCATCCTGCCACAACAACGACTATTTCGCCACGAGGCTCAGTCTCACGGAAATGAGCAATGATTTCCTTCAGCGAGCCACGCACACTCTCCTCGTGCAGCTTTGATATCTCGCGGCACACACTTGCCTGGCGGTCTTCGCCAAATGTGGCGGCAAACTGCTCAAGCGTCTTCACCAGTCTATAGGGCGACTCATAGAATATCATAGTGCGCGTCTCCGTTTGCAATGAGTCGAGCAATGTCTGTCGTCCCTTCTTCTGTGGCAGGAAACCTTCGAAGCAGAAGCGGTCGCAAGGCAATCCCGACGACACTATAGCAGGCACGAAAGCCGTGGCTCCCGGCAGACATTGCACCGTGATGCCTGCCTTTGCAGCCTCGCGGGCAAGGAAGAAGCCAGGGTCGCTAATGCCAGGAGTGCCAGCGTCGCTTATGAGCGCAATGGTCTCGCCCGCCTTCAGACGCTCCACAATTCCGGCACTTGTACCGTGCTCGTTAAACTTGTGGTGCGACACAAGGCGGTTCTTAATGCCGAAGTGTTGCAACAGTATTCCCGATGTGCGCGTGTCCTCGGCAAGCACCAGGTCGGCCTCTTTCAATATACGGATGGCACGCATTGTCATGTCCTCCATATTGCCCACCGGAGTGGGCACAATATACAATATACCCATATTAGGCAACAAATATAGCTATATTCTCTAAGAATGGCAAAAAATAATGGTGTTTCTTTGCAATTTTTAAAACGTCTTTGTAAATTTGCACCTATCATGACAGCATATTTAGTGGGCGAGAAGCATCGCCAAGGTAGAATAGAAGTGATTTGCGGGTCGATGTTCTCGGGAAAGACCGAGGAGTTGATCCGCCGTATGAAGCGTGCCACGTTCGCACGCCAGCGAGTTGTAATCTTTAAGCCGCAGCTTGACAAACGTTATTCTGAGGCTAATGTAGTGAGCCACGACCGCAACGAGATTCCGTCGACACCCATAGCCAAGGCTTCCGACATCATCACGTCGCTTGCTAGAACCAAGGACGGGGAGTTTGACATTGATGTAGTGGGTATCGATGAGGCTCAGTTCTTCGACATGCGTCTCGTGGATGTGTGCAATGAGCTTGCTGGCAGCAATGTGCGTGTGATTATCGCTGGTCTCGACATGGACTTCAAGGGCATCCCCTTCGGACCTATTCCTTCGCTCTGTGCCGTAGCCGACGATGTAACCAAGGTGCATGCCATTTGCGTGAAGTGCGGTTCGCTTGCTTATGTCAGCCATCGTCTTGTTCACGACGACAATAGGGTGCTTATAGGCGAGCAGACTGAGTATGAGCCGCTATGCCGGGAGTGCTATAATAAGCTGAAGGACTAAGAATCAGGGGGAGTTTATGGCAGAAAAGATAACATTCGACAAACTTGTGCGGTGGGTAGGATTGGGAGCGCTTGTGCTCGCTGTGCTCTACATCACCAATTATCTGAGCAGCGTGCTGTTGCCCTTCTTCATAGCGTGGCTCTTTGCCTATCTGCTCTATCCTATGGTGAAGTTCATTCAGTATAGGATGCACGTCAAGGTGAGGGCATTGGCCATAATAATAGCCATGCTTGCTGTGCTGAGCGTGATAGGACTGATGGTGTACTTCATCATCCCGCCCATGTTCGACCAGTTTCAGAAACTATACAGCTATCTGATGCACTGGCTGCACCAGACCACACACACCAACGACCTTACCACGCTTGTGAAGCGCTGGATAGAGGACAACCAGACGGAGATAGAGCATTTCTTCAAGAGTTCCGACTTCAAGGAGACATTAAGGACCACCATGCCCAAGGTGTTTGCCGTGATAGGACAGACGGCGTATATTATAAAAGGTATCGTGGCTTCGTGTATCACCTTATTATATATGTTCTTCATATTGCTCGACTATGAGTTTCTCACGAGCAACTGGATTAAGATATTCCCCAAGAAGAACCGTCCCTTCTGGCGCGAGCTTGCCGTAGATGTGGAACGAGAGCTTAACAACTACATCCGTGGCCAGAGTCTTGTGGCATTGTGCATGGGCGTGATGTTCTGCATAGGTTTCAGCATAATGGATTTCCCCATGGCCATAGGTCTTGGCATACTTATCGGCGTAATGGACCTTGTGCCTTATCTCCACACCTTCGCCCTGATACCTACGGCTTTCCTTGCCATGCTTAAGGCAGCCGACACAGGACAGAACTTCTGGATGGTGTTTGGCTTGGCCGTGGGACTGTTCATCGTTGTGCAGATAATCACGGACATGATAGTGACGCCCAAAATCATGGGCAAGGCTATGGGATTGAACCCTGCCATACTGCTGCTCTCGCTTTCAGTATGGGGAGCGTTGCTCGGATTCATAGGACTGATTATAGCCCTGCCGCTCACTACACTACTTATTGCCTATTGGCAACGGTATGTCACGAAGGAGCATGAGCCAGAGTGATAAAAAAAACAGATAATGGTTACATTAGAGAGGTTCGGTTTCAAGCCGTACCTCTTTAATGTAACCATATTTTTAATAGTTCACCCTCACGCCAACAAAGTAGCTTCTTGGAAGCGCCGGACCATAGATGTAGCCAGAATCACGATTCCATCCCTTGTCGAAGTCCTTCTGGTAAGCATTGGTAATGTTTTGTATGCCACCGTTCACCTGAAGAGTAAGATACTTGTAGATAGTGAAATCGTAAGACAACTTCATGTTCACCTCCATGAACTTAGGAGTAGTCACAGCCACAGGCTTCTCTACACCCGAACCTGCTGAGTGGCCAACAAGCATGTTGCCAGTATAGTTGCCCGTGATTGAGGCGGTGAAACGTTCCACTGGAGTAAAGCTTGCCGTGAAGTAACCGTATGTATTAGGAGTGCGCATCATCTTCTTGTATTTCTGTTCTGGCACTTCGTCGTTCCATGCTATTGCTTCGTCATAATGGCTTTGCTGCAGGGTGAGTCCTGCCTGGAGCGTAAACCAGCGGGTGAACATAGCCTTGCCTTCAAGATTCAAGCCTAACACCTTTGCGCCATAAGCATTATAACGCTCTTGCACGGTATTGCCTTGTGTGTCAGGTTTGTCGAGTTGGCGTAGTGCGAACACATTGTTCAAGTCGGTATAGAATCCTTCTATCAAGAGATTGGTCTGCACATTGCCAAACTTGTGGTATAGGTCGGCCGACACGCTGAAACTGTTAGATCGTTCCTCTTTCAGGTTGTCTGCCAATACCGTAACCAGTCGCTCGCCACCAACTACACCAACATGCAAGTCTTCGTCGAACGCTTGAGGAGCACGGAAACCACCAGCATACGTAATGCGCAAGTTCACATTCTCTGTAGGATTGAAGCGGAGATTGGCACGAGGACTGAAGATGACGTTTTCAATCAAGTTGTGCTTGTCCAATCGTCCACCCAAGAGAAAGCTCCACTGCTTGTTCTTCCATTCGTTTTGGAAGAAGAAGCTACCTATGCGCACATCCTGCTTGAAGTGGCGGTCGTAGCCGAGGATGACATCCTTCAAGCCGTCGAAGTTGTATTCTGCGCCAAGAGTCAAGTCGGATGGCATGAAGAGCATCTTGCCGAATGAGCGAACATACTGTGTTCCGGCTACGTATGTGAGGTTATGTGTGGTGCCATAGGCCTTGCTGGCTATTTCCTTGTCTTCCTCCGTTCCCTCTCCGATACCGCCATAATAACTCTTGCGGGTTGTGGTCTGGAATGAGAAATAGGCCGACAAGCGGTTCTTCTCATCAGGAGAATAGAAATCATAAGTGAGTCCGCCACCCTGAATGTCATGTTCCACCTGCTCTGTGATATTAGCCTCATGGGGAACTTGGTCGAGCCTGTTGCCGCCACGGCGGAACTCATGTATGCCATGATATTGCAGGCTCAACTTGGAATAAGGACTGAGGCGCAGATAGGAGTTAAGGCCGAAAGTATGGTTGTCCAACTCAGGCACCTCGGTATAGCCATCGCCATCATGGTCGTAGCCTTGTCGGGTGCGTGTCTGTCCATAAGCATACACACCTGCCTTGTTGTCGTCTGTCACCAAGGATACATTTCCCGTTGTCACATTGTCGAATGAGTTGGCCCCACCCTGCGACATAAAGGTATGTCCGAAGGAAGCCGAGTTGCGTATAGGTTCCTTGGTGATGATATTGATAGTTCCGCCAATGGCAGAAGCACCAAAGAGTGCTGAGCCTCCACCACGAACCACCTCCACACGGTCGACCATATTGGCAGGAATCTGCTCCAAGCCATACACACCGTTTAATGAAGAGAACACAGGACGTGAGTCTACCAATATCTGTGAGTAATGTCCGTCAAGGCCATTGATGCGCACCTGGGTGAATCCACAGTTTTGGCAGTCGTCTTCCGTGCGTACACCAGGCTGGAAGTTGAGCCCTTGTGCCAGGCATGTCGACTGTGTTATGTCAAACATTTTGCTGCCGATAACATTAACCAGGTTGGGGGCCAATCGTCTTGCCGTCTCGTTGCGGTTGGCAGAAACCACAACTTCGTCGAGAGCCACATCATCGGTTTTAAGAGAGAAGTTGAGTTCCTGGGTGGCATCATGCCTTATGCTAACAGTTTTCTCCACTGTCTTATAGCCTAAACATTTCACAACTACCGTGAATCTGCCCTCTGGCAAGTTCTTCAGGAAATAGTGTCCCGTCTTGTCGGTTGTTGTGGCAATGGTAGTGCCCTTGATTTGTATTGTTGCATATGGCATATGCTCGCCCGTCTTGGCGTCAACCACATGACCATACACATTGGCGTCCGTGTTCTTTATGGTTTCCTCCGTGTCGTTGCTGTCCTTTACAATACTATTGTTCTTAACATCGGCTGCTTGAGCCACAAATGAGACTGTCAATGCACCAGTGAGGAGCATCAACTGACAATTCTTTGATTTCATTTTTCTTACTATGTTTTGTTTTATCTTAAAAAGTATCTTATTCTAAATACGTCTTCTTTTATAGGGGGACACACCGTCCCTCGCCATACGCTTGATGCTGTCTGCCTGAGACGAAATCCTCACCGGATATTCAGGCAAGGAGATAGCCTTAGCACTTGATGTGAGCGCATGACAATAAGTTGTTGAAAAAAAAGCTACAAAGATAGAGGTACTGGGGGAGCACGGGTGGAATGAATGTCGCCTTGGCGAGTCTTGACAAATGGGCAGGACACGACAAAAGCGACGTGAACCATAGCAATAAATACTGCTATGCGAACAATGGTTGGCACCACATAGGGCAAGCTGTGCAACTGGCAGAGTAAGCAATCGTGCATGAAACTCTGGTTGGCACTAAGATGCCCATTATGGCGGATATGATGCACACAATCGTAACAATAGGATGTGGCGGTGGCTCCCTCCGCCTCCGAATGGTGGTGGAAGGTAATGGCGAGCATCATTGGCAGATACACCAACATCAGCAGCCATGCAAACCTCTTTCTTCTATTGTTGAAATTGTGCATTATCCTAAAAACTCTCTTTCTGTTATAAGACTCTTCGAACCAAGTTTTCATAAATGAGGAAACCTTGTTCTTGGATTTCAAATGTAAAGTTAATATTTAAGTTTGATACTACATATAAAGATACGAAGATTTTATATCTTTTTAAGCAAAAACACTTGATTGTTTGTCCAATAATTAGACGGATGTGTCTAATTATTGGACATTATGGTTTATGAGGCTTCTGTGCTAATGTTTTGATTATCAGTAGAATTGTTGTTTTGGCACAGCCCTTGTCCTTATAATGTCAAAATAATGAGGATTATGAAAAGAAAAGTATTACTGATAGAATGGTTGATGGTTGCGTCAGTAGTCTCGGCACAGAGTTGGGGCCTTGACGACTGTATGAGGTATGCAGCAGAGCATGCTACGGATGTGAAGCGTGAGACTATCAACGCACGCCAACGCAAGCAAGACTACCAACATGCTGTGGCTGCTTTCTTGCCTACCGTAGCCGGTGGAGTGCAGGGCCAATATGCTTGGGGACGAAACATCGACCCTGAGACCAATACATATAATAATGTGACAACATTCAACAACTATTATCAGCTTTATGCCGAACTGAATGTGTTTGATGGTTTCGCCACAATCAATGCTTTCAAGCAGGCTCGATTGAGCCGTGACTTTTCTGCTACGGCGATGCAGAAGGCGCAGGACAATATAGCTATCGATGTTATGCAGAAATATGTGGATGCTGTATACGCTGAGGCAAGCATACAGATAGCAAGCGAGAAGTTGAGTGAGAGCCGACG
>CAKQEI010000086.1 GCA_934230115.1 uncultured Prevotella sp. | reverse complement strand
ATGTGTTAAGCCTGTAGCTAGCGTTCATCCTGAGCCAGGATCAAACTCTACATTGTAAAATATCTTTTACTGCTGCCTTATTGCTAAGACTGCATTTGTTTGTATCTGTTTCAGAACGAGCTTCCAAATTAGAGTCTAAAGTCAAACAAACTTGACGGTTCGTTTTTCTTCTACCCAAGAATGAATTTCTTCATTCTCGCTTCTTGTACTACTTTATCTGTCTTATGTAAATCTTTTCAAAGAACTCTTTCTTTATCGCCTTCCCGAACACTTCTCAACCTCGTTTTGCTTGAGATTTTGTTGCTTCTCGAAAGCGGATGCAAAGGTATGCTTTTTACCGGAACTACCAAAACTTTCAAGAGGAAATCTTTGCATTTTCATGTCATTACCATTACAAATTGATGTGAATCAACCGAAAATTGTTTACGAAAACAGCTACACATTATATATATAATATAGGCTTAACGTATTTATTCATTTTGCTTGAAAATTTTAAAAGCCCATTATTGCCGATAATTCATCAGAAAAGCCTAACTTTGTAGTCGAAAAGGCGAATCTCTCTAAAAAAGAACTATTACTAAAACAAATTTATAATGAAAAAAATCAATTTTTCTGTCCTCTTGTGCTCTCTTGCATTAGCAGCTAATGCACAAACCACACAAAAAGCAAACCCCTTCCCACTCGGACAGTATGAGGAGTTGACCGACACCAAGCCACACGACACCGATGCCGCATGGGCCAAGATTTCTGCTTCCACACAGTTCAGTTGGGCTTCTACCGACGTGCGCTACCGCCGCGGCGACATCCCTAAAATCAAGAAGCAAGCCACATGGAGCGGCAAAGCATGGCGTGGCGAGCGTGTAAACGCGCTAGCTGTGCTCTGGACAAACTGCGAATTGAACGATGTGGAGGTTATTGCCACTGAATTGCGCTCTGGCAAGGCGGTTATCCCAGCATCTGCCGTGCGCACCAACTTTGTGCGCTACGTGATGACCGACGAACTGAACGAACAAGGTGGTGGCTGTGGATTTCGCAATCCTGCCGACTTCGACTCTTCTGTTGTTGCCGACGTGCTCGACATCAACAAGACTCTGCCTGTAAAGCGCAACACCACACAACCTGTGTGGATGAACATTTGGGTGCCACAAGACGCAAAGCCTGGAACATACACAGGACAGCTGACAATAAAGGGCAAGGGCATGAAAGCACAAACGCTGCAAGTGAAACTGCAGGTAACCAACCGCACATTGCCTGAGCCACAGAAATGGTCGATGAACCTCGACCTGTGGCAAAACCCCTACTCCGTTGCACGCTATTATAATGTGCCACTGTGGAGCAAGGAGCACTTCGACGCCATGCGCCCGATAATGAAGATGCTTGCCGACGCAGGACAGTATGCCATAACCACAAGCATCATGCACAAGCCTTGGAACGGACAGACTGAGGACCACTTCGACTCGATGGTGACACGCATAAAGCATATCGACGGCACATGGAGCTACGACTATGCCGTGTTCGACAAGTATGTTGACTTCATGATGAACGACGTGGGCATCAACCGACTGATTTCATGCTACACCATGATTCCTTGGAACCTCAGTTTCGACTACTACGACGAGGCTACAAACCGCGTGCAGTTCATAAAGGCCAAGCCTGGCGACAAGGCTTATACCGAATATTGGGGCAACTTCCTTAAGGACTTCTCTCGCCATCTGCGCAAGAAGGGTTGGTTTGAGAAGACCTGCATAGCTATGGACGAGCGTCCGATGGATGCCATGCAGGCTGCCATAAAGGTGATAAAGGATGCCGACCCAGAATTTAAAATCTCACTCGCCGGCATCTACCACGATGAAATAGAGCGCGATCTCTACTACTATTGCATAGCCTATGGCTATAAGTTCCCTGAGGAGGTGATGGCCCGCCGCCGTGCCGAGGGCAAGATAAGCACCTATTACACATGCTGCACCGAGGGATTCCCCAATACCTTCACCTTCTCGGCTCCTGCCGAGGCAACATGGATGGCATTGCATGCCGTGGGTGGCGACTACGATGGCTATCTGCGTTGGTCGTACAACAGTTGGACACGCGACCCATTACGCGATTCCCGTTTCCGCACATGGGCTGCAGGCGACTGCTACTGCATCTATCCGGGCCCACGCTCAAGCATTCGCTTCGAACGACTCATCGAGGGTCTGCAAGACAATGAAAAAATTATTCAGCTGCGACGCGAATACACCAAGAACGGACAGAAGGCTAAACTCGAACGCTTGAACAATCTTGTAGAGCAGTTTACTCCTGAAAAGACTCCGGCAAGCAAAGCTGCAAAGGCTGCAGGCATGGTGGAAGAGCTGGAGAAAATGCTGAATGAATAGCGCTCCAATCAACATAAATTATACGATAAAAAAATTAACGGCAATTATACGAGAAGTCCACGTGTAATTGCCGTTAATTTTATTTCGTGTAATTATAGTTAATCTTTCTTTCCAAAGCATTTGTCAATGATTAACGCCAAGGCTCCATCGCCCGTGACATTACATGCCGTGCCGAAACTATCCATAGCGATATACAGGGCTATCATCAGAGCCAACGACTGCTGGTCGAAGCCGAGCATTGAGGCAAGAATGCCAAGTGCTGCCATGATGGCTCCACCAGGCACACCAGGCGCGGCAACCATTGTTATGCCAAGCATAAGGATGAATCCCGCCATCATCTGGAAATCATAAGGAATGTTCTGCATCATCATAAGGGCAAGAGAACACGCCACAATCTTCATCGTACTGCCCGACAGATGGATTGTGGCACAAAGAGGTATGACAAATCCTGCAATGTCCTTGTTCACTCCATTGAGTATGGTCTGACGCATTGTTACGGGAATAGTGGCAGCCGACGACTGTGTGCCAAGAGCCGTGAAATAAGCCGGCATCATATTGGCAAGCATTCTGAAGGGGTTTCTACGCACAAAAAGCGAAGCCACAACATACTGGAAAATAAGCAGAAAAATGTGCATGATGAATATCACACCTATAATCTTAACAAACACGCCCAACACCTTAAACACCTCACCCGAATGGGTCATATTGAAGAATATGCCGAAGATGTAAATAGGCAGCAATGGGAGCACCACCACCTGAATAGTCTTAGTGATGATGTCGCGAAACTCCGAGAACATGCTCTTGAGCGACTGAGTGCCAAGATGGGCTATACCCAATCCTAACGTGAACGCCATGACAAGCGAAGTCATCACATTCAGCGGAGCTGGTATAGCAACCGTGAAATAAGGCTTAATACCCTCAGCCTGACTGATTTGCGCTATCTTCAGATTATCCGAGATTAGCGACGGGAATATGGTCTGCCCCACTCCATACGACATGAAGCCAGAGAAGATAGTAGCTCCATAAGCCAACAACGCCGTGACGAGAAGCATCTTTCCCGCCCCCTTGCCAATGTCGGCAATGGCAGGAGTGACAAGACCGACAATGATTAGCGGTATCAAGAATCCAAGAAACTCGCTAAACAGAGCGTTGAACGTGACAAACACTCGCACAGGCATGTCGGGAGAAACAATGCCAAGACCGATGCCAAGAATTATGGCAACAATGATTTTAGGCAGTAGACCAATTTTGATTTTCTTCATAGGAATAATTATTAAATTTCATGTAATAAATCAGCAAGGACACAGCACACGCCCCACAAGATTGCGCTCGCCCTTCTCAAACTCCACTTTATATGCATCCCTTTCGGGGAATGCTTCAACAATAGTGCCAACACCAAACACACGGTGCGTCACCCTATCGCCTACGGCAAAACCTGCAGTAAGTTTAGGCTCCGTCTCGTCGGAGAGCCGCCTCACCATATCCTTGGTAAGCTCAAGCAACATTGGATCCATGTCGCCCTCCACCTCCACAAGTCCGTCGCCTATCTCCGTGAGGAAACGCGAAGGATACTTGGCTCCCTTAATAGCATTGCAGAATCCTTCCGACTCAGTAAGAAACAAGGCACGCTCGGCTCTCGTCACAGCCACATACATCAAGCGGCGTTCCTCTTCTTCGGCTGTCTTGCGACGCTCGCGTATGGCACGGTGGTTAGGGAATATACCCTCGGTCAATCCACTTACAAAAACATAGGGAAACTCCAATCCTTTCGACTGATGAACGGTCATCAGTTTGACAGCAGCCCCATCCTTGCGATAGTCGGCATTAGTGTATAGGGCGATGTCCTGTAGATATTTTTCAAGCGAAAGATCCTCGTCGTCCTTGTGTTCCGTTTCATAGAACTCAATAGCCGAGGCAAGTTCCATGACATTCTCAAGTCGCTCCTCGTCCTCATCAGCTCGCAGTTCATCAATAAGTCCGCTGTTGTTAAGCATATAGTCAAAGAGGTCGGATATGGAATGCGTCAGGCGGAAGAGGTCGGCATCATCAAGCAGATGCAGAAAATCACGCAATGGAGCCTTGTTGAAATCCTTGGTCGTGATATTCATCCGCAAGGCAGTAAGCAGCGACTGATTATGCTCGTCGGCAATAGTCTGGAGCTTCTGCAATGAGGCCTTGCCAAACTTGCGCGATGGATAGTTGATGATGCGTAAGAAGGAAAGGTCGTCGCCGGTGGCGAGTAGTTTAAGATAGGCAATAGCATCCTTAATCTCCTTGCGCTCGAAGAACCTGGTACCTCCCCACATTGTGTATTTTATTTTCTCGCGCATCAGTGCCTGTTCTATAGGTCTCGACAGATAGGCGGCACGATAGAGAATAGCAAAATCATCCGGTTGCGCTCCCTCCTTAAGCATATTGCTTATCTGGCGAGCTGTCCATTCAGCCTCATCCTCGTCCGACCGCCCATGATAGTGCAGCACAATGCGTCCTTCGTCATGCTCGGTAAAGAGGTCCTTCTTTATGCGCACACGGTTGTGCGAGATAATTGAGTTGGCAACATCCAGAATGTTTGGCGTGGAGCGGTAGTTCTCGTTCAGGATTATCTCGCTGTCGGCATAGAAGTCGACAAAAGCCTTAGGGCGTGCTCCGCGCCATTCGTAGATACATTGGTCGGGGTCGCCCACTATAAATAGGTTGTTGTATTTGCGCGAGAGAATGTCGACGATAGTCCAGTCGCAGTCGTTGCAGTCCTGAGCCTCATCCACCATAATATAGTTAAGACGGTCTTGCCACGTGGTGCGTGCCTCACCATAATGCTTTAATATATATAAGGTGAAATTGATTAAGTCGGAGAAATCGAGGGCAAACGACTTGAGCTGCCTGTTGATGAAGGCGAGGAAGGGCTGTTCGTAGCCATTAGCCGCCAACTCAGTCTTGTCGGAAGCCAACTGCTGCATACTCTTGTCGCCACCCAACAACTGGGGCACCATCAACTCACCCACATACTCCTTATGCTCCTTCACGCTTGCCACATTAGCCAAAAACTGCTTGGCAGTCATCTTGGTGCGGTCGAGCTGATACTCCTCCATCACCTGCTTGGCAAGCACAGTGGCATCAGTCTCGTCAATCACCGAGAATCCCTTGGGAAATCCTATGCGGAATATCTCGCTGCGCAAGAACTTCACGCAGAAACCATGAATAGTGCACACAAAATCGTTGACATTTGCCGAGTCGGTCAACCGTCCTATACGTGTCTTCATCTCGCTCGCCGCCTTGTTGGTGAACGTCATGCAGAGAATGTTGTTGGGGTCGATGCCAAGCTCATTCACGAGAAAGGCATAGCGATGCACAAGCACAAGCGTCTTGCCCGAGCCTGCTCCCGCCACAACCTTCACGCGTCCCTCTGTTGTCTCCACAGCAATCTGCTGTTTGGTGTTGAGTATTGTTGGTGATGTAGTCATATGTCTATTCTTATCTTTACCTGACGTGTTTTCTTGTCATTATCTGCAAAGATATAAAAAAATCACAAGAAAGCGTGGCATTCACTTCTTTTCATTTCAAATTCTTGAATTTGGAATTACAAAAACCGACAATTGTCATTATATACAGATACATTTTTTATCTTTGCAATCGAGTAAAAACCCCTCTACACATACCGCTTTAGTCCGAATTCAAGAATTTGGACAATCTTGATTTGACAATTAGAGAAATGTGTCATATCTTTGCAAGCAATTAATACCGCAACCAAAATTAGTAACTAAATAAATTAATGTTAAGGGAAGATAACCTCTATTTATTGATATACCCCTCTTGGTCATAACATTTATGATACTTATGAATCATATTTATCAATTGTTGCAAGGATAAAATATCAGATGACAGTTTTTTGTACTTTTCATACTGATCACGATATCTCTCTGAAGATCCATGCTGCTGCATACGTTCTTCAATATCGTCAGGAATAAGGAAAGTCTTCCACCCAGTCGCCACATAGGGCACAGGATGGAAGAGATTCACCTGAACACAGGCGAAGAAGTTTATCTATAAGGGAAGAAGTTATCTTCATATGTACATTTTTATTTTTGTGAAATCAAAGGATGTACTACAGTCTGCGACTTGCCGTCCTTACTCAACAGATAAGTGTATCTATAGTCTGACACATTGTAAGTAGTAGGTGAAGAATTTATCAGCCCAACCAGTATCGTTGTCATTCTCAACAATGCGAAACTGCAATTGGAACAGATCGGAGAGTGTAAGACATTGTCGTTGTGGGTCTTTAAGGAGCGACTTCATGAAGTCAAGCAGATATTCTACAGCCTTATCGTTCACAGCTTCACGATTGACAGTAGAGAAAAGATTCAATTCGCCCATTGCAAATTGGTTTTCATCATTGAAATCCTTAATACGTTTTAGCAGTTGCACCATCTTATCTGACGAAGGCACGGAATGTAGTGCAATAAGTTTAATAACACCAGCAAAATTGCGTTCACGGAAATCACTATTGATGTCATTTATTATTTTATTCACAGCCGACTCATGCTTTGTCAGCTCTCCCATTTCAAAAGACACACGACCTAAAATCTCCACATAACGCTCACTCGTACAACGACGGTATTCCTCTATCTTGTTATTGACAATTCTGCATCAGCTTTTGTTCTACGAAGAACCACTTCTTGCAGACGAGAGTTCAACTCCAAGTTTCTTGTCTCGATTTCATGCTTTGCCTTTGTAGCATAATCTTCTATCTTCACCTGCACACCTTTTCTTTTCTGTGGTATTGTACAAAGTTCTGTTTCGTATTAATGCTCTCATGCTTGTTCAGGTTCTATTATGGTAAGACAATCAATAAGTTCTTCTATATAATGAAAGGCAGCTGTCACCTTGTATGTTCCGTCAAGTTCGTTTTCAAGCTCTACAAAACCCAGACGTTCCATGTCACCAATGAGTTTGTCCATTTTTTCATCATTTGTTTTAAGGTCGGTATATATGTGTCGCGCCTTTTCCTTCAGCTCAATGTCACTTGAGAACTCTTCAAGGATGATACAGCAAGCTATGTTTCGAGTTACTCGAAACCTTTTGGGATAGGAAGCCACTTGTCACCTACAGCTTGCATCAGTTATCACACAGGATGGCATCAAGATAGAAATCAACTATTCCGACCGTTGCCATATCCTGCCTGCCATAGAGACTCATGTGTCCATTC
>CAKQEI010000085.1 GCA_934230115.1 uncultured Prevotella sp. | reverse complement strand
TCCGCTTCTTCGCAAGCCACCATTTCGGCTCCTCTATAAATCACCACGAGCTTGTGTAGCTTGGTGGTTTTGATAGATTCCCTTACGATGTCGCTGTCGGCATATCGGCAAATCTGGGCTGAGGCTTCCTTGAAGAGTTGCTTCACCTGTTCGTCTGTGGTGCTCGATCTCGGATTGTTACCTTTTATTATATAGGCGAACGTCCATAAAACATGTAATTCAAATTATAGAAATCGCCTTTCTTTACATAAAATATTCGATTTACACAAGCTTTTTAGTCTAAACTATCTTAAATTTATATAAAAGCATAAACTTTTTCAACTTTTCTTGTTATTATTTCAAATTATTTATATACTTTTGTATTAAATAAGCAAAATAGTCTGATTATCGTTTGAAGCACAAGATAAACTCTAAAGCAACGACGTAATCAATAGATATTTTGTACAAAGTATTGCCTTCAATAACAGATGACAACACTTTAAATTCTATCTTCTACATTAAAAACGTAGAATCTAAGAATGGACGCATTGCTTAATGCAGACACCCGAAGAGGCGGTAACAATCCCTCCAGTGCTGGACTTACCTCCAGTATCTCCCCCGAAGTTCAAGGTCAAGAGGCCAAGAACTCCCAAACAGGGGTGTCCTCGAATTGTGTGCCTAAAGGAAAGAAGCAATGGTTTGTTCTACGTGCCACTTATGGTAGAACAGAGAAAGCTCTCAGCTATCTTCAAGCGAAGAATGTTGAGACATATTTGCCAATGCACTATGTAGTTAAAATGATAAAAGGGAATCGGAAGCTGATTAAAGAGCCTCTGCTTCCTAATATTATCTTTGCCTATATGACTCGTGAGAAGACCTATGAGTTCGTTAAGAAACCTGCTCTTACGGCTTCTTGGATTAAATATTATACCGATAAGACCAAGCCTGTAGAACCGGAAACGGGCAAAAATCCACCTGTTATCATTCCTGATAATGAAATGACAAATTTCATCAAACTTACAAGTGTAAACAGCGAGCACATCATGGTATTACCGCCAAAGCGTTGCCATTTCAAAAAAGATGACTTGGTTCGAATAATCGAAGGTCCGTTTACTGGTGTTGTAGGAAGAGTTGGAAGAGCCGCTGGTCAGCAACGTGTATTTGTTGTACTTGAAGGTCTCTGCAATGTTGCAACGGCATACATACCAAATGATTTTATACAAAGTATTGATACATTTACAAGATAACAGGATTAAGCTATGCAATATACAGAATTTATACATCCTGAAGATGCTGCAGCTTTGAATGCTTTAAAATCTATCCCAATCCTTTCAACTGTCGTAAAGAAAGTGATGGATATAGGAGCAGAGCAATTGCAGACAGGTCTGAATATGGCTTCAAAGGTAAAACTGTCACCGACTCAATTACCAAGACTCTACAATATTCTTCCTCCAATCTGTGAACGATTGGAGATAAAAGAACCTGATTTTTATTTAGAAATGAATCCTGCTCCCAATGCTTATGCCTTTGGCGATACACAGACTGCCATCACCGTCACATCAGCTTTGGTTGACATGATGTCGGAGGATGAACTAATTGGTGTCGTGGCACATGAATGTGGGCATATCGCTTGTCGCCATATGCTTTATCATACATTGGCACAGATTATAGCCAATGCGTCAGGGATGTTTGAAACTTTGGCAAAGTTAGCTGTGCCGATTCACTATGCATTGATGTATTGGCAACGGAAAAGTGAACTTAGTTGCGATCGTGCCGCAGCCTACATAGTTGGACCAAAGGCCACGGCATCTATGTTGGCACGTCTGGCAGGAGGTCCAAAGTCTATCACTTCAGAACTCAATTTGGAGGAACTTGCAGAACAAGCAGATCTTTATGATGCTTTCTGTAAAAACGGTTTGTGGAATAAGACGCTTCAAACCTACGCCGTACTGGACCAAGACCATCCATTCATTTCTGTACGTGTACGTGAAATGCTAAAGTGGACGGAGAGTGATGAATATCGAAACCTTATTCGCACCAATCCAACTTGTCCTAATTGTCACAATGCAATAGACTCTTCCTGGAAGTTCTGCCAACATTGCGGGCATAAACTGTAAACAAAGAAAAAACTTTTATTTATGAATATAGCTCCATTTTTAGCTAAAGCTTGTCAAGAGCTTGACAAGGTCATGCAAGGAACTCTGGATGGAACCAAGATTGCATGCATCAGCGAGACCATCAGTGGTTATGCCATAGCAGCCGCCATAGCAAGTGGCGTAGCTGGTATTGCACCTGGATTTGCGGGAGTTGCTGCAGCCCTGACACAAGCAGGATTTGTATGGGCAACATACGTCAAGATTAACAAGACACTGGACATCTCCATGTCGGAGAACACAGCGAAGTTCATTGGTTCTGCTGTTGTAACAAACTTAGTTACAAGTGCTGGTGCCTTTATTGCCGTACTTATTGGCTCTTCCATCCTATCTATTGTTCCTGTTTTTGGACAAGCTGCTGCCATTGCCTTAAATGCAGGGCTTGGTTATACCATCGTTTATGTTTCCGCTATCATCTATCTGAAACTTATCACAAAACTGATGCAACCCGATGGTACGCTGAAGGTTTCAGAATCAGATGATACCAAGCACATCATTCGTAACATTATTAAAGAGTCGAATATCAAAGAGATGGTGAAAGAAGGAAAAGCATCTTACAACCAAGCCAAAGAGGACGGAAGCATTGATAGAGCAAAGAATGTAAAGAAATGCCCGAAATGCGGAAGTGAAGTGAAAGAAGGGCAGAGATTCTGCTCGGAATGTGGAGAAGAACTATAAAGTACAATTGAAATAGAAATGAGAAAATACGATATTTTTATTAGCTATCGACGTGAAGGTGGATATGATACAGCTAAATACTTGTCAGATTTATTAACACGAGATGGTTACCGAGTCAGTTTCGATATTGACACTTTAAGAAGTGGAGATTTCGATACACAGTTATATGATCGAATCGAACATTGTCGTGACTTTATTTTGATTGTAGATCAACATGCTTTCGACAGAACAATTATTGATAAAATTCCACGTGAGAAAGATTGGTTGAGATGCGAACTTGCCTATGCACTAGAAAAGGGAAAGAACATAATTCCTATTTTCTTATCTGGCGTTAAAGAATTTCCTGACGGACTACCTGGTGACATATCGGGAGTTACAAAAAAAAATGCTCCAGAATACAATCGATACTATTTTAATGATTTTTATCGAGAACTAAAGAAACGATTTCTTCACAAACCAACTTACTCATATTTGCGAAAAATCGTAATCTTTATCGTTATAATAGCAGTACTATGCATATCAGCATATCTAATATGGCCACATTCCACACCAAAGTATAAATTCAAAGAGACTAATGAATTTGTTGAGCACATAAACAAATGGAACTCATTGAAATCATACAAGGAAAATGCAGGTAAGGAAGGAAATAAGTATATGACATGGTATTTGAGCAATGTAGGAAGAAAAGATATGGTGCAAAACAAAGAGTTCGGGGAGGCGTATCTGAAGTATTTTGTCATTAAACCTTTAGTCCTTGCCTATATAGCCTTTTCCACAAAGGATTTGGAAGCGGAACAAAATGTTGATTATGTGAACAGCCTAATAGATTACTGTTATAAAGCGATACCTGCTGACAGCAGAAATGCTTTCTCATTTAATTCAAACGAAAAAGACGAAAGAATAAATCTATTAAAAAAGAATTTAGATATATGTATATATCAACTTCAAAAAAGGAGCGATTTAACAAAAATGAATGATGAATTGATACCTCTTTTGAAGGCAACAATAATCAGTTCTTCTTGGAAAAATTAAAAATGTAACAGAACATATGCCTGATAAAGAAATCATAGATGCTTTAATAGCCCACGACCCTAAGGTGACAGCTCAATTCTTCTTTAAAGATTGCCGTCCATTATTCCTTAGTGTAATAAGGCGAGTATTTGGGACACAGATCGTTGATTACGATGAGATAATCAGCGAGATATACATACTCCTTATGGAGAATGATGCCAAGAAATTGCGCACGTTTAAGTTTGAAAGTACACTCTACCAATGGCTCAAGACCATTGCCATAAGACATTGTCTATTGTTGAAAAATAAGAAGAGGGTGATAGATGACGAGAGCCAAGAACCTCTTAACAATAGTCATCGTGAACATTCTTTGGTGGAAAGTTCACAAGCACGAATGGATATGGAGACTCTGTTAAGGCAGATGAAGAACCAACGCTACGCCTTGGTCATCCGACTGCTGATGATAGATGGCAGAACTCCGGAAGAGGTAGCACGGCAGCTATGTGTGACCGTGGGCAATCTTTATAATATTAAACGCAGAGCGATACTGGCTCTCACAGAAGTTGCATTTAAAGGCAAAAAGCATTATGAACAATAATCATATTATTATATCAGATGAACTGTTGTCGGCATTCTTGGACGGCAACACGTCGGCAGAAGATACCATGCGTGTGTTGAAAGCTGCGGAACAGGACAAGGATTTACAGGAAATTATCCACATCGCAAGTGATGTGGATGAAGACATGGCATCCTTGAAACCAGCCATAACCAGGCCTGTTCCCATGACTGCTATGGCTGCCAAACAGAAGGAAAACTATCTTTGCGACATAGAATGTGAGGAATTCGTCCTTCATCAGTTTGGCATAGAGACCACCCACAAGACGCTCCTTGACGAGGCTTACCGCAACTGCTGGTTGAAAGATAAAGGTATGCCCCTATATAATATAGGCAGACTCTTGGAGAAGAACAATCTGTCTGTCAGCCGTCGTTATGACTCTACAACTGAAGACATTGCTCGCCTTTTAGCCAATGGCAACCAATTGATAGCCGTAATTGACAACACTCAATTACTTCATGACGTGGCAGAAGACACTACACAGCCCAACCATGCCGTAGCTATCAGTTCCGTCTCTATAGAGTTAGATGAAATAACCCTTTTCAACCCTTATACCGAAGAGGAACTTACCACCTATAGCCTATCGTTATTCGTCAAGGCTTGGGCGCAATCCAACCATTACCTCGTAGTGGTGAATACCACCGACCGCTTTGTTTATGAGCCATACCCAATAAGTCTTGATGATGTACAACTCGACGATGATCTCACCGAACTGCAAGAGGCTATTGCAGAGAACGCTCACGAGATATGGGCAAAGGCACGTACCGATCAAGGCTGGACTTACGGACCAGAGCGAAACGACCGGAAGAAGGAGACTCCCGACATGGTGCCTTACTGCAATCTGCCCGAGAGCGAGAAGCTGTATGATAGGGAAATGGCGATGCAGACGCTGAAGTTGGTGAAGAAGTTGGGATTTGAAATAAATAGGAGAAAATGAATATGATATATAATCTTATTGACTACATAGCAAAGGAAAATTGTCTGCAGGAAACTCCCGAACCGAACAGTCAGATATTTAATGTCTTAAAAGACATACCTATTTATCTGATAAGCAATATCAAAAAGTTGGTTGATTGCATTCAATTTGATTTTAGTAGTCTAGTCGTATTTTGCCTTATAGCTATCTCATGCCTTATTGTATTCATAATCACAATTTGGAATATAATCAAACTATTTAGTAAGGGTTCAAAGGATAAGATTTCAAGAAGGAACTCGGTGTTTACAACCTCTGCAGTATTAGTGTTCTTGGGTGGAATCATTCTCTACTTCGTTGGATATGATTATGGTGGAACAGATAAGAATACTTTTACTTTGGTGCTCCGCTCTGTTCTGTCTTCCTTTGAGATGTTCCTTTCCAAGTCAAACTTGATAGGAATAGCAAATAACTGTAAGGATAGTGAACTTTATATGTTTTGCTTTGCTATTATCCATGCATTAGCCTTGACTATAAGTACATTGTTTGCTGTCTTGTGCTTTGGCAAGCGCATACTATATTGGTATAGAGGTTTCAAGTGGAGATTTATAAATTCAGATGACATAACCAACGTATTCTGGGGACTCAACGAGCGCAGTTTTGTGTTGGCACACGATATAACAAAAAACAGCGATAAGAAGGAACGTTTCGTCTTCGTTGACTTTCCTTTACAAGAGGAGTCGCCATCAAAGGGCCAGAGCTTCAGTGGAATTCTCGGACTCTTCTCGTATAAGATGAATGCTTTGAGAAAGATGTCGGGATTGTGCAACTGTATTTTGGTGCGCAGCTCATTGCGCCCATCGAGTGTACAAGATGCTAATGCCGACTTCTTTGACGCAATGAACATCTATCGACTAAAGCAAATTCTCGATAAATCGACTAAAGTGCGTTTCTTCATATTGACTTCCGATGAGGATGCCAACCTCAAGGCTGCCATCAATATGCTCAACAACGACGTTTGTGCGAATGCTAAACTGACCATTTACTGTTCTGCAAGAAAGAATATGCTCAACCGCCTTATCGAGGAGCGATGGGAGAACAAACTGAAACTGATAGACGACTCACGAGCCGCAGTAACGCAACTGAAGATGGAGCCTGATAAGATGCACCACCCGATAGATTTCGTTGATATAGACAAGGAGTGCGGTTGCGTCACATCCAAGTTCAAGGCTTTGATTGTCGGCTTCGGCTCTACTGGACAGGATGCATTGCGCTTCCTGTATGAATATTCTGCGTTCGCTGACAAGGGTGGCAACAAGTCGCCAGTTGAGATGCATATTATAGACAACAACCTGTCGGCAGTAAAGGGCAAATTCTGGCAGGAGGTGCCGGGGATGGATATGCTGGTGGACAAGGAAGTTTTCTTTCACGACCTTTCGGCTGGTTCTGTGGAATTCGACAAGTTTCTGAATGCCAATATCGAGCAGATGAACTACGTCATTGTGGCTGCAGGCAGTGATGAGGCAAACATGGACATCGCATCAATGATAATGGATAAGGCTCTGTTGTACCGTACAAAGAAAATGTCGCATTTTAAGGTGTTTGTAAGAATGTACAACGACAACAGCATTGTGAAGTTTGACGCAGCCGTAAAGGTTTATAAAGAGTTTTGTTCTGGAAACGAATATGCGCCATTGGAATATTTCGGTAATACAAAAGAACTATACAGCTACAACATAATAGTAAAAAACCATTATGAAGAGGAAGCTGTTAAGTTCTATAATTCTTACTGCAAGGCTGTTGGTTCCAAAACAACATGGGATGAAAGACGCGAAAAGGAAATAATGAAACTTGGCAAGATTTATGGGAAACGTAGTCTCCGGCGCAAGGAAGGACAGGATAAAGCCAACTGTCAACACTGCTACACAAAGATGAAACTCCTGAATATCACAGAAAGACAAGTTTCTCTTTCGCTCCCGAATTGGAAGAAAGACAAATCTATAATCGACATTGAAAAAGAAAAAATCACTCCCTGGCTCATAAGTCTCTACAACGTGTCGATATGCGAACATCTGCGTTGGAATGCCTCGCACATCATGTTGGGGTATGTGCCGATGACAGATGAAGTCCAGAAGCTTATCAGTGGTACATGTGACGAGGTGACAAAGCAACATTCGTGTATAGTTGACTGGAATAAGTTGGACTGCGAGACACAGGGTTATGACTACGAAGTTGTAAAGACTACGGTATTGATGGCTCAATAACTAAACGACGGACAAAGCTAACTAAAATAATTGAAATCATGAACAATTCGATAGAAATATACCGCTCCCAGGATGGAAGCATACAGCTGAACGTGAAGCTGGAGAATGATACGGTGTGGCTGACTCAGAGCCAAATGGCGGAGTTGTTTGGAGTTGACAGAACTTCTATAGTTCGACATATTCGTAATATTTACAAGTCGGAAGAACTTGATCAAAATTCAACCTGTGCAAAAAATGCACAGGTTCGAACAG
>CAKQEI010000084.1 GCA_934230115.1 uncultured Prevotella sp. | reverse complement strand
TGAGTGTTTCATCATTCTCGCTTCTTGTACTACTTTATCTGTCTTATGTAAATCTTTTCAAAGAACTCTTTCTTTATTCGCTTTCTCGAACACTTCTCAATCTCGTTTTGCTTGAGGTTTCGTTCGTTCTCGAAAGCGGATGCAAAGGTATATTTTTTTTTCGAACCGCTAAAAAGAATTTCAAGAAATCTACATAAATAATCAATATTTTAACAATTATTCAAGATTGATACAATTGAATATATACTAACACATTATATAATATATACATCTAAAAATACTTTCTATAAAATGTCTATACCCTATATATACACATAAGAAAGCTACTAAATGCACATAATAAACATATTTTCCCTTAATGATTTCGGAAATTCAAAATAAAGTTGTAGCTTTGCAGCCACATTTACACATTGTAATAATTACAAGCCATATATAAATAATGGAAAATTCTAAAACATACACTTACGACGAGGCATACGATGCCTCATTGCAGTATTTCGCAGGTGACGAACTTGCCGCACGCGTATGGGTGAACAAATACGCAATGAAAGACAGTTTCGGCAACATTTACGAGAAATCACCAGAAGACATGCATTGGCGCATTGCCCGCGAAATAGCTCGCATTGAGAATAAATACGAAAATCCAATGTCTGCCCAGGAAATATTCAATCTGCTTGATCATTTCCGCTACGTGATACCAGCAGGAAGCCCCATGACAGGAATTGGCAACACTCACCAAGTGGCTTCTCTTAGCAACTGTTTCGTAATAGGCATTGAGGGTGACGGCGACTCTTATGGCGCAATCATGCGACTTGACGAAGAACAAGTGCAATTGATGAAGCGTCGCGGCGGCGTTGGTCATGATCTCTCGCAAATACGCCCAAAAGGTTCACCTGTCAACAATTCAGCCCTCACTTCAACAGGGCTTGTACCATTTATGGAACGCTACAGCAACTCCACACGCGAAGTTGCACAAGATGGCAGACGTGGCGCACTCATGCTCTCAGTAAGTATAAAGCATCCAGACAGTGAAGCGTTCATAGACGCTAAGATGACAGAAGGCAAAGTTACAGGAGCAAATGTCAGCGTGAAAATCGACGACGAGTTCATGCGTGCAGCCATAGAAGACAAGCCTTACACACAACAATTCCCTGTTGACTCTAACGAGCCACAGATAAAGAAGGACATTTCTGCAAAACTACTTTGGCAGAAAATTGTACACAATGCATGGAAAAGTGCAGAACCAGGCGTACTTTTCTGGGACACAATATTGCGCGAGAGTATACCCGACTGTTATGCCGACCTCGGATTCCGCACCGTATCAACCAATCCTTGCGGTGAGATACCACTGTGTCCATACGACTCATGCCGACTGTTATCCATAAACCTATACTCTTACGTAGAGAACCCGTTCACCAAAGAGGCGAAATTCAACTACGAGAAATTTAAGGAACACGTGGCCAAGGCGCAACGAATCATGGACGACATAGTGGACCTTGAGCTCGAAAAGATTGACCTGATAATGAACAAGATAAGCCACGACCCACAATGCGACGACATAAAGCACGCCGAATACCATCTGTGGGAAAAGATTAAGGACAAGAGCTCAAAAGGCCGCCGCACAGGCGTAGGCATAACAGCCGAGGGAGACATGCTGGCAGCCATGGGACTGCGCTACGGCACACAGGAGGCAACAGATTTCAGCGTAAATATCCACCGCACATTGGCACTTGCTGCCTATCGCTCATCGGTGACAATGGCACAGGAACGTGGAGCATTTGAAATTTTCGACACTGAGCGCGAGAAAAACAATCCATTCCTCTTGCGTATCAAAGAGGCCGACCCACAACTCTATGCCGACATAACAACATACGGACGCAGAAATATAGCCTGTCTCACTATCGCCCCCACAGGCACAACATCGCTCATGACACAGACAACAAGCGGCATAGAGCCTGTGTTTATGCCCGTATACAAACGCCGTCGCAAGGTGAACCCTGGTGACCCTGAATCACATGTAGACTTCGTTGACGAGGTTGGCGACTCATTCGAAGAATACATTGTATATCACAAGAAATTCCTCGAATGGATGCGTATAAACGGCATCGACACCGAAAAGCGTTACACACAAGAGGAAATAGACGAACTCGTGGCACGTTCACCTTATTATAAAGCTACTGCCAACGACGTCGACTGGCTTATGAAGGTGCGTATGCAGGGAGCTATACAGAAATGGGTAGACCACTCTATCAGCGTCACCGTAAACTTGCCCAACGACGTAGACGAAGAGCTTGTCAACCGTCTCTACGTGGAAGCATGGAAGTCGGGATGTAAAGGATGCACTATCTATCGCGACGGAAGCCGCTCTGGCGTACTTGTATCTGCATCGAAGAAAGACAACAAGAAGAAAAAGCCAACAATTCCTATCAAGGAAAAACACGTGGTACAAATAGACGGCAGAATAGTAACTGAGACACGTCCGAAGGAACTCGACTGTGATGTTGTGAGATTCCAAAACAACAAGGAGAAATGGGTGGCTTTTATCGGATTGCTCGATGGATACCCCTACGAGATATTCACCGGATTGCAAGACGACGAAGAGGGAATAGCATTGCCAAAAACTGTCACAAAAGGACGCATCATAAAGCAGACTGGCCCTGATGGCAAAAAACGCTACGACTTCCAATTTGAGAACAAGAGAGGATACAAAACCACTGTTGAAGGGCTTTCCGAGAAATTCAATCCTGAGTATTGGAACTACGCCAAACTGATTTCTGGCGTACTGCGCTACCGCATGCCTATCGATCATGTGATAAAGCTCGTCGGTTCACTGCAACTCAAAGACCAAAGCATAAACACATGGAAAAACGGTGTGGAACGAGCTTTGAAGAAATACGTAGTCGACGGTACCGAAGCCAAAGGCCAAGTATGCCCCGTATGCGGACATGAATCGCTTGTCTTCCAAGAAGGATGTCTAATATGCAAAAATTGCGGAGCATCGCGCTGCGGATAAGACAACAAATGTAAGGATGGTGTGTCAGAGTTCTGACACACCATCTTAAATATTTAAATCAGATTTCCTTATGAACATCACCCAATCCTATATACATATCAACGATATTCGTCTTCATGCCTGCCACGGCGTGCTGCCACAAGAACAGCTTACAGGAAACGACTACTCCATCGACATAAAAATAGGCTACGACATAAACCATGCTATGCAGTCGGACAATGTAGAAGACACACTCAACTACGCAGAGGTGTATAACATCATAAAAGAAGAAATGATGCAACCATCAAAACTCATAGAACACGTGGCCGGACGCATAGCCAATCATCTGGTACAAGAATTTTTCCAAATATCCACAATAATGCTCCGCATTACCAAACTCAACCCACCTATGGGAGCCGACTGCCAAGGAGCTGGTGTCGAAATACACGTTACCAACGAAAAAACTAAATGAATATTTGCAGTTTTATCAATTAATTAGCTAACTTTGCAGCGTATTATAACTCGTAGCACATCAAATTCATGACAAAAAAAGTATTGCTCGCACTGCTTTTCATCATATCATTTGCATCCTCAGTGACAGGGGCAAACGGAAAATTCACACTCTGCATAGACCCCGGACACGGAGGCAAGGACACTGGAGCACCTGGCTCCATATCAGTCGAAAAGAACATCAACCTGAAAGTGGCACTCGCCTTTGGACGCTATGTAGAGCGCAACTGTCCCGACGTGACAATAGTATACACACGACGGACAGATGTGTTCATACCCCTATATGAGCGTGCCGAGATTGCCAATCGCAAGAAAGCAGACCTATTTGTGTCGGTGCACACCAACTCGCTTAAAGGCAACCACACAATGAAAGGATTCGAGACATACACCTTAGGAGACGGATCGTCGCATGCCAAAGAAACGAACCTTGAGGTGGCGAAACGCGAGAACTCTGTCATCCTGCTTGAGAAAGACTACAAACAACATTATGTAGGTTTCGATCCAAATTCGCCAGAAAGCAACATCATGTTTGAGTTTATTCAGGACAAGAACCTAACACGAAGCATAGATTTGGCCAAGATGATGCAGAAACATGTATGCCGCTCTGCCAACCGCCCCAACAAAGGCGTGCATCAACAGAACCTTGCTGTGCTGCGACTCACATCGATGCCTGCTTGTCTTATTGAGTTGGGCTACATATCTACGCCAAGCGAGGAACAGTTGCTCAACAATCAACAACAGATTGACAACATTGCACGTGGTATATATAATGCGTTTGTGGAATACAAAAACAAATATGACACTGGCATGACGGTGCCATACAAACCAATGTCCGACCCATTACCAGACAAAAAAACAGACGATGATTCCTCAACACCAAACGCAACAGCAGAACAAAGCAACGAACAGGCAAACAACGAGAAGCCTGAGACAAAACAGAACGAAGACAACGTCAGACAACCCGACTATATGCCAGAAATGCGCAGGTCGAAAGAACGTAATACAGAACGTAATGTAAAACGTAAAGTAACACCTGCCGCTAAACACGAGTCACAGGAGGCCGACCAAAGCAGACCTGTGTTCAAAGTGCAAGTGCTCGTGGCACAGCGCCACCTTAAGAAAGGCGACCACAACTTCAAGGGGCTTGAAGGATGTGAAGCCTACGAGGAAAACGGAATGGTGAAATATACCTATGGCGCATCGAACAACTACAACGAGATTTATCGACTTCGCAAGGAGATACTCGACCGTTTCCCCGGAGCATTCATCATTGCCTTCAAGAATGGAGAAAAGATGGACGTGAACCTGGGCATACGTGAATTCAAACAAAACAGGAACAAATAAATACACATTATAAACAACAATTATGAAAGCGTTTACAAAAGAAGTGAAAATCGCAATCGTCGCAATCGTCGGTGTGATTATACTGTTTTTCGGTATGAACTTTCTGAAGGGACTCAACCTGTTCTCGTCAACCGACGACTATTATATCGAGTTCAAGGATATAAGCGGACTCTCATCATCAAGTCCTATATATGCCGACGGCTATAAAGTGGGCACTGTTAAAGACGTGATATACGACTATTCAGGCGAGCATCCCACACGCGTACTTGTAGGTATCGACAAAGCCATGCGCATACCTGTTGGCTCAACAGCCGAAATTGAGAGCGACTTGATGGGCAACATCAAAGTCAACCTGTTGCTTGCCAACAATCCACGCGAGCGTGTTATGCCAGGAGGTACAATCACAGGCGATGTGAACAGCGGTGCTTTAGGCAAAGCAGCCCAAATGATACCAACCATAGAGAAGATGCTGCCAAAACTCGACAGCATCCTCACAAGCGTAAACATGCTGCTTGCCGACCCAGCAATAGCTCAGTCGCTACACAACGTACAGACAATCACCAACAACCTCACAACATCATCTGCAGAGCTTAACATACTGATGAAACAGCTCAACCGCAATGTGCCAACTATGCTTGCAAAGGCCAATGGTGTGCTCGACAATACCAACAAACTGACAGGCAACCTTGCACAACTCGACCTTGCCACTACAAAGCAACAGGTGGACCAAACAATTGCCAACGTACAGGAGCTCACATCAAAACTCAACAGCAACAATGGCACACTTGGCCTGTTGATGAACGACGCTTCACTCTATCATAATCTCAATTCAACTATGATGAGTGCCGACTCGCTGCTCATAAACTTGCGACAGCATCCGAAACGCTACGTACACTTCTCTCTGTTCGGAAAGAAAGACAAATAAGCAAGAATAAATAAAGACATAAAATACGCTTAGCAACAAGCAATTGTTTCACGGCTTCAGACCTGTGGTCTGAAGCCGTTTTCCCTGTTATACGATAAACCATCTACCTGTCTACAGGTGATTTTTGCAGCAATTGCAACAGAAAGCGTCCACAAACCATAAGCACCGATATATCAGTCACTTACAACTATTACAGTTCTTTATGTTTCACGATTTCATAAAAAAAATTAACTCAAAGAAAATACCACTCCAAATGGCATAAAACCAAGCATTTTGAAAGCAGACTATTTGCTCACCTCAAAAATAATCGCTAATTTTGCAAACGGAATTAATAGTAAAGAACAAGTCGAAAGACATTACATAACATAAATAACACCACAGCCAATGAATTTGAGTCCTGAGCAGCTTTGGGACAAATGTCTTGCGCTCATACGCGAGAACATCTCTGAGCAACAATATAACGCATGGTTCAAGAGAACTGTCTTTGAATCCTTCACCAAGGAAACGAAGACAGTATTACTGCGTGTACCGAGTCCTTTCGTGTACGAGTATCTCGAAGAGAACTATGTCGACCTGTTGCGCAAGGTGCTCACACGTGCCTTTGGCAACGGTGTAAACCTGTCGTACCGCATAGTCACTGACAGCGAGAACAAGAAGACCCAAGTGGTAGAAGGCGACGAGCCTGCTGAGGAATCAATGCGCCCACAACAGCGCACCCATGCCAACGAGTCGCCGACGATGCTCGACAGTGCACCACAGCAACAGATTGACTCACAACTCAACCCCAATCTCACATTTAAGAACTATATCGAGGGCAACAGCAACAAGCTGCCACGCGCCATCGGACAAACCATATCAGAGCATCCGCAGAACATGCAGTTCAACCCGTTCTTCGTGTTCGGTCCTTCAGGATGCGGAAAGACCCACCTTATCAACGCTATTGGTGTGGAAGCAAAACGCCTTCACCCAGAGAAGCGGGTGCTGTATATCAGTGCTCGCCTGTTTGAGGTACAGTACACCAATGCTGTTCTGCGCAACACCATCAACGACTTCATCAACTTCTACCAGACCATTGACATGCTCATTGTCGATGACATACAGGAGTGGGAAGACAAAAAAGGCACACAGAATACATTCTTCCACATTTTCAACCACCTCTTCCGCAATGGCAAGCGCATCATTCTCGCGAGCGACCGCCCACCAGTAGAACTCAAAGGAATGAACGAGCGTCTTATCACACGTTTCTCATGCGGACTCATTGCTGAGCTTGAAAAACCTAACGTGCAGCTCTGTGTAGACATCCTCGAAAGCAAGATACGCCATGACGGACTCAGTATTCCAGAGGATGTTGTCAAGTTTATAGCCTCCACAGCCAACGGTTCTGTACGCGATTTGCAGGGAGTTATCAACTCACTTATGGCATACAGCGTTGTATACAACTGCGGTATCGACATGCAGTTGGCACAGCGTATTATCAAACGTTCAGTCAAAGTGGATGACAATCCGCTTACTGTCGACGAAATCATTGAGAGTGTTTGCCAGCACTACAACGTTACTCCAGCCAATATCAACAGCCGTAGCCGCAAAAAAGACTTCGTCATGGCACGCCAAGTGGCTGTATATCTGGCGCAGAAATACACCAAGTTGCCAGCAAGCCGCATAGGACGTCTTGTGGGTGGACGCGACCACTCTACTGTAATCTACAGTTGCAACCAAGTGGAGCGACGCATGAAGATTGACCAAAAATTCTTAAGCGAGATTACAAGCATTGAGAATTCATTCCGTTCAAGAACGCAAGTGCTTATTTAAAAAGACTATTATTTTATACTCAATTGACAATTATGAAATGCTTTAGCAACAAAGCAAAATCATAATTGTCATGAGTATCTACTTCTGTGGTGGCTCATGTACCCAAGGATGTCAAATCCATAAAAAAAGTATTATATATTTACTTTGCCATTTATATTATATTAAATGCCACTTGAATATATATTAAATCGCCAAGTATATTATATTTACTTTTTCATCAAACTACAACCATAAAATATCTTGTATATCAGAAGAAATAGAGAATGTTCAAAAGTGGACATTCTCCATTGCTATTTCTCTTTCACCAAACTCAATCATCGCATTAAAAAGACTCACCTTGTTGGCATTTCGCAAATCTTCCAACGTAATATCTGCTTTTTGTATCATTCCCTTGTCCAATAGTGCGGCTCTTTTTGTGCCTGGCAATAAGGGATGTCTGGGAGTCACCCAATGTTTGCCGTCAAATATGGCAAGGTTCGTGAATGAGGTATCTGTTAAAAGTCCATGTTTGACGATGATGATGTCGTCACAGTTTCCTTTCTGTGCGACCAAGGCATTTAGGCAACTGCGGTCGGTACTTTTGTAGCCATACGTTATCGTGTCGTCTTCGACCACTTGAAGTGAGTTTATGTTTCGAATAAAATACGGAGCATATTCTACTGCTTCAACTCCTTGTTTGCCATACACCACTCTCGCCTTGTAAAAATCCATACTTTCCGTTGGATTTATCAGTTTTTCCAATGAAGGCATGGACGCATTGCATAATGAAGGAAAGAACTTACAGATCGTTCTTTCCATTCTTTCCTGATGGTATGCAAGAGCTTGTGTCTTTCCATTCACAATCTT
>CAKQEI010000083.1 GCA_934230115.1 uncultured Prevotella sp. | reverse complement strand
ATTGTTGCATGTAACATGAGTGATATTTTGTGAACGATTCATGAAATATCACTTTTATTTTGTTCTCTAACTTTGCAAGCGTAAACAAGATGCTGCCTCAACAACGCAGCTCTTGTTAAGCTAAAAACCTTTATTAGGAATAATACAGGGAACAAATAACAACTTAAACCAAAACATAAAACGTATATCTTATGAAAAAAGCAAAAGTAGCTTTAGTAAGTATGCTCATGCTCGCAGGTTCTGGCGCATACGCCCAGACTAATGGCATCGGCGGAACGGTGACTGACAATACTGGCGAGCCTATCATTGGCGCATCAGTAAAAGTGAAGGGAGCCAATAATATGGGTACAGTGACCGACATAGACGGTAACTTTAAGTTGAACGTTAAGCCCGGCGAAACCCTTATCATCTCTTATATAGGATGCAAAGACCAGGAGGTGAAGGCTGGTGAGAATCTCAAGATTGTGCTCCAAGACAACTCAGAGTTGCTCGGAGAGGTGGTTGTTACTGGTTATCAAGTTCAGCGCAAGGCAGATTTGACTGGTTCTGTATCAGTGGTAAGCACAAAAGACCTCAAATCGTCAGCAGATACCGACCCTATGCGCTCTTTGCAAGGCAAGGTGCCAGGCATGACCATCACTACCGACGGTTCGCCTATTGGCACTGGTACTGTTCGTATACGTGGTATCGGTTCATTCAACTCATCACAAGACCCATTGTTTGTTATTGATGGAGTGCCTACAACTACAGCCCTCAACTCGCTCAACATGAACGACATTGAGAGTATGCAAGTGCTCAAGGATGCAGCTTCGGCATCTATATATGGTTCGCGTGCCGCCAATGGTGTTATCATTATCACTACAAAAAAAGGCAAGAAGGGCAGCAAACTCAATGTAGACTTCTCAACAAACCTCACTGCACAATTCTACAACTCGCAGTCGATGATGAAGCTCTGCAATACACGTGAGTATGCTACAGCTATGGCACAAGCTGCCCTCAACGACGGAATTGACCCTGTGGCTTATGCACGTAACTATGGTCTCGATCTCAACGCATCCAGCGGACGTACTATCAAGGCATACGACCCTTCTACTGGCAACTATAATACATATACCGTCAATGGTGTATACGATGGTTACATCAATGCCAAGAAAACAATGCGCATTTCGGACACCGACTGGCTTGACGAGATTTCACGCACTGGATTTATGCAGAGCTACGACCTCTCCCTATCGGGTGCTACCGACAAGTTTACTGGTCTTTTCTCTGCAGGCTACAAGAAGAACGACGGTATATTGAAGTACTCCAACTTCGAGAACTTCTCAGCACGATTCAACTCTACATACAATGTCAACAAGATAGTAAGTGTAGGCGAGAATGCCACAGTAACCTATTCTAAGCAAGTTGACTGCGCTCCTATGGAGAATGCGCTGAAGATGTCACCTACTGTACCCGTATATGAAGAAGATGGCACTACGTTTGGCGGACCGGTAGGTGGCATGAGCGACCGTCAGAACCCTCTGCGCGAGATGTACATGAACCGCGACAATGCCTTGAAGATATGGCGTGTCTTCGGAAATGCTTACGTTGACGTAAAACCGCTCAAGGGTCTTATGCTCCGCTCAAACTTTGGTCTCGACTACTATCACTCGTTCATTCGCTCAATGAACCACACCTTCAAGTCGGACATTGTGAACAATGATATTCCGAGCACCACACTCTCTGCCCACGACGACGTGCGTTGGACATGGAGTAATACAGCCAACTACAACTTCAAGATAGCACGCGACCACGACTTCACAGTGCTTGCTGGTATGGAGTTGCACAAGCAGACTGTAGAGGATATGGGAGCATATGCACAGACTTTTGTAATTGAAGACAAAGACTATATGTGGCCTGATGCCGCAACAGGTATTGAGAGAGCCACTGGTATTGGTTCTGGATACACATTGGCATCATTCTTCGGAAAGGTTGACTACAATTGGCAAGACCTCGTTCTCGCCTCATTCACCATACGTCGTGACGGTAGCTCACGTTTCGGCAAGAACAACCGTTATGGTAACTTCCCTGCCGCTACACTTGGCTATCGTCTTTCAAAGAACCTCAAGGCATCGTGGATAGACGACCTTAAGATTCGTGCATCATGGGGTAAGACCGGTAACCAAGAGATATCCAACACAGCACGCTACGGCTTGTATGTTGCCGATTATGGCTCTGACCGTGTAACATCTACCGCATACGACCTCTACCGTCAAGGCACTGGCGTTTTCCCATCAGGCTTCCGCGCCACACAGACTGCCAACGACAACCTGAAATGGGAAACCACAATACAATATAACGTTGGTGCCGACTTCTCTTTGTTCAACCAAGCACTCTACGGAACTGTCGATGCTTATATCAAAGATGTAAAGGATATGCTCATATCACCCGCATATCTCGGTGCAATGGGTGAGGGTGGTGCAAGTTGGTCGAATGGTCCATCACTGCGCAATATAGGTATGGAGGCTAACGTTGGTTACCGTCACAACACTAAGTACGGTCTGCGCTACGATGTTTCTGCCAATATCGACTTCTTCCGCAACAAGGTTACATACCTGCCTTCTACAACCACAGGTTCGTATGCACACACAATGAAGGAGAACCTTGTGCAGTCGAAGAAGCCTTATGGCTCTATAGTGGGATACGTTGTTGACGGACTTTTCCAAAGTCGCGAAGAGGTACTTGCCTCAGGTCAGCCTAATGCCCGTATAGGCGGACTTAAGTATGCCGACCTTGATGGTAATGGCTCTATTAATGCCAACGACCAAACTTGGATTTATAATCCTGTACCTAATTTCAACTGGGGCTTGAACGTGTCGCTTGGATATAAGAACTTCGACCTCTCAATGTTCTTCCAGGGAGTGTGCGGTGTGGACGTATACAACAATCAGAAATTCCAGACCGACTTCTGGAGCATAACAGACGCTGGAAGCAACAAGGGCAACCGCCTGCTTGGAGCATGGACACAAGACAACACATCGTCAACAATTCCTGCTCTTACAACCAACAATACTGGCGACGAAGGACGTGCATCAACATACTTTGTAGAGCATGGCAACTGGATGAAGCTTCGCTCACTGCAAGTAGGCTACAACTTCAGCGACTCATTGCTTAAGAAGCTCAACATGACATCGGCTCGTGTATATGTTTCAGGTCAGAACCTCTTCACATGGAAGAGCAACAGCTTCACCATATCCGACCCAGAGAATCCTAACTGGGCTTATCCACACTCTTCATCAGTGTCGTTCGGACTGCAGGTTAGCTTCTAATATATAACAAGGTGGGTAAGCACCCCTACCCTCCTTGTAAGCACTTGTGAGTTATATTGAAAATCGGTTACAATACAAAGTATTCAAAACAATTTAAAAATCAGAAACAATGAAAAATTTATATAAATATATATTCGCAGCGATGTTGACACTCGGCACTACAACATCATGCAGCGACTTCCTCGACGAATCGCCCAAGGGTGTTGTTGACGAGGACAAGGCTTTCAGCAGCCCCGATGGTATGGTTGCTTCAGCATACGCCATGCTCGGCGATTGCTGGTATTCTTATCCATTCAACCTCTGGCCTTATGGCGATTTGGCATCAGACGACTGTCTGAAAGGAGGTTCAGGCACTACCGACACTGGCTATCACCCAATGGAGATATGGTCTACCATGACCTCTACACCAGGCGAGTTTGACGAGCTTTGGTATCGTCTCTATTGCGCAATAAGCCGTTGCAACCGTGCCTTGCTCTCGCTTGAGCAATATGGCAACGACAAACTCGGCGAAGAAACATGCAAGCAACGTGTAGCCGAAGTGAAGTTCCTCCGTGCCCACTTCTACTATAAATTGATAACCATGTTCCGTCAAGTGCCTTGGATTGACGAGAATGTCGCAAAGAACAACCTTCAGGAGCAGACCCGCAACGACGAATTCACATACGAGGAATTATTTGGCAAGATTATCAACGACTTCAAGGAGGCTTACGACGTGCTGCCCGATGTGCAGACCGACAAGAATAGAGTGAACAAGATAGCTGCTGCTTCATACCTTGCCAAGTGCTATCTCACCCTTGCCTATGGAGACGGCTACGAAGCTACCAACGGCTACGACCATATCAACAAAGAATACATGCAGAAGGTGGTAGAATACACCAAAGTGGTGAAGGACGACCCCAACTATGGCTATCTTGAGGATTATGGTGACATCTTCCTTCCTGAAGAAAAGAACAGTAAGGAGAGTATATTTGCAGTACAGACTTCTGACTACAAGGAAGACAACACCACCTACGGACGCGCCAACTGGAGCAATATGCTCAATGGTGTATGGGGCATGTGGTCGTGCGGATGGGACTTCCACAAACCATCGCAAGACCTTGTAAGCGCATTCAAGACCAAGAACGGTCTGCCGGAGTTTGACGACTACAACAAGACAATAGACTATCCTATCAATGGCAGTCCAAACGCTCAGAAGTGGGATCCACGTTTGTTCCATACCGTCGGTATGCCTACTTTCCCATACAAGTATGAGAAGGAATACACCCTCACAAAGGCAAACAGCCGCACACCTAACACTTACGGCTACTACTGCTCTATGAAGGAAGTGCCGCAGCGCTCTAAGGGTGAGACTTACAATGGTTCATGGCAGGCATTCGCAATGAACGACTATGTGTTCCGCTACTCCGACGTGATGCTGATGCGTGCAGAGGCTCTTATCGAGACCGACAACCTTTCAGAGGCCCGCACTATCATCAACGACATCCGTCAGCGTGCAAAGAACTCTGTAGGCAAGCACATCGCTTATGCAGAAGACCAGTGTGAGATAGCTCTCTATCCAGAGTCTTACTTCCAGGACAAGACTACAGCACGCAAGTGTCTGCGCTGGGAACGTCGACTGGAACTTGCTATGGAGAACGGACGCTACTTCGACCTGCGCCGTTGGGGTATGGCTTCGGAGACACTCAACGCTTACTTCGCAAAGGAACAGAACGATGTATACGACGGACAGACATACGCTCAATACTTGAAGGATGCTCACTACACACCCGGCAAGAACGAGTTCTATCCGATACCATACAACCAGCTCTACTACGTTCCTGGATTGTACAAACAGAACAAGGGATATTAAATGATACGTCACAACGGGCAAAAGCATTTGCTATATAGCTTTTGCCCTTACTTGGCGAATGAATTCTAACATCTAAATAATTATTCAATTTATGAAAACAAGAATTTCTAATATATTTATATTATTGACTATCGTGCTCTTATCCGCCTGCCAAAGCAACGACTACGACCGTAGCGACATGATAGTCAGCGCACCCGATGCCTCATCCATAACAGGCCAGTTACAGCACGACGACTATGTATGGCAATGGAATACTCTGCCTGATGGTGAGAGTATGCAGATAGCCACCTACCGCGATGGTACTCTTACCTCCACCGAGGTTGCTTCTGGTAATACTTACGTTCAGAAAAATGTACCAACAAACGTTAAGTTTGAGTATGTGTTCAAGGTTACTGACGGCACAAATGTTTCATCTGGAGTAGTGAAAGAATACATCCGCGAGGGAGCTACATCTATCACAAATCTATCAATGAAGCAGGTTGATGTTAGCGATGGTTACAATGCCGAGATAACATGGAGCAAGGCTACTGACGCTACAAGCCTGCTACTTACCGCCACCAATGGTATTCGCAACATTAGCGAGACTCTTGATGCTAGTGCTACATCATACACTATCAACAACGTTTCAGACGGCGATACATGGAACGTTACAATTGTTGCCGTAAACGATAAGGGCACAGCACTTGCCACATCATCGTCGCTGCGTATAGGCAAGACTACCATTGGATTCCTCAGCACTTATGCTACTGCAGACGAACTGACACAGAATGGTGATGACGATGAGGCTTCGGCATGGCTTTGGCTACATAGCCAGTATGCTTCTGCCAAGTTTGTATCGTTCAAGGATATCCATTCTACTGCCGACCTTGCGCAGTTCCGCGTACTTTTCTGGATACGCGACATTGAGACCGGTAATGAGGCTGATGTATGGAATATTCCTTCAAATGTACTCGCAGCAACACCTGCAATACGCCAATGGTACAAGGATGGCGGCAACCTGCTGCTTTGGGGACACTCTACTGTATATATAGGTACACTTGGACGCATCTCTACTGATATGCTGCAGAACAACGACAAGAACATTGGATGTGCTGCTGGTGGATATAATGGAGACGTGTGGAAGATGGCTGTACAACTTAATCCTGGCGGTAAGTTCAGTATTGACATGTCGTCACACCCTATATACAACGGCATTGACGTAGAACAGACCGACCGTACCAAACTTATAGCCATGAAGGGACCAGGTTGGACTGAAGACCACAACTGTCTATTCTTCAACATACCTGCTGTACTAACCGGACAAGGCAATCAGGAAATGGCTTGCTACAGCATATTGACCGACACATATGGAATATATCCACTCGCTACATGGGATTCACAGATTGATTGGGTTTCACAGCTCAATATATGGGAGGCTCGTCAGGGCAATACCGACTTCAAAGGCACTGTACTCTGCATTGGTAATGGTGGATGCGAATTCTCAATGAAGAACGACAACGGCACACCAAACATAAGTGCTTATCCTAAGAACAATGTATATCAGGACAATGTGCTTAAACTTGCAAAGAACAGCCTTGAATATCTCAAAACAAGATAATAATATATATTATGAACAAATCGATTTTTATTACAACCTGTTGTCTATTTGCCGCAACATCGTTCGTGGCGTGTGTAGACTCAAATTCGGAGGGCGAGATAGAATTGCCAACCGCTCCCACTACCCCCGACACTCCAGATACTCCCCAGCCATCTGATGATAACTATACGGAGCAGTACCGTCCACAAATACATTTCACTCCAGCCAAGAATTGGATGAATGACCCTAATGGTCTTGTATATCTTGACGGCACATACCATATGTTCTACCAATATAACCCTAAGGGCAATGATTGGGGAAACCTAAGTTGGGGACACAGCACATCTACCGACCTTATACACTGGACAGAGAAGAACGTTGCTCTATCACCCGACGAACTTGGTATGATATTCTCTGGTTCGGCTGTGATAGACAAGGACAATACAGCCGGATTCGGAAAGAATGCTATTGTTGCTATTTATACGTCAGCCGATGCATATCAGCAGCAAAGTATTGCATATAGCACTGACGGAGGTGCTACATTCCAAAAGTATGAAGGCAATCCTGTGATTAAGAATACCGAATTGGCCGACTTCCGCGACCCGAAAATATTCTGGCACGATGACTCTAAGCAATGGATTATGTCGCTGGCATTAGGATGGCAATACGGTATACAGTTCTGGGCATCAAAGGACTTGAAGAACTGGACTAAACTCTCTACATTCACAACTTCTATAAGTAGATGCAACCGTGGACAGTGGGAGTGTCCTGACCTTTTACAGATGGATTATAATGGCACCAAGAAGTGGGTGCTCATAGTAAGTGTCAATCCTGGTGGCCCCACCATAGGAAGTGGTACAATGTATTTTGTAGGCGATTTTGACGGCAATAAGTTCACAGCCGACGAACTCGATTATCCGTTATGGCTTGATTATGGTGCCGACAACTATGCAGGCGTTACATGGAGCAACACACCTGGTCGTAATGTTTATATAGGATGGATGAACAACTGGCAGTATGCTGGAGCTTCGCCTGTATCACCATGGCGTTCGGCATATACTTTACCACGTGAACTGTCATTGCACGAATACAACGGCAAACCGCTTTTATACAGCAATGTGGTAAAGGAACTTGAGGCTTCTGCAAGCGAATGGAAAGAACTTACAGCTAATGCTTTTGATGCCGCCAATGCCTATGAGGTAGAACTGACAATGCCTATAGACAATGATGCCGAGATATCTCTTGTCAATAAAGAGGGCGAACACCTCGACTACACACTAAATGCTGCTACAAACAGCATTATTGCCCATCGCAACAATCAGACTGGCAAAACTTCGTTCAACGGCAACTTCTCGTTGCCATCGGTAATAGCACCACTCAATACCGAGGGCAATAGCGTAACACTACGCCTTTATATCGACCAGTCGTCTGTAGAATTGTTTACTGGCAACGGGTCCATGGCACAAACCTTGCTTGTATATCCTAAGAGTATATACAATAGCATAACCATCAATGGCAAGCCAGCCACAGGACGCGTACGTACTATAAAGTCGATATGGAAATAATACATATATAATTGAGTAGGAGGAAAACGAAGCTGTTTTCTTCCTACTTTCGTTTTCCGACCTCTCACACCACCGTGTCTGCACTCCCCCATACCATTCGGTTTCCGACCTATTTCTTTGGGGGCAGCCATTAACTTGGGATAATGTTTTCTGCATTCTTTC
>CAKQEI010000082.1 GCA_934230115.1 uncultured Prevotella sp. | reverse complement strand
TGCTCAGAAACAAACTTGGCAGGGTTCTCGCTCTTGAAACCTGCGATAAGGGTCTCGTTCTTGAGCGCCTTCTCAAGCTCGTCACGGTCGAGTGGCCATGAGTCGATATGTGGGTCAAGCTCGTTGTCTGTTGCCGAACCGAAGAGGAATGCCTCGCTGCGCTCCCACTCACGACGTGTGTTCTTGAATGCCTCACATGCTGCATTAATCTCGTCCTGTGTCATGGTGCCAGCCTCAGCCGACTTATAGAGGGTCTGTGCTGCGCTATAGAGTGTGCGTGCGTTAGAGGCAAGAGCCTGGTATGTAGGATAAACAACTGCCTGCACGTAGTTCTTTGCCACCTTCTGCATCTCCTTGTCTGAGCTGCTTACTGATGTTGTGGCCTGACCAACCTCAGGAAGGTTGAATTCTTCGTCGCCACCATTGTCGCTGCCACAAGCTGTAAATCCGATTGTCATGGCTCCAAGAAGGAACGCCATCACGTAATTCTGAATCTTTTTCATCTTTTTACTACTAATGATTATTACTATTGGTTATTCTATAAATGACTACTGATTTTATTTAAGTTACAATTACTACATTCTTCCGAAAGAAACCATCACCCATTCTTAAAGGAACTGTCCCTGATAAGCAACTCCAATGTTCACAGCCGGCTCATCGTTATACTGCGACTTGAGCTTGCGGTAGCTGTACTCTGCCTTCACGCAAATCTGTGGCAACGGATAATAATTGATGCCGCCTGCGAATATCTTCTTGCTTGTATATTCCTTCGAACTGCCAAGACAAGAATTGTAGTACTCAATATGACCGAACACATAGAGTTTCTGCTTGTCGGCACGAAGCTTTGCTATCTGCGAGAAGATGTCGTAGCCAAGCTCAAAGCTTGTGGCTATGGCGTGTGAGCCAAATGTCTGGTTGCTCTCGTAGGGTTTAACGTATTGTGTGCCAGGCTTGCGTATCGCGCTGATGGTCTTAGCGTCACTCACATAACCATAGTCGGCATTGCCACGGGCCACCCAGTTGTGGGCGTTGTATGTGAAGTCTACCGCACCCACATACACGTTGCCTTTTATCTTCTTGTTTTTGCCTGTCTCCATGTCGTGAGGCACGGCATTGTGCATCGACTGTCCATAGTAGCCGCTCAAGCCTACACGAAGTCCAGGGATTGTATAGTTGTCTACACGTGCTGAGAATCCATATTTGTTGGCAGTCTCAAACTCAAACGGTTTTGTTGTACCAGGCTTTATCCATTTGTCGCGCGAGAACTGCCAAGCGTCAAGACCTGCTATCATCTGCACTTCATAACGGAAATCGCCAGAATGTCCCCAGAACGACACACCTGTCTGATGCCATGTGCAAGGAAGAATGGTGTTTTCACCCTCAGGGCGATATACTGTGAAGAAGTTCAACGGCTCATGATAGGCATTTGTCAAACCTACAGGCACTACTATATGTCCGGCACGGATATTGGCAAAACGTCCAAACGACTTCTGAATCCAGAACTGCTCAAGCTCTACCTCGCCACCGCGTTCCTGCTCTTGCTCAAACTCAATGGCTTCCTCGGCCTCATATTCAATGGCAGAACCCGTGCCGCCATGTTCAAACTCAATCTCTGTGCCAAGGGTCCAACCCTTTCCGAAGTCATAGCCAAGATAAATCACGGCATGAGGAATATCGAAACGTCCATGACTTGGATCGTTCTTTCGGCTGCTTGCCGAACTATAGCGGTTGCCCGAGTCGCTATAGAAGTTGCGGCTCATTGCCACTTCGCCATATCCGCCTACGCTAAGGCGATTGCCTTTGGAGTGTTGCATCACGCTGTCGGCTGCTACTGTCTGTGCCTGTGAGGCAAGCGGAGCGCACATTGCGGCAGCGCAAGCCATGGTAATGATAGTCGATTTATTCATGTTTTTTAATGATTTTTTACGACTGCAAAGGTATCATGATTACTAAAATCGGGCAATACTCAATATTGGGTAAATATCATTGTGTCGGTTTTATCACCACTTTTAGGTATTTTCGCACATTTAGACGACACCAATACATTAAAATACCTACATATTATGATTGTAAGTCTCACTTTTTTTTTGTTATTTTGCACGTGTTATATAAAATAGGTATATATATCATATATATTAGGTACAGGATTATAATTTAGGTATAAGCATACAACAAGATGAAAAATCACAAAATGTATGAGCCGGATGACAAGATGATCTCTCTTATCCGGGACAACTACAATCTGCTCCAGAGTCTGGGCAGTTTCGGCATCAGCCTTGGTTTTGGCGACAAGACCGTGAGCCAGGTGTGCGAGGAACAGCATGTCGACACATACACCTTCCTTGCTGTGGTCAACTTCACAATCAATGGCTATCGCGATTTCGACGATGCCTCCCGTCTGTCCATGCCTACCCTTCTGCAATATCTCAAGGCGAGCCATGAGTACTTCATCGGCTTCCAGTTGCCTTTCATCCGAAAGGAACTTGTGGATGCTCTCGATGAGAAAGACAATCTCGCACGACTCATCCTTAAGCTTTATGATGAGTACGCCCGCTCAGTCACTTCCCACATGAAATATGAGGAAAACAATGTCTATCCCTACGTTGAGGAATTGCTTCAGGGTAAACCTGTGGGCGACTTCGAGATTGACATGTACTCCAAGCACCACGGACAGGAGAGCAACAAGCTGCGCGAGCTCAAGAGCATTATCATCAAATACCTGCCCAGCG
Source organism: uncultured Prevotella sp. (assembly GCA_934230115.1). Taxonomy (GTDB): domain Bacteria; phylum Bacteroidota; class Bacteroidia; order Bacteroidales; family Bacteroidaceae; genus Prevotella. The sequence continues at coordinate 6,646 of CAKQEI010000082.1, read as the reverse complement.
ACGGCCTGCACAACAACCAACTCTCAGCCACACTATATGATATATATAATAATGAGGAATGGCTTGCGCTACACGCCGAAGTGGAGGAACAGATATTCATACCTGCCGTAAAACGACTGGAACAAAAGTCGAAGCAGAGCGATGTGACTGCCAAAATCTCCAACATGATAGGCAAGAACGTTGAGGGCACAGAGGCTCTTGGCGAGAGAGAGAAGGATGTGATTGTGGCTCTCGTGCAAGGAATGACCAACAAAGAAATTGCCGACCATCTGTGTATTTCGGTCAACACGGTCATCACCCACAGACGTAACATTGCTCGTAAGTTACAGATTCACAGTCCGGCAGGGCTGACCATTTATGCAATAGTTAATAACCTTGTCGACATCTCTTCTGTGAAACTATAATTCTACTTGTTTTTAACAAGATTTAAGGCGGAAAATTTTTCCGCTTTTTTTGTGCTATAACCATACGCAAGTCGTTTTTTTATATTATCTTTGCAAGCGATTTCGAGAGTGTAATCGAGAAAACTTTTTCTGTAGAAGTTTTCCAAAAGTTTTCCAAAACGGAAAACTTTTTGCGTTTTCGGATTTTAAAAGTTGTCAAAAATATATCACTAAATACAATGAAAGATTTTCTAATTACCAAGCGCGATGGGTCGCAGGATCAGTTCTCCTTAGACAAGATAATGAATGCCGTAACAAAGGCTTTTCAGTCGGTCAACGAGGAGGTTAATCTTAGTGTTATCTCTAAGGTACTCAGTCACTTAGACGTACACGAGGGTATTACCGTAGAGGATATCCAGAACCAAGTGGAAGAGGCTCTTATGCGCGAGGGTTTTTATAAGGTTGCAAAGTCGTTCATGCTCTATCGACAGCGTCATAATGAAGACCGTGAAACTATCGACAAGTTGAAATTTTTGACAGACTATTGCAAAGCAGCCAACGCTGCAACAAGCTCAAAGTATGACGCAAATGCCAATGTGGAGCACAAGAATATTGCCACTCTCATAGGCGAGCTTCCCAAGTCAAGCTTCATACGTCTGAACCGCCGTTTGCTCACCGATCGCATCAAGAAAATGTATGGCAAAGAGCTTGCGAATGAGTATATCGAAAGACTCAACCACCACTTCATTTACAAGAACGACGAGACCTCTCTTGCCAACTATTGTGCATCCATCACAATGTATCCGTGGCTCATTGGCGGCACTTCGTCTATCGGCGGCAACTCCACCAAGCCTACCAACCTCAAGTCTTTCTGCGGAGGTTTCGTCAACATGGTGTTCATGGTGTCAAGTATGCTGAGTGGAGCGTGTGCCACACCCGAGTTCCTTATGTATCTCAACTACTTCATCGGTCTTGAGTATGGCAAGGATTACTGGCAGCACGTTGGCAATGTGGTAGACCTCTCCAACAAGCAGCGCACCATCGACAAGATGATTACCGACTGCTTCGAGCAGATTGTCTACTCCATCAACCAGCCTACTGGCGCACGCAACTATCAGGCTGTGTTCTGGAACATCGCTTATTACGACAAACCATATTTCGAAAGTCTCTTCGGCGATTTCATCTTCCCCGACGGTTCAAAGCCTGATTGGGATTCTTTGTCTTGGCTACAGAAGAGATTCATGAAGTGGTTCAACAAAGAGCGCACCAAGACTGTGCTCACATTCCCGGTTGAAACCATGGCTCTGCTCTCTAAGGATGGCGACGTTATAGATAAGGAATGGGGCGACTTCACAGCCGAGATGTACTCTGAGGGTCACTCTTTCTTTACTTATATGAGCGACAACGCCGACTCCCTGAGTTCTTGCTGCCGTCTGCGCAACGAGATTCAAGACAACGGATTCAGCTATACTCTTGGTGCGGGTGGCGTGTCGACAGGCTCAAAGAGCGTGCTCACCATCAACCTTAACCGTTGCATACAGTACGCCGTAAAGAACAACATGGACTACATGGAGTTCCTTGGACATATCATCGACCTCTGCCATAAGGTGCAGACTGCATACAATGAGAATCTCAAGGATTTGCAAAATCAGGGCATGTTGCCGCTATTTGACGCAGGCTACATCAATATGAGTCGCCAGTATCTCACTATCGGCGTAAACGGCCTTGTGGAGGCTGCCGAGTTTATGGGACTTACCATCAACGACAATCCCGACTATCTGCACTTCGTACAGAACGTACTGGGACTTGTGGAGAAGTACAATAAGCAGTACCGCACTAAGGAACTAATGTTCAATTGCGAGATGATTCCTGCCGAGAACGTGGGTGTGAAACATGCCAAGTGGGACCGCGAGGACGGCTATTTCGTGCCACGCGACTGCTATAACAGCTATTTCTACGTTGTAGAGGACGACTCTCTTAATATCGTAGACAAATTCAAGCTACATGGCGCACCATACATCGAGCACCTTACAGGCGGCTCGGCTCTGCACATGAACCTTGAGGAACATCTCTCTAAGCCTCAGTATCGCCAGCTCCTGCGCGTTGCTGCCAAGGAGGGATGCAACTACTTCACATTCAACATTCCCAACACTATCTGCAACGACTGCGGCTACATCGACAAGCGCTACCTCAAGAAGTGCCCGCATTGCGGAAGCGAGAACGTTGACTACATGACTCGTATCATAGGCTATCTCAAGCGCGTGAGCAATTTCTCTCAGGCACGTCAGGAAGAGGCTAAACGTCGCTACTATGCCGAGGTGGACAAGTCGATAATGGACTAAAATGTTTAATCTTTAATATAATAGTCTCATGCTCAATTATCTAAACACAGGAATAGTATTCCAGGAAATACCCGACGAGGTGACTCTGTCTATCAACATCACAGGTTGTCCTTGCCGTTGTCCTGGTTGCCACAGCCAGTATCTGTGGGAGAATATTGGCAAGCCTCTCACTCCCATGGTGCTCGACCAGTTTATGAAACAGTATGGCGGCGACATAACCTGCATCTGCTTTATGGGTGGAGATGCCGACCCTAAATATGTGAGCCAACTTGCACAATATCTGCATCGCGAGCATGATGGCTTGAAGGTGGCTTGGTATAGCGGCAGACAACAGTTCCCCAAGACTATTCGCAAGCGCGACTTCGACTATATCAAACTTGGTCCATACATTGAACACCTTGGTTGCCTTAAGGAGCGCACCACCAACCAGCGCCTCTATAAGCGCGCCGTAGGCGACGACTTCACCGACATCACCTCACGTTTTTGGAGAAAATAAAATGAACAATAATCCACGTATCGCTATAGTCGACCCCAATACTCTCGCAGTATTGGGGTTGACTCATTTATTGGAGTCGGTAATGCCTGTCATGCACATCGACTCGTTCGGATCGTTTGCAGAACTTGAAGCCAACCATCCAGAACAGTACTTTCATTACTTTGTCGACGTGCGTGTGGTGCTTGCCCACATGCCTTTCTTTCAGCAGATGCGCCACAAGACCATTGTTTTGGCAAGCTCAGCTGCCGACAACACGACAGCTCTAAGCTCCTTCCATACCATATGCACAAGTCTTCCGCCCAAGCAGCTGCTGCGCTCCATCCTAATGCTTGAGCAGCATGCCCATGCCCACGGACGCAACCTCCCTTCATTGCCTCCTGTCGAAACCAATATTTCTGCACCTTTGTCGCCTCGCGAGATTGAAGTATTGTCGCTTATTGTCAAGGGGTTTATAAACAAAGAAATCGCCGACCAACTCAACCTGAGTTTGCCGACGATTATCTCTCACCGTAAAAATCTTATGTCTAAACTTGGTATGCGTAGCGTCTCTGCACTCACCATCTATGCTGTGATGCACGGATACGTGGGAGTGGACGAAATATAAAAAGAATATTTAAAAGTCCACTACCGTTATTCCAGCTCCACCAAACTGCACATGCTCGTCCTTGCAGCCTGTCACATTGGGTATCGACTGCAGATACTGGCGTATAAGCTGTCGCAAAATTCCATTTCCCTTGCCGTGAAGTATTCTCACACGCGACATTCCCACGAGTATAGCGTCGTCGATGAAGTGCTGCACAGCGTTCAGAGCCTCGTCGCCACGCATTCCCCTCACGTCAAGGTCTTGATGGAAGTTCAGCTTGTGCGAGTCAATAGTCTGGCGTGTCTCTCGGCTTATGCCAAATGTGGCTGGCTTCGAAGCCTCTGGAGCCTTTACTGTATGCTCCAAGCGCGAAGTCTTAACCTTTGTGCGAACATCGCCAAACACAACAGTCGCTTCCTTTCCGCTTATGCTTTCCACAGTGCCCACTGTTGTCAGTCCACGCATACGCACAGTATCACCCACGGCAAATGTCTGCTGCTCGGCTGATGCCGAAGGTGTTGGGAAGTTCTTGCCTATTGTTACAGGCTTGTTGGCATTCTCCTTCTTTTCCTTCTTGCGCTTCTCTCTGCGTTCTTTGCGCTCCATTATCTGTCGCATCTTCTTCTCTATAAGGTCGTCGGCAGACTTGGTGTCTATCTCGTTCACGTCTTCCTTAAAGGCGTTCAACTCCTCACGCAGTCGCTTCGTCTCCTCCTTTTCTGCCTGACACTCGCGTATCTCGCGTATGGTGTTTTCTATATTGCGATTGCTCTCCTTAAGGAGCTCCTGTGCCTGCTCCTTTGCTTGGCGCAAGATTTCCTTGCGTTTCTGGGCAAGCTCCCTTATCTCTTCCTCATACTTTGCGATTGTCTTCTCAAGATCCTTCTCGCGTTGATGCACGTTCTGTCGCTTGTTTTCCCAGTATCGTTTGTCGCGCACAATGTCCTGCAGATACTTATCGCTCTGTATGTAGTCAGAGCCTACAATATCGCTTGCCTCGCGTATCACCTCGTCGGGTATACCTGTCTTTCGTGCTATTTCAATGGCAAACGACGAACCTGGCTGACCTATTGCCAACTGGAATAATGGCCGCATCTCGTGGCGGTCGTATAGCATTGCACCATTTGCTATGCCATCGTGCGAGTCGGCATAATGCTTCAGGTTTTGATAGTGGGTGGTGATTACGCCCCACGCGTGTTTCTTCACAAACTGATTGAGCACAGCCTCAGCCATGGCTCCACCTATCTGTGGCTCGGTGCCTGTACCAAACTCGTCTATCAACAACAAAGTGCGCTCGTTGGCCTGCTTCATCATGTTCTTCATGTTGAGCAAGTGGGATGAATAAGTAGAGAGATCGTTCTCAATACTCTGCTCATCGCCTATGTCGATCATGATGTCGGCAAACACTCCCACCTTCGAACGCTCGCTCACCGGTATCGACAGTCCACATTGCAGCATATATTGCAGCAATCCTACTGTTTTAAGGCAAACCGACTTACCTCCGGCATTAGGACCAGAGATTATGAGTATATGGCGGTCTTTAGTGAGCATTATGTCGAGAGGCACGATGGGCTTGTCCTGCTTCTTCAAGGCAAGCCACAACAAAGGATGCTTGGCAGTAATCCAATCCACCACGGGCTTTGCCTCCACTTCTGGCTCTATACCATTGGTAAGCTTGGCAAATTCGGCACGTGCACGTATGAAATCAATCTCTGCCAATAGCTGATAGGCATATATAATGTCGTCAACATGAGGACGCACCAGTTTGGAGAACTCTGTCAGTATGACTATAATCTCACGACGCTCATCTGCCTCAAGCTCTCTGATTCGGTTGTTTGCCTCGACAACCTCTGTCGGTTCCACAAACACAGTCTTTCCCGTTGACGACTCGTCGTGCACAATACCCTTTATTCTTCGCTTCATGGCAGGAGCGATAGGCACCACAAGTCTGCCGTCACGCAAAGTAGGTGTCACGTCCTTGTCCACAAGACCCTCGCTCTGTGCCGCGTGCAGTATGCTATATAATGTACGCGAAACGCTGCCCTCTGCCTTGCGCAGCTGCGAGCGTATCTCGGCAAGTTTTGGCGAAGCCGTATCCTTTATCTTGCCATACTTGTCGAGTATCTGGTCGATGCGGCGTATTAGGTCGGGGAACGTCAGCACATCCTCTGTTAGGCTGTGCAAAGTGGGATAGTCGAAGTTTCCCTCGTCGTCGCTGCGGTTCAGAAATCTCACAATGCCCGCTATAGTCTCCAACGAGCGTCGCAAGTCGAATATTTCATTCTCCTCCAAATGCGTCCCCTCTATGCGTATGCGCTTTATCGACGCACGCATGTCGAAGAAGAACTGAAGCGGAAAGTCATCCGCTTCTTCCTGCATACGACGGAACTCACGTGTTTGCCTCAACGCCATGTTTATCTGTTCGGCATCATCGCTGAACGCCATGGTGTCAACCTTGTCCTTGCCCAACTGGCTCAGACAATAGCCTTTCAGCAGAGAGCGTATCTCGCTGAACTGTATCTTGGTTTCAAAATTGCTTGGATAAATCATGGTGCAAAGTTAAGTATTTTCAATCAACAAACCACATTATTATATATACTTATCCACTAAAAAGGGCTAAAAACAAGTTTTTTTTCATTTTCTGCAAAAAAAGTCGCAAAAAGTTTTGCAGGTTAAATAAAAAACGCTACCTTTGCACCCGCAAATAAGCAAGACGACAATACAAGTCTAACGCAGTAGCAAGACTACATCTATCGGCATCCAAACATTGGAGAGATGGCAGAGTGGTCGAATGCACCGGTCTTGAAAACCGGCGTACTGAGAGGTACCGGGGGTTCGAATC
>CAKQEI010000081.1 GCA_934230115.1 uncultured Prevotella sp. | reverse complement strand
TGGCTCCGTAGCTCAACTGAATAGAGCATCTGACTACGGATCAGAAGGTTGCAGGTTTGAATCCTGCCGGAGTCACTCAAAGTTCATCTTGCACATCAGATGAGCTTTTTTGTTGCCCAAAGGAAAGGTGCTCGAGTGGTTGAAGAGGCACGCCTGGAAAGCGTGTATACGTCAAAAGCGTATCGTAGGTTCGAATCCTATCCTTTCCGCACAGACGTTAAATTTATATTGGCTCCGTAGCTCAACTGAATAGAGCATCTGACTACGGATCAGAAGGTTGCAGGTTTGAATCCTGCCGGAGTCACAAAGCATTCCATAAAAGAGGACATTACTTCGGTAATGTCCTCTTTTCTTGTTACAATCCGACACCTATTCTTTTTTGAACACCCAATCATTATTGAATCAAATATTATTATATCCACCATATTTTATCATTCATGCATGGCTCGAACATTAATAACATAATACAGGCAACTGCCTGTGCAAAAAATAGTTAACAAAACAATCTTTTCATCATCTTTATTGTTTTATCTCAATAAAAACCAGTACCTTTGCACCCGCATTTTGCACAAATAACAATTTAATTCACAAAAAAGTTCTATGTATTTAGATCAGGCAAAAAAACAAGAGATCTTTGGACAGTACGGAAAGTCTAACACTGATACTGGTTCAGCTGAGAGCCAGATAGCATTGTTCTCATACCGTATTTCCCATTTGACGGAACATCTTAAGAAGAACCGTAAAGATTATACTACCGCACGTTCATTGACACAGTTGGTAGGAAAGCGCCGCGCATTGCTCAACTATTTGTACGACCGCGACATCAATCGCTATCGTGCTATCATCAAGGCTCTCGGTCTGCGTAAGTAATCCATCTACGCTTAGCCGCCTTGAAAGTAGCAAATGCCCAAAACGGCAAACTTGCTTAAGGCAACACAAAAGTCCCGAAAATTCTGCAAGGAGTTTTCGGGGCTTTCGCGTTTTAAATATATATTTATTTATGAAACTGGCGTATAATTCGCATTTTTTATGTAAGTTTGCAACCATGAAAGCAAAAAACATTCTATTCACACTGCTCGCCTTTCTTGGCTTGAGCATCGGATGCACGGCTCAGGAGACCGTGAAGACGTTAGAACCTAAAGAGTTTATCACTGCCTTTAATGCCGACACCACAGCTATTCTGCTCGACGTGCGCAAGCCTGCTGAATTTGCCGAAGGACATATCTCTCGTGCCATCAACATCGACTGGCTCAACCCAAAGGCTTTTGACGACGGCATAAAACAGCTCGACCGTTCACACGTCTACTATATCTATTGCCGCAGCGGACGACGCAGCAATGCTGCTGCCGTAAAAATGAAAGCCGCAGGATATAAGGTTGTGGATATGCGTGGCGGAATATTACGCTGGCAGGAACTTGGTTTGCCCACAGAGAAATAAAAAAGGATGCATCTGCTTGACACAAGCAAGCGAAACCTTTTTCGCTTAAACTTCTCTTAAATTATAATAGAAGAGAAATACCAACAACTAAGAAGCAAAATATAACTGAAAACCTAAAATACAAAAAATCTATAATGAGACAAATACAAATAGAACACAAGTGTGTACTTGCAGCGATAGCCTTGTCGCTACTTGCCACTGTGCCTGCCTCGGCACAGGTGCAGGAGCAGCATGTGCAGCGCGACACCATCCCTACTTATTTAAAGATACAAAACAAGGGTATTGTGAACAATGCACTTGACGTGTTGAACGGCAACGCTGCCGGTGTGAGCGTAACGTCGAACGGCATGGACCGTATGGCGCAGCTGTCATCTGTGCGCGTGCGTGGTACAACATCTATTATTGGAGGCAATGATCCACTTGTCATTATTGATGGAGTTACGAGCGACATTGCCACACTGTCTACCATTTATCCTGCCGACATCGAGAGCTTTGCAGTACTTAAGAACGCTGCCGAGACAGCTCTATATGGCTCACGAGGCGCATCTGGCGTGATTGAGGTAAAGACAAAAAAGGGCACGGGCAAGGGATTTCAGATATCGTATGAGACGAATGTCGGCATTGAGTCAATGGCGAAGAAACTCAACATGCTGTCGGCAGACGAGTATCTTAGCACAGCCAAAAAGCTCGGAGTGTATGCCAATAACGGTGGCTACGACAACAACTTCTATGACGTAATCACACGTACAGGATTTGTACAGAACCATTACCTGGCTTTCAGTGGTGGCTCAGAGCAGTCGAACTATCGCGCATCGTTTGGATACATCGACCACAACACCATCATCAAGACCAAGGACTACAACAATTTTGTAGCCAAGATAGATGTCACGCAGCACGCCTTTGACAACCGCCTTACGGGCGACTTCGGAGTATTCGGCTCAACATACAAGAACAATGATATCTTCGATTCGCAAATGCTGTTCTATTCTGCCGCATGCCAAAACCCTACATATCCAACAGGACGCGACGCCAAAGGCAACTGGACAAAGAACGGAGCTGCATATCGCATAAATCCTCCAGCTGCCATTCTCGTCGAACGAAGCGATCAGAAGGAGATGTACTTCAACACACACATGCGATTGCTCTACAATCTCGCCCCGTCACTCAAGCTGTCGGCTTTCGGCAGCTACTCGTATACATCTAACGAGAACTCGGAATTCTGCCCCACATGGGTGTGGGCACAGGGCAATGTATACCGAGGAGAGTTTAAGAAGCAGGAGTATCTCGGCAACGTGTCACTCGACTACGCGCATACATGGAATGCACACTCTCTGTCGGCAAGCCTCTCTACAGAATACCATTACCAAGAGCGCACGGCTTTCTGGACACACGCTAAAGGCATAACAACCAACGAATTCGGCTACGACAACATAGGAGCCACATCGTCGCGTCCTTACGGTGCGACTGGAAGCACATACGAGGACCAATCGCTGGCATCGGTTATGGCCAACGCCTCTTACACATTATATAATAGGTATAAGCTGACATTGACCATGCGCGGAGACGGCTCGTCGATGGTGGGCGACGACAACACATGGGGATTTTTCCCATCAGTATCGGCAGAATGGGATGTGAAGAAGGAGAATTTCTTGCGCTACTTCAACGGCATCAACACATTAAAGCTACGCACAGGATACGGACGCTCGGGCAATCTGGGCGGCATATCAGCCTATACAACAATGAACAATGTGCAGCAGACAGGCATAGTGCCGGTGAACAACACACCTACTGTGACGCTCGGAACCATACGCAACAACAACCCCGACCTGAAATGGGAGACTAAATCAACATTCAATATAGGTGGCGAGATAGGACTATGGCACAACCGACTGATGCTTACTGCTGAATACTACTATTCCAAGACCACCGACATGCTGTACTCATATGATGTGCCTGTGCCGCCTTTTGCCTACGACAAATTGCTGGCCAACATAGGCGCTATGTCAAACCAAGGTCTTGAGATAGGTTTCTCAATAGCTCCGGTGCAGACCAAGGATATCGACCTGAATATCAGCATGAATCTCTCGTTCCAAAAGAACAAACTACTGTCGTTGTCGGGCAACTACAACGGCATGAATATGTCGGCCGCCAATATCACGGCAATAGGCTCAATAGACGGTGCCGGACAAAATGGCGGCGACAACAACCATGTGCTCTACCAGATAGTAGGACAACCATTGGGAGTGTTCTATCTGCCACACTGCACAGGACTCTACAAGGATGAACAGGGAACTATGAAATACAAGATAGAAGACCTTGACAACAATGGCACTATCGACTTTGGCGACGGAGGCGACCGACGCATCTGCGGACAGGCTACACCTAAGGCCACACTCGGCTCAAACATATCACTGCGATACAAAGACTTCTACATGTCGCTACAGATGAACGGAGCATTCGGACACAAGATTTTCAACGGCACGGCTTTGGCTTACAACAATATGTCGTCGTTCCCTACCTATAATGTGCTGAAGGGTGCACCCGAAAGAAACATTGTAGACCAGAACGTATCTGACTATTGGCTGGAACGTGGCGACTATCTCAACTTCGAATATCTCACCATAGGCTACAATGTCCCTGTGAAGAGCAATGTCGTGCGTTCGCTACGCGTGTCGTGCAGCGTGAACAATCTCGCCACTATCACCTCCTATAGCGGACTGACACCTATGATAAACTCCTATGTAGTCAACTCGTCAATGGGCATCGACGACAAAAGGTGCTATCCCACTTACAGGACTTATTCTATAGGAGTGAGCATGCAATTCTAAATTGCCTATATTTATTTTTTACACATGTAACGATTGAAGACTATGAAACATAGATTTTTAGCTTTATCTATTCTCGCCTTGTCACTCTCAATGACGAGTTGCCTCGACGAGAATCCTAAAGACCAAATACCAGAGACGGACATTTACGACTCCGCCAACAGCCTGTATGTCAACACAGTAGCCTCGCTCTACAACTACATAGGAGCGCACGATGAAGGCGAAGGCTTGCAGGGCACATGCCGTGGCATATACGACTACAACACTCTTACCACAGACGAGGCTATCATACCTATCAGAGGCGGCAATTGGTATGACGGAGGTTTATGGAAAAACATGTACAACCATACATGGACTGCAACCGACACCGACCTTTACAAGGTATGGAAATATCTTTACAAGGTGATTGTGCTGTCAACAAAATCACTGGAGACTATCGAGCAACACAAATCCTTGCTTACAGAACAGCAATACATGGAGTATCTGGCCGAGGGGCGTGCCGTTCGCGCCTTGTTCTACTACTATGCCATGGACATGTTCGGACGCATCCCTATCCTTGAGTCATCAACCCAGAAGATAGCCGACATACAACAGAGCAACCGCAGCGATGTGTTCCGCTATATTGTGAACGAACTGCAGACAGTGGCTCCACTGTTGCCAAATGAACACAGCAACCTGCAAGGCAACTACTATGGAAGGGTTACACGACCCGTGGCATGGTTCCTACTTGCCAAGCTCGCACTCAATGCCGAGGTGTATGCCGACGACAACTGGACCGACTCATCACGTCCCGACGGCAAAACGATTATGTTCGACATCAACGGCACACAGAACAACGCATGGCAGACATGTATACATTACTGCAACCTGATTGCGGATGCCGGATACTCACTCGAAAGCGATTACACCAAAAACTTTGCCGTACACAATGAGAACTCAAAGGAAAACATCTTCACCATACCTTTGGACAAGATGCTCTACACTAATGAGTTTCACTATCTCTTCCGCTCACGCCACTACGCACATGGAGGTGCATATGGCGGAGCTTCGGAAAACGGAACTTGTGCCACACTGCACACCATGACAGTTAACGGCTACAACACCGACACGCCAGACACACGCCTCCACATGAACTTCTATACAGGCAAGGTGGAGGTAGACGGCAAATACGTAACTCTCGACGACGGTACTCCACTCGAATACAAGCCACTCGCTGTTGAGCAGAACCTCACGGCAAGCGAATATATCGAGACGGCGGGCGCACGTATGAAGAAATACGAGGTCGACCGTACGGCATATTCAGACGGTCGTATGCCCGACAACGACATTGTACTCTACAGATATTCAGACGTGCTGCTTATGAAGGCAGAAGCCAAGGTAAGGAACGGGGAATCGGGCGATGAGGAACTGAATGCTGTGAGATTGCGTGTGGGAATGCCTTCAATAGCAGCCACACTTGGCAATATCCTTGACGAACGACTCAGAGAACTTGTATGGGAAGGTTGGCGACGACAAGACATGATAAGATTCGGGACATACTACAAACAGTATGACATACACACACCATCGGATGCTGACAAGAAAGGATATACAACGGTATTTCCTATTCCACAAAAAAGCCGTGATATGAACACGAACCTAAAACAGAACCCTGGGTATTGAAAAAAAACAACCATTTTTACCCAAACAACCATTGGTTCTACATAAATAAGGAAATCAAAAAGCCCCAACCATTCTTCGTACTTAGAATAGTTGGGGTCTTTTTTTATCTTACTACAATCTTCTTGCCGTTGACAATATAAATGCCTGCATTCAGAGCAATGTGCTTCTCTGATCCGGCATTAACCTTAACATCGGCAATCTTACTGCCCGAAATACTATATACGGCCACTGAGCACGGCTTGCTGCTAAACACTGCTATCTCGCCCTTGCCTCCACAGACATTAATAGAATTGTCGATTGTGACACCAGCTACACCCGTGTCGCTCTTTCCGGCGATATAAACCAACTGCTCGTTGCCTCCCATCAGATAGTATCTGTCATCATCTATATACAGATTCCATTCCGGCACTTTGCATGAAGGCAATACATATTCCCCACTGTCTTCATCGTACACCTCTATGTAGTTAAGCACCGACCTATATCCAAGCTCCTCTAATGTAAAGGTGGCTGTAATATCGGTGACTGCACCGCCTGGCAACATCTTTTGGCCGGGATAAGCATAACCAGAAAGAGTCTCACCATTAAGATTCACAACCTGATATTTCAATACGGCATCCTCGTTGTCGTTGCGGAAACTGTAAGTAAACACCACCTTGTCATCCTCAACCTTAGGTGCTCGCACGACATTGCTGAAATATTTGGCATTTTCTGTCTCAAATACACCAGGAGTGGCATTGCTTGAAACACCTACAAGCGAAACAACAGCATCGCCCGACTGCCTAACATCAAAATGTTGCGCCTCGACTAACACTGCTTCTGTAAGATTGTCAACAAGCCATACATAAAGGTCACTGGCATCATCTTCAGCCTCAACGCTAACCTTACGCTCTATAGTAGAATGCGGAGGAATGACAACAAATATGTCATTGGATGCGCGGTCGGGCTGTGTGGCCTCGCCGTTGGAATAAATGTCAACAAGACCTATGAAGTCTTCATCAGCATTGTTGCTAAGGGTCACAGTGAACGAGTTGGAAGCTCCTGCATATACCTCTCCCTCGTCGGATGTCAGCTTAGCCGACAAGACACTGCTGTGATCAATAGCAATATCAGTGGCTGTCACAACAAACCTGAACGGTTTCACTTCATCATAGGCACAACACTCCCATTTCTTGCCATCGGTGCTGTAAATACCATATACAGTTGTTGTACCAACGGGGAAAGCATATTTGATGTTAAACGTAGGGATTATTCCAGCCATGTATCCATCGTCACCTCTTCCTGGAATAGTACAGTCCGAGGCAACATTTGAAATAGGACTATAACTACCGTCAGCATTCTTTACACCCATTGCCAGGCTACAAGTAAAATCATTGCAGAGCTGATTGTACATAAGTTCCTCTATGCTAATGCTGAATTTGGCGTCCTTGTTAGGTCGCGTAGCTTCGTTCAAGGTTGCAACATGCTGGCTGGAACGCCATTTGGCAATTATGACAGGTGCCTGCTCTACAACGGGATTGTCCTTTACCCCATTGTCGGGACGTATGCCCACAATCATACCGCAACTGCGGTTGTAGCCGTCGGGAGCATTGCCCGAACCCACACCTCCTTTGTCAGGATTGATGATAGTAATGTCAAAATAGCCATTCTGCATTCCTCCCCAACCCCAGTTGATATGATACAGACCATTGCCATCGGAACCATCACACACAAACTCATGTCCACCGCCAGTTGAAGTGCCAGAATAAAGAATAGGGCGGGCAGCCTCAAGCTCTCGATTTATTATCTCGGTCCATTCCGTAAGCGAGTACTGCCAACGTATAAGGTCAACCATATAGTCGCCGTCATAACCAAAGTATTTGGCAAGCACATTGGTAGTGATTATTGCTCCCGATTCACGAGCATAGTCCATATTAACCGCAGATCCACAATGAGCCATAAGCTTTGCCACAGCGTCAGCCTGCTCCTCATTGTAGCCATTGCTATAATCAGGAAGCATGTTAGCCCAATCATAAGGCTCGCCCTTGCTGATAGAAGGCATACTTATTCCATAACTTCTTGTGACGTAAGCAGGAATGTCTTCCATAAGTTGCTTGGGATACTGCCAATATGCCATCACCTGCGCCATTGCCGTAGCCGCACATCCTGTTGCAGCATTATTCACGCCATCATATATAGGGCAAAGGTTGTTGAAAGGCTCTCTTTGATTCCACTTGATTCCATCAAGCAATGGCGAGACAGCCACATTGGCACTCTTGCCCGACTCACGCAGACACTTAGCCTCGGCTATATCCCTCGTGGCATAAGTGTCGCCCTTCTTCACTGCCTCAACAGTCTGCTCGTAGAGCTTGAGATAATTGGCTAAATTGTCGGGGACATTATCCTCAGAGTAAGAGCCTCGGTCGGCATAACCCACAATATCAGGCATACGTATGTCGCCTGACACTATGGTAAATCCATTGCCATTGCCGTTGTCAAACACATAGTAGCCAACTTCGCGTGTAGTCTTTGCAGCCTTGGCACGCTCAGCCATAGCCTTAGAACGGGCCTTTGCCTGTACGTCAATCACAACGCCAAGCTTGGCAGCCTGACGCTTAGCTATAGCAAAAGCATTGTCAAACGACCGCTGCTGGGCAAATACCCCAATACTCACCATCATAAAAGCAGGCATCAAAAGTAACAGTTTTCTTTCCATTTGAATTAAGTTTTAAGTTCTGTAATAGTTTTTGGATATACACAATAATGTCTTATTGTGCAAATTTAAAAAAAATAATGCAGAAATAGCAAAAAGAAGACAAAAAAATACCTTGAAATAGGTATAGTATAATTCTTTTTTTGTAATTTTGTAATCGTTAATGGGTAAGGTTCATACACATTATTTATATATAAAGTGTATAACCACTCGAATACAGTGAAGAATTTTCATTAATAATTTATTTATTATACCGATTATGATTTATTCAAAAGAAGTAGACAACATGTGCGTTGTCGCAAAGGGTCCAAACCACGGACCAGCTCCAATTCCTGAAGAAGGAAAATGGATTTACGCCAAGGAGATTAAGGATATTTCTGGTTATACCCACGGTGTGGGTTGGTGTGCTCCTCAGCAGGGTGCTTGCAAGCTCTCTCTGAACGTTAAGGACGGCATCATCCAGGAGGCTCTCGTTGAGACTATCGGTTGCACCGGTATGACTCACTCAGCAGCTATGGCATCTGAGATTCTCCCAGGTAAGACAATCCTTGAAGCTCTGAACACCGACCTCGTTTGCGACGCTATCAACACAGCTATGCGCGAGCTCTTCCTCCAGATCGTTTACGGACGTACACAGAGTGCTTTCTCTGAGGGTGGTCTTGTAATCGGTGCAGGTCTTGAGGACCTCGGCAAGGGTCTTCGCTCACAGACTGGTACTCTCTACGGTACTGTAGCTAAGGGTACACGCTACTTGGAGCTCACAGAGGGCTACATCACACGTCAGTTCC
>CAKQEI010000080.1 GCA_934230115.1 uncultured Prevotella sp. | reverse complement strand
CCAGGGCGCTGCCCTGGGCTATGGAGAACATTGGGCTTTCAGCCCGCATTGTTTGACTTTTGACACACCCCCCTCCTGCTATATGTATAGATAATTAAATATTTAATTATCTTGTAATGGCTCAATATAAATATTATGTATCTTTTCTTCCGAATTTATGGCTTTATCCGTAAAAAATGGACTTGGACACTTACTATAATATCAAGCCGGGAATTAGTCTTCTATTAAGACCCTTTTTGGTCTTAATAGAAGACCAACCCTCAAGAATTATTAAGACCAAGTTCGGTCTTAATAGAAGACCAAAAAAAGGACAAGAAAGGGCATGTTTTTGAGAGTTTTATTTCCGGCTGTCCACACAGAGATTCTGCATAGGTTGTTATGTGATTGTCTGTAAATGGTGTTTTTAAAGAGATTTTTAAATCAGTAATAGGTTAATGAGATTCTTTGACTTTTGAGGCTAAAAAAAACTCTCTGCCGAGAGAGTTTTTGTTCTCTGCCGAGGAAACAAATTTTTCCTGCCGAGAGAGTTAGTTTTGGGCTGTCCGGAGAGGTGGTTTGGCAAAACATAAATTCCCCATTTCCCTTTACATTTTCGACAAATCCTTTGTTTATGGGCGACCACGAGGTGTTTTGTCCGTTTTGTTTTGCCATTTGTCCAATATGTGACGCTTGATATTAGTCAATAAATGTAATTTTGCAACCGAAAAAAAGACCTAACCGTTTCAAGTCTTCAATTGGAATATAAATAAGAATCAAAAACCATAATTTACCTAAACGTTTTCAAAATGAACCAAACAAAAGGAAACAAAACCGCTGGGCGTTTCTCGCTGCTGCTCGCCGGACTGCTTGCCACGTCAAGCCTCTCGGCACAGGCACAGAACCGCGTGATTAAGGGCAGCGTAGTAGATGCCAATAACCAGGAACCTCTTATGGGAGCCACTATCATGCTCGACGGTGGCAAGACGGGAGCCGTGACCGACATCGACGGCAACTTCTCACTTACAGTTCCCGAAGGAACAAAACAGATTTCTGTAACATATATAGGATATGTGGCAAAGACCGTGCAGCTCAAGAGCGGCATGATGACCATACAGCTCGACTCCAACGACAAGCAGATTGGCGAAGTGGTGGTTGTGGGCTATGGAACAACACGCAAGAGCGACCTCACCGGCTCTGTGTCGACAGTCAAGGCTAAGGACTTCAACAAGGGAGCCATTTCCTCGCCCGAACAGCTCATCAATGGCAAGGTGTCGGGTGTGCAGATTATGTCGAACTCCGGCTCTGCCACATCTGGAAGCACTATTCGCGTGCGTGGCGGTGCTTCGTTGAACGCCTCAAACGACCCGTTGATTGTTGTCGACGGTGTGCCTTTGGAGCTTGGCGGCATCTCTGGAGCCGACAACTTCCTGAGCATGATAAATCCGCAGGACATCGAGTCGATGACCGTATTGAAGGATGCCGCCTCAACAGCCATCTATGGTTCGCGTGCTTCAAACGGCGTTATTCTTATCACCACAAAGAAAGGCTCCGACGCCAAGCTCAACGTGCAGTTCTCTTCGACCAACACCATGCAGACCCGCGCTCAGATGGTGGACATATTGAGTGCCGACGAGTTCCGCTCGGTAATCAACGCCAACAGCACCGACGCGCAGAAGGCTCTGCTTGGCAATGCCTCTACCGACTGGTACGATGAGGTCTACCGCACATCATTCTCAACAGACAACAATCTTTCGCTCTCAGGAAACATTGTGAAGGGTCTGCCTTTCCGTGCATCCGTGGGCTATGCAAACCAGAACGGTATCATTCGCGGTGACAAGTCGGAACGTTTCACCGGTAGTCTTGTGCTCAACCCGAGCTTCTTCAACGACCACCTCAAGCTCACGCTCAACGCCAAAGGCTCGCTCACCAAGAACTCATTCTATAACGGCAACGCCATCTGGGCAGCCGCAACATTCAATCCCACATTGCCCGTCTACTCAGGTTCGTCGGCTCTTGGCGGCTACACCGAGTCGCTCGACGCAAGCGGCAATCCTATCAACACATCGGCAGGACAGCGCAATCCGCGCGGACTCGTTGACATGTACGACGCTGGCAGCGATGTGAAGCGATTCATCGGCAACTTTGACGTTGACTACAAGCTCCACTTCTTCCCCGATGTCAAGCTTCATGCAACAGTTGGCACCGACGTGGCTGAGGGCAAGGGCCACACCCGCATCCCCGACTATGCAGCATCCAACTACTTCGATGGCGGCTACGATTATAACTATGGTCCGCAGAAGAAGATGAACAATCTGCTCACCGTTTACGCCAACTACGGCCACTACTTCGAGGACGCGAAGAGCAATGTCGACGCAACCATCGGCTACGACTACCAGTACTGGAAGTCTACCTCGCCCGAAACCATAGAGTATAATGTGGCAGGCTCGCAGCTCAAGACCCACAAGGCAGAGGACTATCGCCACACGTTGCTCTCTTATTACGGTCGTGTGAACTATTCGTTCGACGGTCGTTATCTCCTCACAGCCACTATGCGTCGCGACGGCAGCTCGCGCTTCGGCAGCGACTATCGCTGGGGCACATTCCCTTCGGTAGGCTTGGGTTGGACAATAAGCAACGAGTCGTTCCTCAAGGACAACAAGGTGCTCAGCAACCTCAAGCTCCGTGCCTCTTACGGTGTGACGGGTCAGCAGGAGGTTGGCGGCAACTACAATTATCTGCCAGTCTACACCTACAGCGCAACTGGAGCCGAGGCTTATGTCAACGGCACATGGATTAAGACCTACCGTCCGGAGGCTTACGTGTCGAACCTGAAATGGGAGACAACCGACTCATGGAACGTAGGTTTCGACTTCGGATTCCTGAATAACCGCCTCTCAGGCTCGTTCGACTTCTACACTCGCAAGACCAAGGACCTCATCGCAACTGTTCCGGCTGCTGCAGGCACTCAGTTTGGCAAGACCATCACAACCAATGTGGGCAATGTGGACAGCCACGGTATTGAGGTGACACTCAGTGCAACACCGGTGCAGACAAAGGACTGGGAATGGAACCTCTCATACAACTTCACATGGCAGAAGATGACGGTGAAGAACCTCTCGCTCGTGAAGAGCGACAGCGAGACCAACATGATTGTTGGCCCTACGGTGAAGGACCAGAACCAAATTCAGGTGCTCACCGAGGGTTACACTCCAAACATGTTCTACGTCTACCACCAGCTCTACGACCGCAACGGAAAGCCTATTGAGGGAGCCTACGCTGATGTTAACCATGATGGAACAATCAACGAGTCGGACCGCTACCGCTACCACTCGCCGATGCCCGACTATATCATGGGGCTCTCAACCTCGCTCCGCTACAAGCAGCTCACACTCGGCATGAGTTTCCGCGCAAACATCGGCAACTATGTCTACAACGCTACGGCTATGAACACGGGTGCTTGGGAATTGGAGACTTGGGCCGACGGACTGCAGCTGAATAATCTCAATCGCAGTTATATGAAGACTGGATTCCAAACACGCCAGTATCTGTCGGACTATTATGTGGAGAACGCCTCGTTCCTGAAGCTCGACAACATCAACTTGAGCTACAACTTCGGAAAGGTGTCGAAGTGGTGCTCGCTGTCGCTCTCGGCTATGGTGCAGAACGTGTTCTGCATAACCAACTATTCGGGTGCCGACCCGGAAGTGCCAAACGGTGTTGACAGCAGCTTCTATCCACGTCCGAGAACCTACTCGCTGAGCTTGGGACTGACGTTTTAGAAATGATTAATTATTAGTTGTTAATTATTAATTGATGGAGACTGAATCATTGATGGATGAGGTTAAACCATTGATTGCTAATTGCTAATAAGAATGACATAAGTAGTAAGACTAAATAAGTGATTGTGTAATTAAATCAAGGAGGGCGCGGCTTCGTGCCGCACCTCCTAACCTAAAAACCGACCAAACAATGAATAAATATTTTTTGGGTTGCATCGCCGCCGCTGCTCTCACTCTAAACACCGCCTGCACCGACGACCTCAACCAATTTCCTCACAACGAAACCACCTCTGAGCAGGTGTACACCAACGTGCAGAACTATGAGGCTGTGCTTGGAAAGATTTATGCCTCGATGACAGCCACAGGCCAGGAAAGCTCTGGCGTGGACTATTCGTCCAATCATGGCGAAAACTACATGCGCACCTTCCTCAACCTTCAGGAAGGACCTACCGACGAGATGGCCTACTCGTGGCTTACGGGCGACGACATGACCAACATCTCGTTTATGAAGTGGGACGCCAACGACACTTGGGTGTCGGACATGTACTACCGCATTTATTACAACATCACACTCTGCAACGAGTTTCTGCGCAACTGCTCCGACTCTAAGATCTCCTCTTTCTCGGAAGCCGACCAGCAGAAGCTGCGCCGCTATCAGGCAGAGGCCCGTTTCATGCGTGCCTTGTTCTATTTCCATGCTCTCGACCTCTATCGCAACATTCCGTTCGTGACAGAGAACGACCCTATCGGATCTTACGTTCCGCCACGCTACACTCCGCAGGAGACATTCAACTACATAGAGTCTGAACTGAAGGACTGTGTGGCTAATCTTGCCTCGAAGGCCGATTGCCCTTACGGTGAGGCTTCGAAGGGAGCTGCCTACACATTGCTGGCAAAGCTTTATCTCAATGCCGAGGTTTACACTGGCACAGCCAAGTATACTGAGTGCATCGAGGCTTGCAACAATGCCATTGCCCAGGGCTACTCGCTCAACAGCGACTATGCTCAGCTCTTCAATGCCGACAACGACAAGCGCACTAACGAGATTATCTTCGCCCTGCCGCAGGACCCCGACCATCTGCTCACATACGGTTCCACCACCTATCTTATATGTGGCTCGGCAAGCAGCACATCTACAGCGCAGAACTCTGCCGACCTTGGTGTGGCTTCGCCTTGGGGCAACTTCCGCTCACGTGGCAATCTTACAGCTAAGTTTGCCGATGGCGACAAGGACCACCGCTACATGTTCTTCACCGACGGACAGCAGCAGTATATCAGCGACTTTACCAACCAGCAGGATGGCTATCTCTTCATGAAGTGGACCAACCTCAAGGACAATGGCGAGACAGCATCCAACACCGCTTCTTATGGCGCAGCCACCGATTTTCCTCTCTTCCGCTTGGCTGATGTCTATCTGATGTATGCCGAGGCTGTGGTGCGTGGAGGCAATGGCGGTTCGCGCGAGCAGGCAATCGGCTATATCAACGCTCTTCGCAAGCGTGCCTATGGCGACGAGAGCGGCAACATAAAGGAGAGTCAGCTCAACAAGGAGTTCATCATCGACGAGCGTGCCCGTGAGCTTTATATGGAGGGCTATCGACGCACCGACCTCATCCGCTTCGGCGAGTTCACCACCTCTTCTTATGTGTGGGAATGGAAGGGCGGCACAAAGGACGGAATGGCTGTAGACAATAAGTACAACTATTATCCGATTCCGTCGACCGACCTTACGGCAAATCCTAATTTGAAGAATGAGGAGTATTAAATAAAAGAAGCCCTACCCCCAGCCCCTCCCCCGTATGGAGGGGAGTAGTATGTACAGCGAGTGTGAAGGGTGGGGCTTTTTATCTTAAAAAAAATAATTATGAATAAGATATTCAATCAAATATTTTTGTACCTTTGTGTTGCGTTGTTCTTTGCAAGCTGCAACAACGACGGCGACACAATCTACGTTGACGGAATGGCTCCGTCGGAACTGATTAGCACAACATCCGAGGTGAAGCTCGACATCAGTCAGCGTGCCAAGGTGGTGATGCAGCTCGCATGGAAGAACCCAACGCTGCTCTCAAGCGACGAGAACAATCCCGTGCCAGGCAATCTGCTTAAGACCTATGTTGAGGCTTCTGCCTCGGAGGACTTCACGGGAGCAACATCCACAGCCGTGACATCTCTTTCTAAAGCCTATACCGGTACAGAGCTTAACACTCTCGCAAAGAGCTTGGGCTTGCAGGTGAACGTGGAAGGACAGCTCTACTTCCGCATTAAGTCGATGGAGGGCGACAATATGGAGCCACATTATAGTAATGTGTGCCGTGTGTCGGTAACTCCTTACTTTGTTGACATGACCAAACTTGCTGTGCTTGCTTCCAACAAGACCGATACTATTGCCTATCTGCACTCTCCCGAGGCAGACGGAGTGTATACTGGCTACATGAACGCAACGGCTTGGCTCAACTGCTGGTTCTATGAATATTCGGGCGACACCTGGGGCAACTATGCTGTTGATGGTCATGCTTTCGAGATTTCAAACGCAAGCGATGCTTGGAACTGCTGGTTTGCTGATGGTAGTGGTGCTTGGTTTGTGAAGGTTGACACCAAGGAGATGGAATGGACAGCAACTCTTCTCTCGCAGATTCGTGCCAACGGCAACGACATGACCTACTATTCTAAGCGTCAGCAGTGGGGCTACTACATCACTACCACAGCCGACAATGAGAAGGTGACCATAGATGCCGACGGCAAGGAGTATAACAAGACAACACGCACCGACTATGCCGAGGAGAAGACTCTGCACTTTGCTGCTGCTGACGGAAAACTCTCGCAGGCTTCTGCCTCTACAGGCATCAACATCGCCAAGGCTGGCACATATACTGTAATTGTGGCTGCTGACGGCAGCGGATACCTTACTTACTCGGTGGTTGAGGGCAAGGTTGACTTCACAGCTACCGATGAGCCTGAGACAAAATATCCTTCAGAACTCTTCATGGTGAACAAGGACGACGTATCTATCGACCTTGCAAATCTTGCAAAGACGGGCGACACAACCTATAGCGGTACATATACTCTTACAGCCGACTGGGAGAACTTCAAGATTGTTGACCGCGAGAACTCTGTAGTATATGGCTCTGATCCGAGCGACCTCTTCACTCTGTCCTCAGATGCCGGAGCATGGAACATCTGGTTCGACGAAGGTGCAAAGGCTGGCGAGACCGTGAACGTAACGGTTGACCTGAAGACATTGAAATGGAACTACAGCGTGGTGAAATAGTAACTTCAATAAAATCAACAGTATCAACCGTAATAACCTACTTGATTTATGAAGACGTTATCGTTGGCTTATGAAGACGTTATCGTTTTCCATCAAGTAAAAGACGGTGAACAAGCTCTGTATTAAAACAAGAAAAAAACAAAACGACAAAAACGCTCATTACTTCATTCCCTCTCTGTAAGGGGGAGGGGTGGAGTGGGGCTTATTTCTTATAAATTATGAAAAAATCATTCCTTAAACCGCTTCTCTTCGCTGCTCTCGCGTTTATCACGTTCGCTTCGTGCAGCGACGACGACAATACAATTCCACAGACAGAACCAACCTACGACATGACTGGTTTTGCCAAGGGTGCCGATGTGAGCTGGCTCACTCAGATGGAGGCTTCTGGCAAGAAGTTCTACAATGCCAAGGGTTCGGAGCAAGACTGCATGACGCTGTTGCGCGACCTCGGTGTCAACTCTATCCGCCTTCGTGTTTGGGTTGACCCTGCCGACGGTTGGTGCAACAAGAAGGACGTGCTTGCAAAGGCTTGGCGTGCGAAGAATCTTGGTGAGCGTGTCATGATAGACTTCCACTACTCCGACTCATGGGCTGACCCCGGTCAGCAGACGATTCCTGCCGCTTGGAACGACTATAAGGACGACCTTGAGAAGATGAAGACAGCCGTGGCTGACCATACAAAGGACGTGCTCAAGTATCTTAAGGACAATGGCATCGACGTGGAGTGGATTCAGATAGGCAACGAGACACGTGTGGGTATGCTTTGGCCGCTCGGTCTTGTGAGCAACGATAAGTTTGACAATTATGCTGCCCTCAACAATGCCGGCTATGATGCAGCCAAGTCGGTTTACCCCGAAGCTCAGTGCATCATACATATCGACAAGGGCAATGAGCTTGGTGCTTACACCTGGATGTTCGACGGATTGAAGGCTGCAGGAGCCAAGTGGGATGTGATAGGAATGTCGCTCTATCCAGAGGACAACGACTGGCAGAAGGTGACCGACGATTGCCTTGCCAATATCTCTACTCTCGCCTCGCGCTATAATACTAAGGTGATGATTTGCGAGATAGGTATGTCTTGGGACTCAGATAATGCTAATGCAATGATGCAGAAAATGGTGGACGGATGCAAGACAAAGACAGAGTGTCTTGGCATATTCTACTGGGAACCGGAATGCTATGGAGGATGGAACGGCTACAACAAGGGAGCGTTCGACTCTAACGGCAAACCTACTGCTGTGTTGAACGCGTTCGGCAGCAATGAAAAGAAATAGAAGGAAATATTAGTTGATTCTGGTGGCTGCGACAGTGATGCCGTGGCCGCCTACACATTATTTAAATTAGTAAAGCAATGAAGTTCATTTTATCATTTTTACTCCTATTGTCATTCTCGACAACCAAAGCCCAGACACGTATGCTTGGCGGCGACATCTCCCTTCTTCCAACTTATGAAAAGGCAGGGACAAAATTCATTGACGCTAACGGCAAAGCACGTCCGTTGCTTAAGATAGCAAAAGACAATAAATGGAACGCGGCTCGTGTGCGCCTCTTTGTGAACCCCGCAGACGCTCCGTCAGAAAATAAGGATGAGGGTGTTTGCCAAGACCTCAACTATATCACTCCGCTCTGCAAGCAGATTAAGAAAGCAGGCATGAATCTTATGCTCGACTTTCACTATTCCGACACTTGGGCCGACCCTGGCAAGCAGTTCACTCCAAAAGCGTGGATGAAATGCTCACCAGTACAACTCTGTGATTCTGTTTATGAGCATACGGCACATGCCTTGAGACATCTGAAGAAGAATGGTTGTGCTCCCGACTTGATACAAGTGGGCAATGAGATTACTTTCGGAATGCTTTGGCCAACAGCAAAGACCGACCCGTTTGACGAAAAGAACTGGGATGTGCTGACCGATTTGCTGAAGAGTGGTGTGCTTGCGTGTCGTGAGGTGTGCCCCAATGCACGCATCATCATACACACAGAACATGCGGGCGATTGGGACGCGACAAAGAACTACTATATGCGCTTGCGCAACCATAATGTGGATTATGATATAATAGGGCTGTCCTACTATCCTATGTGGCACAAGGACATACCCAACCTCTCACGAACGCTCGACTCACTCGCTGTTGATTTCCCTAAGAAGGATATTATGATTGTAGAGACTGCGTTCTATTACTCTCACGACAACGACAGATGGGCGAAATCGAAGGACGAACACTCTGATTTGTATCCTATAACGGAAGATGGTCAGGCTCAATTCACTAAGGAACTTGTGGATATGCTCAAGAAGCATCCTAAAGTGACTGGATTATATTGGTGGTTTCCTGAAGAAAACGAAAGTGGAAAGAAAGTCATTGGCAGTTGGATAAATCGTGGTCTATTCAACAACCACACTGGAAAGGTGGTGAAGGCAATGAAAAACTTCGCCGACTATCGAAGCGATAACAATTATTAATGTGATAAACAACAATCTGAATATGAGCTATAATAAATTTTTGAATAAAATTAACAGAGATTTAAATATTTATGCACATAACAGCGCATAATTC
>CAKQEI010000079.1 GCA_934230115.1 uncultured Prevotella sp. | reverse complement strand
AAAGTTGGGATACTCGGACTCGAACCAAGAATGACAGGACCAGAATCTGTAGTGTTACCATTACACCATATCCCAATATTATTGTCGCAACTCGTTCCCTTATTGCGAGTGCAAAGGTACTAATAAATTTTGAACTGACAATGTTTTTGCGTGTTTTTTTTGCGGAAACTTCATATTTTAGCTAAAAAAATGCAATAAACAGGCGTTTTTTAGTGATTTTATTCGATATTCGGATTATTCACTGTAACTTTGTACTGCGTTAAAAATGCCCCTATGCGTACAAGCTCACACTGTGCTACACCTTATTATATATATACATGTAGAAAAGGCATGTTGAGGATAAAGACGGGTGTGAGTCACGTGCTGCTGGCGACGCGCACAAATTCATTGCAGAATGAAACAAGTATTTATAAACAAGATAATCAAGTAGAAAATTGAATGGAAACTAAAAACAAGTTGGTTGACGCTATCGTAAAAGGAATTCAAGAGAAAAAAGGACAGGACATAACAATTGCCGACCTCCGCGCATTGGACGGTTCTATTGCCAACTATTTCGTTATATGCCAGGGCAACTCGCCCTCGCAGGTTGAGGCTATTGCCGACTCAGTGAGCGAGACTGCTCGCATTGAGGCAGGCGAGAAGCCTATCCATGTGCAGGGATTGCCACAGGCTTACTGGGTGGCTATGGACTATGGCGACGTGCTTGTGCATGTGTTCATACCAGAGGCACGCGACTTCTACAATCTCGAAAATCTGTGGCAGGACGCTGCCATCACCGAGGTTCCCAACATTGATTAGCAATTAGTAAATTATGGACAACAGAAAAAATCCTATCGGAGACAATCAGCCGAAGATGCCAAAGTTCAATATGAACTGGTTATACACTATAGCTATCGTGCTGCTGGCTGTGCTCATCTTCTCCGATGGAGGCGACATGCTTTTTGGTGGACCCTCTGCAACTCAGAACGCCACCTACACAAAGTTTAAGGTTTATGTTGACAAAGGCTACGCCAAGAGCGTGGTTGTGAACAAGGATAAAGGCACACTCCGCATGTATGTCAAGCCAGAAAAGATACGCGATGTGTTTGGCAAGACAGCGCAGCAGGTGGGTCAGAATCCATTCGTTAGCGTGACCTACGGCTCTGCCGACGCGCTCGACCAGTATCTGTCTACGGCTCAGCAAAGCAACAAGATAATGGACTACAGCTACGAGAAGGACTCAAGCTTTGGACTCACGTCGCTGTTCTTCACCTTCGGACCCATCTTGTTCTTCGTGTTCATTTGGGTGTTCATGATGCGCCGCATGAATGGTGGAGCCGGAGGAGGCGGAGTGTTCAGTGTGGGCAAGTCGAAGGCTCAGATGTATGAGAAGGGCAATGACCTCGGCATCACCTTTAAGGATGTGGCCGGACAGGCAGGAGCCAAGCAGGAGGTGCAGGAGATTGTCGACTTCCTCAAGGAGCCTCAGAAATACACCGACCTTGGTGGCAAGATACCAAAGGGCGCATTGCTCGTAGGACCTCCGGGAACTGGTAAGACTCTTCTTGCCAAAGCCGTGGCAGGCGAGGCAGGAGTGCCGTTCTTCTCAATGAGTGGTTCCGACTTTGTTGAGATGTTTGTGGGTGTAGGTGCAAGCCGTGTGCGCGACCTTTTCCGTCAGGCTAAGGAGAAGGCTCCATGTATCATCTTCATCGACGAGATTGATGCCGTGGGACGTGCACGCAGCAAGAACCCGGCTATGGGCGGCAATGACGAGCGCGAGAACACGCTTAACGCCCTGCTTACAGAGATGGACGGTTTTGGCACCAACAGTGGTGTGATAATACTTGCAGCCACCAACCGCGCCGACATGCTCGACAAAGCTTTGCTTCGTGCCGGACGTTTCGACCGTCAGATAAGTGTCGACTTGCCCGACCTTACAGAGCGCAAAGAGATATTCATGGTGCATCTGCGTAAGGTGAAGATAGACGAGAGTGTCGACATCGACTTCCTCTCGCGCCAGACACCAGGATTCTCGGGTGCCGACATTGCGAATGTCTGCAACGAGGCAGCGCTTATTGCAGCACGCCACAACAAGAAGACTGTTGACAAGCAAGACTTCCTCGACGCTGTCGACCGTATAATTGGTGGTCTGGAGAAGAAGACCAAGGTGATGACCAATGAGGAGAAGCGCACCATTGCATTGCATGAGGCAGGCCACGCCACCGTATCTTGGTTCTGCGAACATGCCAATCCACTTGTCAAGGTTAGCATTGTGCCGCGTGGACGTGCTTTGGGTGCCGCATGGTATTTGCCAGAGGAGCGACAGATTACCACCAAGGAGCAGATGCTCGACGAGATGTGCTCGTTGCTTGGCGGACGTGCTGCCGAGGAGCTCTTCACCGGCCATATTTCCACTGGAGCTATGAACGACCTTGAGCGCGCTACCAAGTCGGCTTACGGCATGATTGCCTATGCCGGAATGAGTGAGCGTTTGCCAAACATCTGTTATTATAACAACCAGGAGTATCAGTTCCAGCGTCCTTACTCCGAGACTACAGCCAAGATTATGGACGACGAGGTGCTCAAGATGATCAACGACGAGTATGCCCGCGCCAAGCAGATACTCAAGGAGCACAGCGAAGGCCACAACCAGCTCGCCGAGCTTCTGATGACTCGTGAGGTGATATTCGCCGAGGATGTGGAGCGCATCTTTGGCAAGCGTCCTTGGGTGAGCCGTTCGGAGGAGATAATCGAAGACAACACGCCTAAGCTTGAGGACATGCCTGAAGAAGTGAAGAAGGCACAGGCCGAGCATGAGGCGGCAAAAAACAAGGAAAATGAATAATTAAAGTTGAGAATTAAGGATTATGATTGCCACTGTCAGTCATAGTTCTTAATTCTTAATGTATACAAATCAAAAAAAACTCTTAGTAAATAACTAAACCCTCTTTCAGACTATGAGTGACAAAATGAAAAATCTCATAACCCGTTCCATTACAGGTGTGATATTCGTTGCGGCCGTAGTGACATGCTTTTTGCGTCCCGAGGCAATGATTTTTCTCTTCGCCTTGGTTACAGGCCTTACCGTGTGGGAGTACACGGGCATTGTGAATAACCTTGAGAATGTGGCAGTCAACCGCTTTCTCTCTACCGTGGCGGCAGTCTATTTCTTTTTAGCCATGGCTGGTTTCTGCTCGGGCATAGTGCCGTCGGCAGTGTTCATTCCCTATCTGCTTACAGTGGTCTACATGTTCATCAGCGAGCTTTACACCAAGGCTCCAAACCCCATAAACAACTGGGCCTACACCATGCTCTCGCAGATGTACATAGCTTTGCCGTTCTCTATGATTAATGTGTTGGCGTTCCGTGGAGCGGGCGACGCGGTGATTTACAATTATCTTCTTCCGCTCAGCATTTTCATCTTCCTTTGGACCAACGACACTGGAGCCTACCTCAGTGGCTCGCTCTTTGGCAAGCATAAGCTTTTCCCACGTGTGTCTCCCGGCAAGAGTTGGGAAGGTAGCATAGGTGGAGGCATCCTTGTCTTGGCAGTGGCAGCTTTCTTGGGATGGTATGAGAACTCGGGCATTCACGAAGGAGCCGTAGAGCTCGCAATGTCTATACCTCAGTGGATGGGTCTTGGCCTCGTGGTAGTGTTCTTTGGAACATGGGGCGACCTTGTAGAGTCGCTTTTCAAGCGCACTATAGGCATAAAGGATTCGGGCAACATATTGCCGGGACACGGAGGTATGCTCGACCGCTTCGACTCTTCGCTTATGGCAATACCCGCGGCTGTAGTGTATATCTACACACTGACAATGTGTCTCTGAAAACTGACAGAATGACAGTCTTTTAAGATTGGTATACAACTTGCTTATTATATATTGAAGGATAGCTGAATTTGGGATTAGGTTTAAAAAATATATAAGTTTGGTTTTTTTGAGATAAGTAATAAGTTTAGGTTGATTGTTTGTTAGTAGAAAAAGGGCGCGTCAAGCTTGTGAAAACAGCTTGCGCGCCCTTTTAACGTATATGTGTCCTTAGAGGGTAGGATACACCATGTTTTCATCTTTTATGCAGTCGAGCACCTCGTCGCAGTATTTCTTAGCCTCCCATTTAGCCATAGGCAGGTCGTGCAACAGCCAGTTGCCGCAGTCCTTAGGAGCAGCTCCTGGTATCTCGCCCTCGAAATCTGCCACGAAATGGAATGTGCGGCTCATAAGTTCGACTATGTCTTGAGGCTTAAGGTCGCCTTTCATAAGCAGATAGTTACCCGTGAGGCAACCCATAGGTCCCCAATACACGATGCTGTCTTTCCATTCGGGGTCGTTGCGCAGATAGGTTGCAGCCAAATGTTCAATGGTGTGGAGTGCGCCTGGATGCAATGCGGGTTCGCGGTTAGGCTCCTTCATGCGTATGTCGAAAGTGGTTACGGTGTCGCCACCTACTGTGTCCTTACGCGAAACGTAGATGCCTCGCTTAAGGAGGTTGTGGTTGATTGTGAAGCTTGGTATCTTGTCCATAATATGTTTCTTAAAATGTTTGTTGTGTGTATATTATAAAGTGTGGTTGGTTAAATGCTTTCAAGGAAAGCCTTAGTCACTTCGAACGAGCCTTCGGCCATACGCTCCCAGAAGTCATAATACATCTGTGCCTTGTGGTCCTTAAGAGGAATGTCGCTGATGATTCGGAATGAGATGAACGGAGTGTTGTAGATGTGGCATGTCTGAGCTATCGAGCTGCTCTCCATGTCTACAGCCTGAGCCTCTGGAAACTGGTCGAGAATGGATTGCATCTTCTCTCGTGAATTGACAAACCAGTCGCCACTGACGATGAGTCCGCTGCGCACGCGTGTAGGGCAGTTGAGTGAAGTGGCCTTTCTTGCCAATTCCTCGGGGCAGGCAAATCGTTCGGGCATACCAAGCACCTGGCCTGCCTTGCATTCGTCGCCGCAATAAACATCATGGTAGCAACATTCTGTGCTCACCACAACATCAGTCACCTCAAGCGAGGTGTCGGCACCTCCAGCAACGCCAGTCGAGATTACAAGATCGGGGTGATAGCAATCAATCATTTCCACGGCGCCTATGGCAGAGTTCACCTTGCCAATACCGCACTGCTGCATCACAACTTCATTGTGCGCGATATGTCCTACAAGGAATCTGCGTCCGTTGTGGTTTTCTTCCTTCAAGTCTGTGGCGAGAGTCTGCAATTGTGCGAACTCCTTGTCCATTGCCACGATAATACCTATTTTCATTATGTTTTATATTGTTATGTTTTGCGAAGTAATGGTCTACAAAATTACACAAAAAAAACGGGACTCAGAAGGAGTCCCGTAGTTATAATCTGCTTTCTCACGAAAACAATTATTAATCAACAACAAAATTCATTCATTTACGATTTTCTCCACCTCCGTGGATAAAATACCTTGTACATTAATCTATAACTTTTTTGTAGTCTTATTCTCTTAGCTTGAATAACATTGCTTAATGTGTATGAAACGTAATCTGATGTATGTGTACTTAATATTCTATAACTCTCTAAATTATCTTTCCTAATTTTTACGTATGCAAAGATAATGTATACACTGTAAACTGGCAAATTTTTTCAATAAACGCCCCATTTTCTTCCAAGAACGCCGAAAAACTATGTGTTTGCTTATAATCTAAAATGTAAAAGAGTGGGGCATGGCTTGTGATTTATTGTTATAATATGCTGCAAAACAACATGTTTGCATGTGAAAACATGCGGTTTTGTGGGATACTTTCTGTAACTTTGCACACTGGAAAATATAAACGTTTATACATACAAAAGAAATGAAGACATTGAAACGATTCCTGCCAGACTTATTGGTAGTGTTGTTGTTTGCGGTAATATCGTTTGCCTACTTCTTCCCGGCAGACACCGAGGGCCGCATCCTTTATCGTCATGACTCCTCAGCCGGACGTGGTTCGGGACAGGAGCTAACGGAGTATTATCAGCGCACTGGCGAGCGCACACGCTGGACCAACTCGCTCTTCAGCGGTATGCCTACCTATCAGATGGCACCGTCCTACGATAGTCAGCAAGTGTTGAACCAGGTGGGCAAGTTCTATCATCTTTGGTTGCCCGAGAATGTGTGGTATGTGTTTGTCTACCTCTTGGGCTTCTACATCCTGCTCCGCGCCTTCGACTTCCGCAAGGAGTTGGCTGTGCTTGGTTCTGTGATATGGGCTTTCAGCAGCTACTTCTTCATCATCATCGCTGCCGGACATATCTGGAAGGTGATAGCCTTGGCTTATCTTCCGCCTATGATAGCTGGTATTGTGCTGGCATATAGGGGCAAGTATCTGTGGGGATTTGTGGTTACAGCAATATTCACCGCTCTTGAGATACAGGCCAACCACGTGCAGATGACCTATTATTATATGTTTGTCATCCTCTTCATGGTGATAGCATATCTGTGGGATGCCGTGCGCAACGGCAAGTTGGCTCAGTTTGGCAAAGCCACTGGAGTGTGTCTTGTGGCAGCGGCATTGGGTGTTGTGGTCAATCTCTCCAATCTCTATCACACATGGCAGTACACTCAGGAGTCGATGCGTGGCAAGAGTGAGCTTGTGAAGAAGAACTCAGCTAATCAGACATCAAGCGGACTCGACCGCGACTATATCACTCAGTGGAGTTATGGCATCGACGAGACATGGACTTTGCTCGTGCCAAATGCCAAGGGTGGTGCATCTGTGCCTCTCGCCCTTAACGAAAAGGCTATGGAGAAGGCCGACCCTCAGTTCTACAGCATCTATCAGCAGTTGGGTCAGTACTGGGGCAACCAGCCAGGCACAAGCGGTCCTGTTTATGTTGGTGCTTTTGTGCTTATGCTCTTTGTACTTGGACTGTTCATCGTTAAAGGTCCTATGAAGTGGGCCTTGTTTGCTGCCACTGTATTGTCGATATTGTTGTCGTGGGGTAGAAACTATATGTGGTTTACCGACCTCTTCCTCGACTACGTGCCGATGTATGCCAAGTTCCGCACGGTGGCTTCGATACTTGTTATAGCCGAGTTCACAATACCTCTGCTTGCCATGCTTGCCCTTAAGGAACTGTTGGAGCGTCCGCAGTTGCTTGATGAGCCAGTGAGCAACCGCGAGCGCATCATCAACTTCGTGTTCTTCACTCCGCTTGGAGCAGTGGCACGCAAGCGTCGCGACTATCTGTGGATAAGCTTTGCCCTCACGGCAGGCTGCGCTCTCTTGTTTGCCATCATGCCGTCGGTGTTCTTCCCCGATTATATATCGTTGCAAGAGTTAGATGCTATGAAGCAGATACCAAGTGAGTATCTCTCTCCGCTGATTGGCAACTTGCAGTCGATACGTATTTCAATCTTCACAGCCGACTGTTGGCGTTCGTTCTTCATCATTGTGCTTGGCACAGCCATACTGTTGCTCACGCTCAAGAAGAAGTTGCCTCAGAAATATGCTGTCGGAGCCATCATCGTGCTTTGTCTTGTAGACATGTGGCAGGTGAACAAGCGTTACTTGAATGATGGCATGTTTGTGGAGCGCAGTGTGCGCGAGACTCCGCAGACAGAGACTGCTACCGACCGTCAGATTCTTCAGGACAAGGCAAAGGATTATCGTGTGCTCAACCTCGCGTCGAATACGTTCAACGAGAATGAGACATCCTACTATCATAAGTCCATAGGTGGCTACCACGCTGCCAAGCTTCGCCGCTATCAGGAGATGATTGATTACTATATAGCTCCAGAGATGCGCAACATCATGCCTGCTATATCAAAGGCTCAGGGCGACATGACCAAAGTGCCAGGCGACTCGATATGCCCAGTGCTCAACATGCTCAACACTAAGTATTTCATCATACCGCTCCAGAGCAACCAGACAGTGCCTTTGCAGAACCCCTATGCCTTCGGCAATGCGTGGTTTGTTGACAATATCAAGTATGTTGACAATGCTAACCAGGAGATAGATGCCATTAAGGCTCTCGACCTTCGTCATGAGGCGGTTGCCGACAAGAAGTTCCAGACCGACCTTGGTAGTGCTCAACCGCAGCAGAATTCGGCTGTTGTGACAATTGAGAAATATGAGCCTAACGAACTTGTATACAAGGTGCAGTCGCAGAAGGGTGGCATTGTTGTGTTCTCTGAGATATACTATCCGGGTTGGACTGCTACTGTTGACGGTGCAGAGGTGCCAGTAGGTCGTGTCAACTATATACTGCGTGCCATCAATGTGAAGCCAGGACAGCATACAGTGGTGCTCACGTTCAAGCCTCAGTCGGTTAAGAACACAGAGACTGCTGCCTATGTGGCTTATCTGCTGCTTGTGCTTGCCATTGCAGTGGGCGTGTTCTTTGAAGTGAAGAGAAAGAAAGCTTAACTGTAATATTCAGTTTATATCACTAAGAGGGTGTGTCAAAATATTTGACTTTTGATACACCCTCTTTTGGATACTATAGAAAAGTATTGTAACTAACTATCTATTCTTATTATGCAATTTCGTACTCCCGTAACCATTCCCCCCTCATCCTTTTCTATTTCCCCTTGCGAGCGTATGCTCTTTGTTGGCTCATGCTTTGCCGATAACATAGGTCGGCGTTTTGTGGACGACAAGTTTCGTGCTGTTGTCAATCCGTATGGCGTGATGTACAATCCTGCAAGCGTATTGCATACGGTGAGACGATGGATGGAAGAAAACATCATCAACCCATCTGCTGCAATTGAAACTGTTGCTCCGCAGACTGCCGTGTTTACTCTTGGTACCAATCATGTTTATATACTCAACGAGACTGGCGAGATTGTGGACAACTGTCGCAAGCGTCCGCAGCGATTGTTTACGGAGAAAGAACTGTCTGTAGAGGAGTGTGTGGAATATTTGGCTGAGGCTGTAGAACTGTTGCGTGGAATAAATTCAAAGGTGCGTGTCGTCGTAACCGTAAGTCCTATACGTTATGCCAAATATGGTTTTCATGGAAGCCAACTGTCTAAAGCCACACTGTTGCTTGCGGCTGATAGGCTTGTCGAGAGGTATAGAACCGAAGAGTCGGTTGTGGTGGAATATTTTCCTGCCTATGAGATAGTGAATGATGAGCTTCGCGACTACCGTTTCTATCGTGAGGACATGCTTCATCCTACCGACCAAGCTGTGGAATATATATGGGAGCGTTTTGCTGAAACTTATTTCAGCGAAGCAACAAACAAGTTTCTTGAAGAATGGCGGCCTATAAAGGCGGCCTTGGGCCATCGTCCGTTCAATCCTGATAGCGAGGAGTATAAGGAGTTCTTGAGCAAAGCGAAGGAAAAGGCAGAAAGGTTGTTGAGTAGATATAACGAGTGAGGCAAATAGCAGAAAAAAGAAAGTGTGTTCCAAGCGTATATGCAACTACGCTTAGAACACACTTTCGATGTGCATATTCAAAAAGAATGCTTCTATCCTTTTGATGGGATAGTATATTTTTCGTTCTCTTTTCCTTACTTGCGAACCTTTGCGTAACGGCTCATGAACTTGTCTACGCGACCAGCTGTGTCGACGAGCTTGCTCTTACCAGTGTAGAACGGGTGAGATGTGCTTGAGATTTCGACTTTAACTACTGGATAAGTTTCGCCTTCAAACTCTACTGTCTCTGTAGCCTTGCATGTAGACTTTGTAAGGAACATATCGCCGTTGGACAT
>CAKQEI010000078.1 GCA_934230115.1 uncultured Prevotella sp. | reverse complement strand
GAATTATGCGCTGTTATGTGCATAAATATTTAAATCTCTGTTAATTTTATTCAAAAATTTATTATAGCTCATATTATTTTGTAACTTTACACGCGGTTTGCCCATGTCAAAAGCACAAGCCACCGCAAACACCCCACTAATGAAGGAAACAAAAAACTCAATATATGTTATTCAAATGGAATTACAAGCCACCTACGACAGAGGAGAAACAGGCGGCTGACGAACTGGGGGCGAAGCTGAATATCAGCCCAATACTCGCCTGGCTGCTCATTAGACGCGGCATAACAACAGAGTCAGCTGCCAAGCGATTCTTCCACCCGCAGTTGGCCGACCTTATCAACCCCTTCCTCATGAAGGACATGGACCTCGCCGTCGACCGACTCAACGACGCTATGGGGCGCAAGGAGCGCATTCTGGTCTATGGCGACTACGACGTGGACGGATGCACAGCCGTGGCACTGGTGTACAAGTTCATACAACAGTTCTACTCCAACATCGAGTACTACATCCCCGACCGCTACGACGAGGGATACGGTGTGAGCAAGAAGGGCATAGACTATGCCAAGGAGACTGGTGTGAAGCTCATCATCATACTCGACTGCGGCATCAAGGCAGTAGAGGAGATTGCCTACGCCAAATCGCTCGGCATCGACTTCATCATCTGCGACCACCACATGCCCGACGAGGAGATGCCACCAGCCGTGGCAATACTTAACCCTAAACGCCCCGACGACTCCTACCCTTTCAAGCACCTCTGCGGATGCGGAGTGGGATTCAAGCTGATGCAGGCATTCGCCAAGAACAACGGCATCCCATTCGCACGACTCATACCGCTACTCGACCTCTGCGCCGTGAGCATAGCAGCCGACATTGTGCCCGTGACCGACGAGAACCGAATATTGGCATTCCACGGACTGAAAACCTTGAACCAGAACCCAAGCATCGGACTGAAAGCCATCATCGACATCTGCGGATTGGGAGGAAGAGACATCTCCATGAGCGACATCATCTTCAAGATAGGACCGCGCATCAACGCCTCCGGACGCATGGAGAACGGACGCGAGAGTGTGGACCTGCTCGTGGACAAAGACTTCTCCGAAGCTCTGAGAAAAGCCAAGAACATCGACTGCTACAACGAGCAGCGCAAGGACATCGACAAGCAGATGACTGAGGAGGCCAACCAAATTGTGTCGAGACTCGAAAGCCAATGCCACCGCTCGTCGATTGTGCTCTACGACGAGAACTGGAAGAAGGGGGTGATAGGCATCGTTGCCTCACGACTCACCGAAATATATTTCCGACCTACCGTGGTGCTCACACGCGACGGCGACTTTGCCACTGGCTCTGCACGAAGCGTCACCGGATTCGACGTGTATGCTGCCATAAAAAGCTGCCGCGACCTGCTCGTCAACTTCGGAGGCCACACCTACGCGGCGGGACTCACGCTAAGATGGAGCGACATACAGGAGTTCAGAAAGCGATTCCAGGCTTATGTCGACAATCACATACAGCCCGAACAAACCGAGGCTATGCTCGACATCGACGCCGAAATCGACTTCCGCGACATCACCAAGAAGCTGCACAACGACCTGAAGCGATTCTCGCCATTCGGACCATGCAACCCAAAGCCGCTATTCTGCACTACCAATGTCTACGACTACGGCACAAGCAAGGTGGTGGGCAGAGAGCAGGAGCACATCAAGCTCGAACTGGTCGACTCCAAGTCGAGCAACGTGGTCAACGGCATTGCCTTCGGACAAAGCGCGTC
Source organism: uncultured Prevotella sp. (assembly GCA_934230115.1). Taxonomy (GTDB): domain Bacteria; phylum Bacteroidota; class Bacteroidia; order Bacteroidales; family Bacteroidaceae; genus Prevotella. Next base: position 7,908 of record CAKQEI010000078.1, on the reverse strand, counting down.
GGCCAGATACATCAAGTCTAAACGAAGCTTCGACATAGCCTACACTATCGAGGACAACGTGTTCAAACGCAACATGGTGCAACTGCAGATAGAGGACATCAGGCCTACCGAGGAAGAGGAATAGAAACAGTATTTTATCTATATGTCCAATCAGCAATACCTCAACATCCTGCGCCAGACGTGGGGCTACCCTGGCTTTCGCGGCATACAGGAGGACATCATCAACAGCATTGCCAACGGCAAGGACACGCTTGGACTGATGCCTACGGGTGGTGGCAAGTCGCTCACCTTCCAGGTGCCGGCGCTTGCCATGGATGGGGTGTGCATCGTTGTCACTCCACTCATTGCCCTGATGAAGGACCAGGTGGAGCATCTCCGACGAAAGGGCGTGATAGCAGCCGCCATATACTCCGGCATGTCGCGACGCGAGATTGTGGCGGCTCTCGACAACTGCATCCTCGGCAGCACAAAACTGCTGTATGTGTCGCCGGAGCGCATTGGCAGCGACATCTTCAAGGCTAAGCTTGAGCGCATGAAGGTGAGCTTCATCACCGTCGACGAGGCTCATTGCATCTCGCAATGGGGCTACGACTTCCGACCCTCCTACCTGCGCATAAGCGACATAAGGCAGCTCAAGCCGGGCGTGCCCGTGCTCGCGCTCACAGCCACCGCCACTCCTCAAGTGATCGACGACATTCAGGAAAGGTTGGGATTTGAGCAGAAGAACGTGTTCCGCATGAGCTTCGAGCGCAAGAACCTCGCCTATGTCGTAAGAACCACCGGCAACAAGGCCGAGGAACTGCTGCACATACTGCGCTCCATGAACGGGAGCGCAATAGTATATGTGAGGAGCCGCCGGCACGCCAAGGAGGTGAGCGAGTTTGTCGAAAGCAACAACATAAGCTCCACATTCTATCATGCCGGACTCGACCACGCCACCAAGGACCTGCGACAAAAGGCATGGCAGAGCGACGAGAAGAGGGTGATGGTGGCTACCAACGCTTTTGGCATGGGCATCGACAAGCCCGACGTGCGCATAGTGATTCACATCGACTGCCCAAACTCCATTGAGGCCTATTTCCAGGAAGCGGGCAGAGCCGGACGCGACGGCGAGAAGGCATACGCCGTGCTGCTCTACAACAACGGCGACAAAAGCAAACTCGAAAAGCGCATAGCCGAAGAGTTTCCCGACAAGGCTACTATCACTAAGGTGTACGAGCATCTGGCATACTTCTTCCAGATAGCCGTGGGCTCGGGCTTTGGCCACACGTTCGCGCTCGACATCGACCGCTTCTGCCGCACCTTCCACCATTTCCCCACGATAGCCAACTCGGCTCTGAAAATCCTGGCTCGCGCCGGATACTTGGAGTATGAGACGGAACCCGACTCACGCACACGAATGCGATTCATTCTGGAACGCGACCAACTCTACATGCTGCAAAGCACTACACCCAACGAGGAGGCGCTGATAGCAGCAGCCTTACGCGAATACAGCGGACTCTTCGTCGACTACCGCTACATCGACGAAAGCCGGCTGGCGCAGCTCTCCGGTCTCGACAAGCAGCAAGTATACCTTATATTAAAGAGCCTGGCACAGCGACACATCATCAGCTTCATACCACAACGCTCCAACCCCCTCGTCACCTACACACGCGACCGTGTGCTGAGCGAGGACATCGTCATCCCGCCCTCGGTCTACGAGGAACGCAAGGAGCAATTTGCCAACCGCATCAAGTCGATGGTCAACTATGCCATGAACGGCTCAATGTGCCGAAGCCGACAGCTGCTGATGTATTTCGGCGAGGACAACGCCCACGACTGCGGACAATGCGACGTGTGCATCGCCCAGCGCAACTCCAGCGAGAAGGACAACGAGGAGCGGGAGACCAGGCAGAAAATACTCGACCTCCTTGCCGACAACGAGGGCCACACGCTCGAAGAACTGATGAGCCTCGCCAAGCAACGCGAAAGCTTCGACAACGCACTAAGATACCTACTGCTCGAAGAAATCATAAGCTCCGACAACGGAACTTTCCACATTAAATAGTGTACAAAGCCCAACACATGTGCACAAACCATATATTTATGAGCATTTTTGCGAAAAAGTATTTTAAAATACATTAAATACAGGCTTTGAAAGCCGTATTGTCGTTATTTTTTGTTTACTTTTGCAATATAAGAAATCAAAGGAATAAAAAACTAAAAATAAGAAAACATATATGTTCGAAAATTTAAGCGACAGACTGGAACGCAGTTTCAAGATTCTCAAAGGCGAAGGCAAAATCACAGAAATCAACGTTGCTGAAACCCTTAAGGATGTAAGACGTGCGTTGCTTGACGCCGACGTAAACTATAAGGTGGCAAAGACATTCACCGACACAGTTAAGAAAAAGGCTCTCGGCATGAATGTGCTCACGGCTGTGAAGCCAAGCCAGCTCATGGTGAAAATCGTACACGACGAGCTTGCCGACCTCATGGGCGGCGAGGCTGCCGAGCTTCACCTCAAGGGCAAACCTGCCATCATTCTCATGAGCGGTCTGCAGGGTTCGGGTAAGACAACCTTCTCTGGCAAACTCGCCAACATGCTCAAGAACAAGCAGCACAAGAAGCCGTTGCTCGTAGCCTGCGACGTCTATCGTCCGGCTGCCATCGAGCAGCTCAAGGTTGTGGGCGAGCAGGTGGGAGTGCCTGTATACTCTGAGCCCGACAACAAGGACGTTATAGCCATTGCCAACAACGCCATACGCGAGGCCAAGGCCAAGGGCAACGATGTGGTTATCGTCGATACCGCCGGACGTCTGGCTGTAGACGAGGAGATGATGAACGAGATCTCAAATCTCAAGAACGCCATCAACCCCGACGAGACTCTGTTTGTCGTTGACTCAATGACCGGCCAGGACGCCGTGAACACAGCCAAGGAGTTCAACGACCGTCTCGACTTCGACGGCGTGGTGCTCACCAAGCTCGACGGCGACACACGTGGCGGTGCTGCATTGTCAATACGTACTGTCGTTACAAAGCCTATCAAGTTTGTGGGCACAGGCGAGAAGATGGAGGCTGTCGACGTGTTCCACCCCTCGCGTATGGCCGACCGTATCCTCGGCATGGGCGACATCGTGAGCCTCGTGGAGCGTGCACAGGAGCAGTTTGACGAGGAAGAGGCCCGCCGCTTGCAGAAGAAGATTCAGAAGAACAAGTTCGACTTCAACGACTTCCTCGGACAGATAGAGCAAATCAAGAAGATGGGCAACCTCAAGGACCTCGCCGCAATGATTCCTGGCGTGGGCAAGGCCATCAAGGACGTAGACATCGACGACAACGCATTCAAGGGCATCGAGGCCATCATCAAGAGTATGACTCCTAAGGAGCGCACCAACCCCGAAATTCTCAACCAGAGCCGCCGTATGCGCATAGCCAAGGGCAGCGGCACCAACATTCAGGAGGTGAACCGACTCATCAAGCAGTTCGACCAGACACGCAAGATGATGAAGCTCGTGACTGGCACCAACATGGCCAAGATGGCGGGAATGATGAGCAAGATGAAGGGTATGCCCGGAATGCCTAAAATGTAAACAACAACATAACTCAACAATATGCAACTGATAGACGGAAAAGCAACTGCCGAAGCCATAAAGGCTGAAATCGCCCAAGAGGTGAAGGCAATAATTGCGGCTGGCGGCAAACAGCCCCATCTGGCTGCCGTGCTCGTGGGCCACGACGGAGGGTCGGAAACCTATGTCAAGAACAAGGTGCTGGCATGTGAGAAGTGCGGCTTCAAGTCGACACTACTGCGCTACGAGGACGATGTCACCGAGGAGGAACTGCTCGCCTGTGTCGACCGTCTCAACAGCGACGAGGATGTAGACGGATTCATAGTGCAGCTCCCCTTGCCCAAGCATATCGACGAACAGAAGATAATAGAGGCTATCGACTACCGCAAGGATGTCGATGGCTTCCATCCCATCAACGTCGGACGCATGGCCATTGGGCTGCCGTGCTTCATTTCTGCCACTCCGCTCGGCATCATCACCCTGCTCAAGCGATACAACATCGCCACATCGGGCAAGAAATGCGTGGTGCTCGGACGAAGCAACATCGTGGGCAAACCCATGGCTCAGCTCATGATGCAGAAGCAGTATGGCGACGCCACTGTCACCGTGTGCCACTCACACACCAGCGACATCAAGAAGGAATGCCTTGAGGCCGACATCATCATCGCCGCAATAGGCAAGCCCGACTTCCTCACAGCCGACATGGTGAAGGAGGGAGCAGTAGTGATCGACGTGGGTACAACACGCGTGCCCGATGCCTCACGCAAGAGTGGATTCCGACTCAACGGCGACGTGAAGTTTGACGAAGTGGCTCCTAAGTGCTCGTTCATAACCCCTGTGCCGGGCGGAGTGGGTCCGATGACCATCTGCTCGCTGATGAAGAACACACTGGCTGCAGGTAAAAAGGAATACTACAGATAAAGATATGACAGCTGAAGAATACTATAATCTCGGCAACGAATACAGGCGTAAGGGCGACTGGAAGCATGCTCTTGACAACTATCTTGAGGCCATCGCCCTCGACCCTGAGTCGCCTGCTGTAGAGGCAAAGCGTATGCTCGACGACATTCTTGCCTACCGCTGCAAAGACATGTATAATCCATAACGTTAACATAAAGCCTATAAAAAACAACTATAAACCCTTATTTCTAAATACAATCATTATGGGAAAAATCAAAGGTGCCATCGTGGTTAACACCGACCGCTGCAAGGGTTGCTCCCTGTGTGTGGTGGCTTGCCCAAAACAAGTAATTGCCTTAGCAGAGAAGGCCGTCAATGTGCACGGCTACCGCTATGCTATGGCAGTGCATCCTGACGACTGCATAGGTTGCGCTTCATGCGGAATCGTGTGCCCCGACGGATGTATAACAGTTTACCGTAAAAAGATGGAGGACTAATCACTATGGCAGAACAAGAAGTAAAACTTATGAAAGGCAACGAGGCCCTTGCGCACGCTGCCATTCGCTGTGGTGTAGACGGATACTTCGGCTATCCTATCACTCCACAAACCGAGGTCATTGAAACGCTCGCCGAGCTCAAGCCGTGGGAGACCACCGGCATGGTTGTGGTGCAGGCTGAGAGCGAGGTGGCTTCTATCAACATGGTCTATGGCGGCGGCGGTGCCGGCAAGAAGGTGATGACGTCATCGTCAAGCCCTGGCGTGTCGCTCATGCAGGAAGGCATCAGCTATATGGCTGGAGCCGAAGTGCCGGGCCTTATCGTCAACGTGCAGCGCGGTGGTCCCGGACTGGGAACCATCCAGCCCTCGCAGAGTGACTATTTCCAGGCCACACGTGGCGGCGGCAATGGCGACTACTATGTCATTGTACTCGCGCCTAACTCGGTGCAGGAAATGGCCGACTTTGTTGACCTTTCCTTCACACTCGCCTTCAAGTACCGCACTCCGGTAATGATTCTCAGCGACGGTGTCATCGGACAGATGATGGAGAAGGTGGTGTTGCCGCCTATCAAGCCTCGCCGCACAGAGGAGGAGATTCTCAAGGAGTGCCCGTGGGCATCGACTGGTTGCCGTGGCGGACGCAAGCGCAACGTCATCACTTCGCTTGAGCTCAAGTCGGAGGTTATGGAGGTGCGCAACATCCATCTGCAGGAGAAGTACAAGACCATCCGCGAGAACGAGGTGCGCTACGAAACCAAGTTCATGGACGATGCCGACTACATGATTGTGGCCTTCGGTAGTGCCGCCCGCATTGCCGAGAAGACTATCGAGATAGCCCGCAAGCAAGGCATTAAGGTGGGACTGCTGCGTCCTATCACCCTTTGGCCGTTCCCAACCAAGGAGATTGAGGCTGCCGCCAAGAAGGTGAAGGGCATTCTTGTGGCAGAAATCAACGCAGGACAGATGGTTGAGGACGTGCGCCTCGCTGTCAATGGCTGTGTGCCAGTAGAACACTACGGACGACTCGGCGGTATTGTGCCGGAGCCGGAGGAAATGGTTAACGTATTAAAGGAGAAATTGGTATGAACGATATAATATCACCTGAGAATCTGGTCTACAAGAAACCGGACCTTCTCAACGACACCCACATGCACTACTGTGCTGGCTGTTCCCACGGTATGGTTCACAAGCTCGTGGCTGAAGTAATCGAGGAAATGGGAATGCAGGAGAAGGCTGTTGGCGTGAGCCCTGTTGGCTGCGCCGTGTTTGCATACAATTATATCGACATCGACTGGCAGGAGGCCGCCCATGGACGCGCTCCAGCCTGCGCCACCGCCATCAAGCGTCTGTGGCCCGACCGTCTGGTGTTCACCTATCAGGGCGACGGCGACATGGCTTGCATCGGCACAGCCGAGAGCATACACGCCCTCAACCGTGGCGAGAATATCACGCTCATCTTCATCAACAACGCCATTTATGGTATGACTGGCGGACAGATGGCTCCTACCACACTCATCGGACAGAAGACCTCGACATGTCCTTACGGACGCGAGCCTAAGCTGCACGGATGGCCGCTCAACCTCAGCGAGGTGGCCGTCACTCTGCCTGGCACTTGCTTCGTGTCGCGCCAGAGTGTTGAGAACGTGGCTTCGATACGCAAGGCCAAGGCTGCCATCAAGAAGGCGTTCACAGCATCGATGGAGGGCAAAGGCTCGTCATTGGTAGAAATCGTTGCCACCTGCAACAGCGGATGGAAGATGTCGCCGGTGAATGCCAACAAGTGGATGGAAGAGAACATGTTCAAACAGTACCCGAAGGGTGACTTAAAAGACACGACAAACCTATGAAAGCAGAGATTATTATAGCAGGTTTCGGAGGACAGGGCGTGCTCTCTATGGGCAAGATTCTTGCCTACTCCGGACTAATGGAAGATAAAGAGGTGACATGGATGCCCGCCTACGGACCTGAGCAGCGCGGTGGCACAGCCAACGTAACTGTAATCGTGAGCGAAGAGCGCATTTCCTCGCCTATCCTCAGCCACTACGACGTGGCTATCGTGCTCAACCAGCCGTCGCTCGACAAGTTTGAGCCCAAAATCAAGAAGGGTGGCATTCTTATCTACGATGGTTTCGGCATCATCAATCCTCCCACTCGAAAGGATATCAATGTCTATCGCATCGACGCTATGGACAAGGCTGCCGAACTGAAGAACTCGAAGGTGTTCAACATGATTGTGCTTGGCGGACTTCTCAAGGTTTGCCCAATCGTGAGCACCGAGGGCCTCAACAAGGCTCTCTTCAAGACTCTGCCCGAACGCCACCACGGCCTCATTCCTCTCAACATGAAGGCTGTGGACGAGGGTATGAAGATTATTGAGCAGATTCAAGCTGCTGAATAAATCGTTTTTTGATGAAAATGAACTTAATTTTTTATAACTCTCTAATTATTAAGAGCGGGCTGCAGCGATTGCACCCCGCTCTTTTTTTTAACATTTAACATTCCACGCCCAACATTTAACACTCAACACTCAACACTCCACATTCCACATTATTTTGTTTCCTCGGGAGGTAACAAATTTTTCTCCCCGAGGAAACGCATTTTTTGTCCTTAGAGAGAAACACAAATGTAAGCAATTAACAAGTTAACAATTTAACAAATTAACATTTTGCATCATTGGTCTCTACAAAATTGTGGAGCCGATGAAGAGGCAAGAAATGTTAAAATGTTAATTTGTTAATTTGTTAATTTGTTAATTTGTTAATTCATCACATTCATGATATACGGCGAGGAAGGGAGCATGGAACGGAAGCCAAGACAAGAGGATTGCTCGGGGTAAGGGAAGTATGAGTTTTGGCACACCCTCATTCTTATTAGTTAATTATTAAGTAACTAATCAATATTAAGCGACATGTTTAGAGAAGTTTATACGCAACCCCTTTCCGATATCCGCCAAAGCTC